>JBDGZZ010000296.1:0-5163 GCA_039588335.1 Gemmatimonadota bacterium | reverse complement strand
GGCGGCCATAGCGATCGTGGACCTGGAGGACCGGATTCGCATTATCGACAACCGAATCGGTCTTATCGACGTCCGGGTACTGGACGCACTGGCGGCAAACAGACGCGGGACGTCAGAGAGCCAGGCCGTGCAGCTATTTGATGAGCGTCTCTTGAGAACAATATCCGAGAGGGAAGTGGTCGAACTGCAGTTGAGGCAACTGCTGCAGGAACGGGTCCTACTGTTGGACGCTCTGGTGAACACGCACAACAGGCGAGCGGTGTACGTTGGATTCTGAACCATGGTCGGTTGCGGCCATTGGCATGATTAAGGAGTGAAAGACAATGCACACGAACTTTAGACGCATCCTGACCGCGGGTCTGGCATTCGCCGTTGTCGCCGCCGGCGACGTCGTGGCTCAGGAGCAAACTGAGCGGGAGCGGCAGCAGCAGGAGCAGGAGGCGGAACGGATGCGCCAAGCAGAGCACCGCGTCCAGGAAGCACAGCGGCAGCTGGAGCAAGCTGTACAGTTGCTGCAGGAGCAGGAGAGTAGGCAAGCGCGGGAGCAAATGCGGCAAGCGATGAACGAACTCCAGAGTGCGATGGCCGAGTTGGACCGCAGCCGCCTGACGACGTTGTACGGAGAATTCGCTCGAGTGGGTCCACTGGCCATTTCCATCAGCAGTTCCGGCCCAATGATGGGTGTATACCTCAACACGGAACGCGATCCGGTCACTGACTCGATTGGTGCGGTCTTGGACAACGTGGTCGAGGATGGACCAGCGGCCGAGGCAGGTTTGAAGGATGGGGACATCATCACCATGGCGAACGGCAACTCACTTGCACGTACGAGCCGGCGCGATACATCCCCCAGCAACAAACTCGTCGGCATCAAGGACGAACTCGAGGTCGGTGACACTCTACATGTCGAGTACCGTCGTGGATCGCGGAGCGGCACTGCTGATATCGTGCTCGTTGAACGAGATACCGAGCTCAGCTACGGAGTTAGCGTGGGACCCGACGTGTCGGTATTCCCGCGGGCATATGTGTCTACTTCCCCGCGGGCGGTTTCCGGGAACGTGGCCACCCTATTCCGCAGTGGTATGTGGTCGATCGGATGGCTCGAGGTGGAACTGATCGAGTTGGACGAAGACCTGGGAGCCTATTTCGGAACGTCGGAGGGGCTGCTGATCATACGGGCGCCTGAAGACGACGAGTTCGATTTCAAGAGCGGCGATGTGATCCTCAACATCGATGGCCGCAAGCCGACCGACCAGTCGCATCTGGTTCGGATAATTCGGTCATATGAAACAGGCGAGACGATGAACGTCGAGATCATGAGAAACCGGAGTCCGCAGATAGTGCCCGTGACTGTCCCAGGGCGAGACGACGGTTTCAACTGGAGTTACAGGCGGTAAGGGGCGGTAAGAAGAGATGGCAAGGGACGGGCAGAGACGGTAGGGGACGGTAACCCCGCAACCCCCCTTCCGTCTCTTCGGGTCTCTGTTCGTATTGTGTCCGCTTGCGCAGTGACCGCAGCGGAGCGATCATCAGGCGGCAATTCTGCTCCGTGGAGACCCGATGCCCGAATCCATGTATCCCTGGTTACACCTGTCAGGCCGTATCTTGTTCACCGCCCTCTGCGTGGTCTTCGGACTGAGGCACCTGTTCAGTCCGCAGGTTCCGGCCTTCATGGAGAGCAAGGGTGTACCGGGTCCACGAGTGGTGTCTTGGGCGACCGGTGTCATGTTGCTCGTGGGTGGCGTGTTGATCCTTCTCGGATGGCACCGGTTCATCGGCGCCGGCCTTGTTTTCCTGGTCCTTTTCCCCGCCGGCTGGGCGCTGCACCCGTTCTGGAAGGAAAGCGACCCAGCCAGCCGCCAAGCCGAGTTGGCGCACTTCCTCAAGGCGCTGGCACTCTCGGGAGCTGCCCTGTTCATGGCCTTCTACGGCGGCACCGTCTGGCCCATGAGTCTGGGAGGATGAGCTAACCCAAGGCTCTGCCTTACTCTGGAGGCCAGACCGGCTTTAGTCGGGACCGTCCCGTCCCGTGCCGTCCCTTACCGTCCCTTACCGCCCCTTACCGCCCCTTGCCTACCCAGGTCAAATTCTTTAAGATATATCGTACGTAATATCGTGTCGTAATATCTAGATCTATCGCGTGGAGGTATCTGATGAAAGAGCGCGAATGGTTCTTCGGTATGGGACCGTGGGAGTGGTGGCCGGGCCATGGACGGAGACGCGGGGGCCGGCGCCGACGCCACTGGTTCGAGCCGGGGGACATGAAATACGTGATTCTCAAGCTCCTTCGCGAGAAGCCGATGCACGGTTACGAGGTGATGAAGGAGCTGGAGGAACACACGCGAGGTTGCTACAAGCCGTCACCCGGCACCGTGTATCCCACTCTGCAATGGCTGGAGGACGAGGAGCTCGTGAGCAGCGAAGAGGTGGAGGGCAAGAAGGTCTACTCCATAACTGATGCCGGCCGCGAGTTCCTGGAGGAGAACAAAGGCACCGTGGAGGATATCTTCGACCGGGTCGAGGAGACCATCGAGAATCTGCTAAACGACCCCATGCCTGACGTGACTCGGCAGGTGGGAAAGCTGGTGGGTCAGGTTTACCGTACCACGTGGAGATTCAGGGACGACGAAAAGAAGGTCGCCGAGGTCGCCAAGATCTTGGAGCGGACGACCGAAGAGCTGGAAGCGTTGCGCGGTTAGCTGTCGTCAGCCTCGAATTCGAGGAATTCCACCGGCGCTCCGTTATCGACGATGAAGGCAACGGTCAAACCGGGGGAGGGGCTGTTCGGTTGGATGAGAACTTCCTTTCCCTCGAGTTCTGCTCTGAGGTTGTCGACCTTGAATGCGAGATGCGGCAGCGTCTTTACTAGTTGAGGTAACGTACAGTCGGGCTCGAATCTCATCCATTCGATCCCGTAGGGACTCGTCTCGAACCCGGACACGTACATCTTGAACTCTTCCAGGTAAACCTCACCTTCACGCTCAATTTCTGTCGGAATCCCCAGATGGTGGAACTCCCTCATTTGTAGCTCACTCTTGACCGCTCAGTAGTTGCTGAAGTGTGCGTGCGCGATTCGGTGTGTGCCGCGAATCGGCACATACACTAGTGTTACGGGTCCGCGCTGATCCTCTTCCTCATCCGTCTCTCGTCGGAAGTACCAGGTACCTGCAACAACCGTTGCACGGGCATGCTCTGAGATGTGGAGATCTTCCAGCCACAACTCCGTTTCTGTTTCCTTGCCGCCGCTAACGAATCCAAAGCCTACGTGGTGCTCGCGTAGGGAATCGATTCCGGCGACGACCCCTTCGCGTTCCGACGATAGGTACGTGACGGTGGAATCCGCGACGAAGAGCTGATCCACCAGATCCAGATCGTACGAGTTCCACATTCCAACCCACGCGTTTATCACATCGGCGTCGAATGGGGTGCCTGCTTGGTCCGTGTTGTTTGAACATCCAGCGGAGAGGAGTAGCCACAGTGGGGTGCATCGTATGGCGGCGGTTCGCATCATCTGGTGCCGTCCTATTGCAGTTACGTGAATGTAATCTGCAGAATGCAGCGGCGCGTTGCTCATTCCTACACGGCGACCCCCGGTCCCAACCAGAACACGAACGCAAGGCCAATTGCAGTGCCCGCTACCATCCACGTTACGCTTGGCCCAATGCTCTGGGCATGACCTTCTTCAGCCGATAGCTCGTGCCGCGCTGCAAGTCGGGCTGTGGGCCGAAGCGTCCACGTGGTCCCGAAGGTGCTAGCGATCGCTACGATGAGTGCCCACCGCAACTCAAGTGGGCGGAGCAGTGACGCCACCGCGGCAATCGAACCGCCGGCTAACCAACTCGTGAGAGTTACCGGGTAAGCCTTGGCAAGTCGCGCTGCTTGAGTTGGAGCTGCAAAGAGCGGAGCGAGTTGGCGGGCACTCAAACGCATCCACCAACAGGTCAACGCGATACCCATCGCGCTTGTCACGACTCTGAGCGGTGTTTCGAGCGGGAAACCTCGCAGTATCGTTACCCAATCGCCGAAAGCAATTAGCGGAGATGCTGCCATATACACAAAGGCAAAGAATCCGTTCACGGCCATCAGGAGCCAGGCGAAGTAACGAGACGCACCTGAAATCTTCCGAACTCTGAGCATGCAATAGCCCAACGCTGCCAGGATCCAGTTGACCAGTGAGCCGCTGATGCCGATGAGCACGTCACCTCCCCGAGACACCTCGGACCAATCGCCGCGCACGTCCGTGCTCGAGACCAGAGCTGGATTGCCTCCGACAACAATCCCGGCTGTGACGTGACCGAGTTCGTGGAGGGCTATGCCGACTGCGTAGACGGTGACGGCAATGGCAACGACAGTGGGGAGATGGATCCGGGAGTTCACCTGACACACTCCACTACGGCAGTCTCGCGTCCCTGGTCGCGTGTCGTCAGCAACTTCTTCCCTCTGACAGTATTAGGGAACGATGGTGACAGTGTAGATCAAGGCCGAAGCGTCTGGTTGTTGGACCGCAATGACGAAAGATCCTATCTGAAACGGCGGCGCGATCTTGTAAGGGTCACCATGCAACGGCGTCTTGTTAGTAGGTGGCATATGGCGTGATCCAATCCACCTATAGACGTGCACCGTGATCGTCAAGTCTACGCGGTCTATGTCTCTGACAACGTTAAAGTGCAAGGAGTCGAACCTATCCCCCTGCACGGGGGCGCTCCATAAGGCCAGTCGAAGCGTGTCTTGTTCGGAGCTGGTGTCTGGAGCGACCATGGAGTCGATGAAGACAGCTTGAATTCCCTCGCTGCTCCAGTTGGGTGCTGTTGAATCGGAGCACGACTGCAGAGCTGCCAGTGCCACGATGATCGATGCTAGCAGGACCGGCGGGTTGACTAAGCTACGGCGCAACAGTCCTCCGGTTCTCTAAACCCCGCTGCATGGAGCGAGGCACGGATTTCCGTACGCGCTTTCTCAGAGCCAACTGCGGCCAACACGTAGGTGCCATCGTAATCTCCGATGCGCGAAGGGTGAATTACCGGTGCCCCGTGAATAGTCTGCCCGATTTTCCGCGGATCCAAATCTACGAACGCAACCACCTCGTGATCCTCATGCTGCAGCGCTAGGGCAAAGGCTTTGCCGACCGGTCCGGCTCCCCATACCACTATTGGGCGGCCTGCC
>JBDGZZ010000295.1:0-5167 GCA_039588335.1 Gemmatimonadota bacterium | reverse complement strand
GCCAACGGTCGCTCGCGTGCAACCATCCGCGCGGCGCCGGCGGTGTCGTAGTGGGGCCTCGCTTCGAGTCGTTCCCGCTCGAGGAAGCCGCGGCACTGGGCGAGCGCCTGCGGATGGGAATAGACGACCCGAATGTCGCGGAAGTCCGTCTCCTTGACAGCAAGCAGGTGGTGGCGAATGGGGACACGCACCTCGCCGACGATGCGCAGATTCATTCGGGCAAGCAGGTCGTTGACCTGCGAGATTGCCCCCTCCAGCGAGTTCTCCACCGGGACCATGCCGAAGTCAAAGTGGCCCCTCTCCACCCCGTAAAACACCTCGGCAAACTCGCTGCATGGTGCATATGCCGACCCGCTCACCAATGATCGGGCCGCTATTTCCGAGAAAGCGCCGTGCTCACCTTGGAAGGCGACCAACCTGAGACCCGACTCCTGCAAGCGTTTGCTCTCCACAACGATACTCCCGAAGAGACGCTCCGCGAAGTCGGCGTGGACGAGCGCCAAGTCCGACCGCGTTGCACGGTCGAGAACCACCCGCTCGCGCGTCGCATCAGTCGGTTCCCGCTTGAACCGGCGCACACGCAAGCCAAGCTCGAGCCTCTCCTCGAGCAGTGCGAGTATCTCGAGGTCGATCTCATCGATGCGGTTGCGGGCTCTTCCAAGCTCCATGGGTCCTCCATTTGTGTCGC
Source organism: Gemmatimonadota bacterium (assembly GCA_039588335.1). Lineage (GTDB taxonomy): Bacteria > Gemmatimonadota > Gemmatimonadetes > Gemmatimonadales > GWC2-71-9. The sequence goes on along the minus strand of JBDGZZ010000295.1, from coordinate 4,479 downwards.
CCTCGGCCAATCCCTTCTCGTCAGACATCTCGATTACCTCGTGTCTCACGGCAAGAAAAAGCCCCGCATCCAGAGGGTGCGGGGCCATTACGCTGCGAGCTGTTGCGTTAGTTCGGCGGGCCGCACCCTGGGTTGGGGCTGCTAAAGACGTTGCTCACGACTTCGAGTTCAGTCGTACATTGGACCAGCTTACCCGGTCCACCGAGGTCACTGATATCGAATGCGGCCAAATTCATTCTGAGAAGCTGACAGGTGTTGGAGGGACGTGTCAAGGGCTATTGATTTGCGAATATCGAATGTTGAACTCGAAACGGACCACTTCGTACCTCGAAATTCAAAGTTCGTTATTCGATATTCGCGCTAGTTCCCCACCGCCTCAATGGTCGGCTTAACCAAAACCCAACATGTAGACACCAACTGCCGAGACTCCCAATCCAAGAGCGATGTAGAACACTCGGGCTCCGTTGCGGCCAAACAACTTCACGAACAGACGCGACTTCCAGTGACCCATGAACCACTCCCAGTCGAAGACACCACCTGCGACAGTGAAGAAACCCACAAGAACGAGGATGATGCCCGCTGGAACGATCAGTGTTCTCTCCTTGTCACACCGCGGCTCGATTGTGCTTCACCTGCACGGCCCGTGTCATGCCGCCTTCGCCGAGGCGGCGCTCGATCTTGTAGCGATCGGCCAGTGCGGTCGTGAGTCCGGATGTGATCTCGGTCATACGAATATCGAATATCGAATATCGAACACTGAATGTCGAACTCGATGTAGATCACTTCGTAGTTCGAAATTCGGAGTTCGTTATTCGATATTCTTCCTAGTTCCCCACCTTCGCCTTCAGCTCCTCGAAGAAGTTCTCGACCACGATTAGCTCGCTGGCGCTCTCGGCGCCACGGCGTCGGATCATCACGAACCGGTCGTCCTCCGTCACATCGACGCCTCCGTAGGGCCGCATCGAAAACAGCACTCGGCGTTGTCCCATCGCGAAGGCCGGGCCCGGGATGACCTCCACCGCAACAAGCTCATCATCCGCACTGCGATAGAAGAGCTGCCGGCCATGCCGCGCCCAAACGGGAAAATTCCCCCCACCCGTCGAGACCGCCCACCGAGCCTCACCCGTGTTGGGGAACGGGGCCACATACACCTCTGGCCCACCGGACTCGGTCGACGTATATGCCAACCAGCGACCGTCCGGCGAGAGTGACGGAGCGAATTCCTGGGCGTCGGTCGTAACAAGAGGGATCGGCACACCATCGCTCTTAAGTGGGTAAGCGACGATGTCCTGGTTTGGAGATGTCGTGCGGGCCACGAGCCACGCACCGTCCCGAGACACAAGCGCCTCGCTCAGCGGTCTTTCCTCGTCAACCAATCGCTCTGCCAGAGCACTCCCATCTGCCCGGCGCACATACACCTCGCTGGCGAAGACGCCAAAATCGGAGCGGTTGGAAAGGAACGTCACGGCACGACCGTCCGGGGTCCATCGCGCACGATTATTGATCGACCCCTCGAGCGAGAGCCTGGTGAACGGTCCACTCGGTAGCTGTTTTATCCATATTTGGCTCACATTGGCCCCTTCCACCGTCACGGCTAACGAGGATTCGTCGGGCGACAATGCTACGGACGAGAAGGCACCGACCCAGCCAGGGTCGATCTGCTCTGCCGTTCCGTCACGTGCCACCCACACCAGCTCCTCAGGATCGTTCAGCACGGCACCGGTCGCATACACGAGTGTGCCCGTGGCCGACAGCGCGAGATCCACAGCACCGGCCGACCCAACTGCAAGACCCTCGACAAGTCCGATGGCCTCTCCCGTCAATGCGAGCTTGTCTTGATCGAACGGAACCACCATCAGTGTTCCATCACCAGTGGTATAGACAAGGTGCCCGGAGACCGCGTATCGGGCATACGCTCCCCGCACCAGGACCGTGTGTTTGCCGGTCGAAAGATCCAGTACCGCAATATCCATATTGGCAGCGATGAAGCCGGGGCCCGCTCGATTGATCGTGAATATCACACCTCTACCATTGGGCAGCACGTCCGGCCAGTTGTGCTGTTGCTCGCCCTGCGCGGTATCCAGCGCCGCAATGGGTACGGGCATACCGCCGCTCGCCGGCACTCGGAGCAGGGGGCCAATGCCCACAGCGTCGAAGTAGATGTACCCATCGGTACCCCATGTCGCCCCCGGCAATCCAACCAGCGAATCAACTACGGTGATAGGTGGACCACCTGCCAGCGAGACCACTTTGATTTCACGTGGGCTGATCGTGGTAAAGAAACCGACACGGTTGCCGTCGGGGGAAAAGAACGGATTGACCGCGTCCTCCGTACCCGGCAGCGGCGTGGCGTGCAGTTGATCACGGGCCCGCACGAGCAATCGTGGGCCTTGGCTCGTCAATCCGCTGTACACCATTTGCTCACCGTCCGGCGAGATGGCTACACGGGCCCAACTGGTTTGTGCGAGTGCTTCGCCCTCGGGCAAGGCCATGCTGTAGCGGGAGACTGGTTTCGGCGGTTCGGGCCGCAACCATCCCCAGAGCGCCGCGCCCGCAAGACCCACCGCGGCCACCGGCCACACAAACCGCTGCCACCTGTGTCCCGGTCGAGACCCGACGGCGCCAACGCCGACCGTCGTAGGCACCGCGGTCGAGAAGGTAGGATCGGCAAGCGCCTGCGCGAACCTCGCCGCGCTCTCGAACCGGTCCGCCGCCAGCTTCTCCAGGGACTTCGCCGTCGCCGCCGCCACGTGGGGCGGTACCGATTTCCGCAGCTCGGTTACAGGTCGTGGCGTGTCCGATAGGATCTTCATGATGATCGCCTGCGCCGATCCACCCGAGTGAGGGGGCTCGCCCGTCAGCATCTCGTACAACACGCTGCCCAACGAATAGATGTCGGAACGACTAGTGATGTCCTTCTCGGCGGTCGCCTGCTCGGGCGACATGTAGTGTGGCGTGCCGAGTGAGAGCCCGGTCTCCGTCATGCGGCCGCCTGCCGCGGCACTCACCGCCAGGGCAATTCCGAAGTCGGCCACCATGGGCCGTCCATCGTGCAACAGGATGTTCTCGGGCTTGATGTCGCGATGGATCACGTTCTGGCGGTGCGCGTAGTCCAGCGCGTCCGCGACGTCAGACGCGATCTTGACGGCTTCGTCGACGCTGAACTGGGTTTCGCGATTGAGCTTGTCGCGAATCGTCTCGCCTTCGACGAACGGCATCACATAGTAGAGAAAGGAGTCCGCCTCACCCGAATCGAACAGCGGCAGGATGTTCGGATGCTGCAGACTCGCCGTGGTCTTAATCTCCTGCACGAACCGCTCGGCACCCAACACAGCCGCGAGCTCAGGCCGCAGCACCTTGAGCGCCACTTTCCGATCGTGTTTCGAGTCCTGAGCGAGATAGACGGTAGCCATGCCGCCTTCGCCAAGGCGTCGTTCGATCCGGTAGCGGTCCGCGAGGGCCGTCGAGAGTCGGGATGTGATCTCGGTCATGAAGCTACAGAATATCGAATATCGAACGGCGAATGTCGAATGTCGAATGTCGAATTTGAAGTAGATCACCTCTTAGGTCGAAATTCCGTGTTCGCAACTCTACATTCTCGCCGCTCACCTGGACCGAGAGGTGATCTCGGTCATGAAGCTACAGAATATCGAATATCGAACGGCGAACGGCGAACGGCGAATGTCGAATGTCGAATGTCGAACTCGCAGTAGATCACTTCGTAGTTCGAAATTCCTTGTTCGATATTCTACATTCCCGCCGCTCTCATGTCGGCCGCAGTAGCAGCTCCACGCTCGTCATCCCTGCCAACAGGTGGTCTATTTGATCTCCCACGTCAGCGGCCACCGCCAGATCGGTCGTGAGACTCTCAACGGTCCCCGTGCCGGTTGTCAGGCGTAACAAACCGAGACGAATGGTTTCCAACGAGGCGACGGCCTCCGCCAATTGCTTCTCGGTGGTTTCCCGCGCATCCCTCAGATCGGCTGGAATCTCGTTGCCGGCTGCTTGCGCCGCCGCGTGCGCGTCGTTCAACATCTCGAGCGTCTGCCGCAGTTTTTGCGCGTCAGCTTCTAGATGTCGCACCACCGATGACACGTCACCCAATCCGGAGCGAATCGCTTTGGGGAGTTGCTCGTACAAGGCGTCTACGGCAAAGCCGATTTGCAGTTCCGTGGGACGATGCGTCGGCCGCATCGGCAGCGCTTTCTGCTTGAGCCGGATGCCGGCCACCTTGAAGAGCCACTTCGCCAATGTGCCCTTCCAGAACTTGAAGCGGCGCTCGGCTTTCGCGTCGACCCGGCGTGACCTCTGCGTGGTGCCCACGGACAATGAGACGGTACCGGCCAGCACAGACGCTGGGAACACCAGCATCCACACGTCCGTGTTTGGAAGCAGGCCAAAGAAGGCCGCGAAACTCGCCAATAGGCCGCCTCCCGCCACCGCTGCTACTCGGAACGCCACCTTCTCCGCGGTGGACGG
>JBDGZZ010000294.1:0-5648 GCA_039588335.1 Gemmatimonadota bacterium | reverse complement strand
AATAGAGGACAACCTTTCCATGCCTATCGAGCGTCGCACCGACGGCAAAAATGCCTTCCTCTTCGTTGTTGTGTGGAAGATGAGTCAAGATGGGGTTGCCCGGGTACTTTGAGAACTGAATGCCATCCACACTCGTCGCTACGCCGAGAGCCCGGTGTCGTGGTCCACCATCCGATAAGCGATCCCCATCAGCACCGATGTAATAAAGGAAATACGTGCCGTTCTTCTTGACCATCGCCCCCGGGCTGAGCATTCCCGATAAGCGAACGTCCCAGGATCCGGGCTCTCCTGGATAGATCGCCGCGCCCCGGTCGACCCAATCGTTCCTGGACGGGATGACATCATCTTCAAAATGCTCCTTGGACGGTGTCCCTGGCGTACAGATCGCCTGCACCATGCCGTTGACGCACGCGGTTTCGCCAAGCGACACGCAGACTCCCACACCACAGCTCGTGGGTGTCTCGATATAGTCCTCGTCGATGAGCCCGTCGCAGTCATCATCCACGCCGTCACAGGTCGCATCATTGTCGGAGGTCGGCCCGCAGAGAAACAGATCGAAGCTGAGATCGTTGCTTGTGGCCCTATTCTGATGCACCTCGACGGCTAGGACGTTGCTCCCCGTCAGAAGCAATCCCGGATCCACCGAAAAGTCATGCCAACTGTTTTCCGTGCTTCCGGCCCCGCTCGAAGCGAAGGTATCGAATGAAACCATTCCCGAGGGCATGTTGGATCGCGCGACCTCCAGGCCGTTCAGGTAGACAACGCAACCGTCATCGCGGATGACCCTGAGGACGAGGGGTTCGAACACGCCCGGATTCGCCACGTCGAAGCGGTGGCGGAAGTAGTAGGTCGGGTACTTGTCTCCGGAATTCGGCCCGAACGAGATCACCGTCGCCTCGTCACCATCGCCATAGCCGAGCTGTGCCGGTCCGGAAGCCCACCCGCTGTCGGCCAAGTTGACGGCTGTCCAGACCGTCCCAAGATCAGTCCCGGTGTCGTCATAACGCCAGGGAGAGCCCGCCGGAACAAGAGGTCCCACAGAGCATCCTGGCCCGATGAAATCCTCATCCAGCAGCCCGTCGCAGTCGTCGTCGATGCGATCGCAAGTGGCGTCGTCCAAGGTGGGCATGCCCGGCGTGCAACTGTCGAACAGGACTCCTCCGTTGATGCATGACGTCGAGCTCGTTGCCGTACAGGCCCCTATGCCACATGTCGTCGAATTCGGAATGAAGTCCTCGTCAAACAAACCGTCGCAATCATCATCGACACCGTCACAACTAGGGTCCACGTGCGTCGTCTCGCACATGGTCCCGGTCCCATCACTGGTACAGACCTTGAACTCCAGCGGTACACACCCCTCACCCGCCACACTACACGCGGCCCCCAGGTCAAAACCGTTGTCCACCGTTCCATCACAGTCATTGTCCAACCCGTCACAAACCTCCGGCTGAGGCGCACACAACGGGTCGTAGGCGTGCCAGTACCGATCAGTATCTTCGTTTGTCGCCAGGATGATCAGTCCCGTCGTCTCGCTCAGGTTCTGCTTCGTCGACGTGGCGTTGTCTACGTTTGGATGCGAGTCGTCCTGGATCACCGCCGTTCCGAACCCCAGGGGAAATGAGATCGTGTCGAGCGGCGAGGTCTTCGTGTAGATCGTTCCTCCCGAACCGCCGGGGTTCAAGGGCAGGTGACCGGTCGCAAACACGTGAAGAACCCCCTGTCCTTCGTCAATCAACAGGGTGGGTCGGGTATGATTGTCCTGTATGCGTCCGAAAGGGGCACTGGACCAGTCCTCGGTCACGGGGTCACGGGCCAGCACCATGATCTGCGGTGCGTTCGGGTTTGGGCTCGACAGATCATCCAGGGAGGTCTTGATGACGGCGAATACCCGTCCGGAACTGTCCGACTGCAGGGCTTTGAGGTTGATCTGGTCGTCGGCGTTACCCGGTCCCTGGATCGCCGTTCGGCTCGACTCCCAGACTGTCTCCGGCTGCCCGTCCTGGTGGACGGCAAAGTAGATCGCCGAGTCGATTAGATTACTCCACATCACTCCAATCTTGTCTCCTCCAAAGGCCACCACAGAGGAGATGTCATCACCGCTCACGCTCGCCCCGCTCACCGGCAGGACAAACGGCGTTCCCCAAAGCAAGTCGTTCCCCACCGTTCGGTTGGCATAGACCTGACTGTCCTGAACCCATGTGGCCCAGATCGTCCCGGTTGAGTCCTTGTCGATGACCAGGGTTTCCGTCCTGTAGTCGTTGATGCCGACCGGGAACCCCGGGTCGCGTGAGTAGGTACCCGTCGTGGTGTCATAGCTGAAGCGATACAGATAGCTCGGATCGCCCAATCCGGGGGTGGTCGTGTAGATATGCGAGGCGACATACAGGAACGTGCCGTCCCAAAGCACGTCGGCTCGGCTTCGCGACCGCTCGTCCAGCTCGACGCCGGTATCGAGCCAAGCCTGGGAACTCAAGTCCAGCTTGAAGATGTGATAATCGCGACTGGCGGGATCATACATGCTGGCCCACCAGAACCCGTCATTCCACCACAGCTTGCTCTCCGACTTGGAGCCGCTCGGCGAGCGTCTTCCCCCAGCGTAGGACTGGCCCTCGTAGCCGATGTCAGCGTAAGCCGCGCCCCCAGCGAATGGGAAGAGATACAGACACACCAGGACAAAAGCCCAGGTGAGGCACTTCTTTTCTCGAGTGATTGGAACTTCCTGACGTTGGTGCTTGCTTGGAGGATTGCCCGCAGGCGTCCGGCTTCGGCAGCTATCGGCCGTCGGTACGGGTGCGACACTCACTGACCCGTCCCGCGTGGTCGTGCCACTACCATGGTAGATCCGCAGCCATCGACAAGCCCCCGTCGCAGGTTCAATTACGGGGATTGGATTTTCGATCACTCACATGGTCCGGCCAGGGCATTTTGCCGGAGAAATTCCTTCGGATCTTGCCGCTTCAATGCGCTGCAGGGTTGGAAGTCACTTCCTGTCTGTTGTTTCCGGGAATAGGGGGGGATCTTGAGGGAGCTGGCGAGCCCCACGACCTGCCTCCCAGAGTTGCAGTATTTAAGAACACACAGCTGATAACACATTCCAATCTGGATGCCAAGAGGGTAAGAAGAACTCAATTCATCTCAATACGCCCTGGAGTCCGTCCAATCGCTTGGATCTCAGGTCTCTTGATGGTTTTTGCCAAGCCGCCGGGAAGAGGCTGGCCCGCCATGCGCGGCGCGGGGTCGCCCACGTCGTTCGACCAGGCCGCGGGCCGTCTGTGAGGATTCCACGACTCTGTGGATTGCTATCTGAGCCGGGAGCGCGATACAATTTCCCCCATCTTAACGGCAGCTGAGTTGACGCCAAACCCGCCCGTGGAGGGGGTTGTAGCGTCTACTGTGATCGTCCCTGGGGAAGGGACATTATGTGGACAAGTGTATGCGCCCGGGTGTGCAAGCATCGTCTACCACTGGAGCACCTGAGCGGCGATCGGCGCCCAGGGCTCGAATCATAAGACCGCTAAGCCCCACGACATGATGAATCTAGCTCTCCGACAGTCGGCATCGATCCTGGCCGTGTTCCTCCTCCTGGCCCTCCTCCCTACAGAGGCGATCGTGAATCCGGGCGACATCGGATTCGAAGACCAGGATTTCACTGGGACGACCGCACCGACCGGGTCGAAGCCGGAGAGTAAACTTTGGTGGAACGACGGTTTCTGGTGGGGCAGTCTCTTTGACACCCTAAGTGGCCAATACCACATCTTCAAGCTTGACCTGGCAACCCAGACCTGGGTTGATACTGGCGTGCCGCTCGATGATCGGTCGGGTAGCCGAGCCGATGTCCTTTGGGACGGCACGCATCTCTACGTCGCGTCACACATTCACAGCGCCTCACCGGCGGCGGGATTTCCGAGCCGCCTGTATCGCTTCAGCTACGATGACTCCACAAGGACCTATTCACGGGACCTTGGTTTCCCGGTCCACATCAATGATTACCGCACCGAGACGCTAGTCCTCGACAAGGACTCCACCGGTAAACTGTGGGCGACGTGGATTCAAGATCAACAGGTCTATGTAAACTGTAGCGTCGGCAACGATCTTCTCTGGGGGACTCCGTTCGTTCTTCCGGTATCGGGCACCAGCGTCGCAAGTGATGACACTTCATCTGTCGTATCCTTTGGCAACAATAAGGTCGGGATACTTTGGAGTAACCAAACCGACTCGGCGATGTATTTCGCCGTGCATCTGGACGGACAGCCGGACGACGTCTGGGAGCCCAGCCGAACCGCGGTCCAGGGTCCCGGTTCGGCGGACGATCATATCAATCTAGAATCGCTACAGTCGGATGGGACAGGCCGCGTCTTCGCCGCTGTAGAGACCTCCTTCACTTCGTCCTCGGAACCTCAGATTCTCCTTCTGGTCCGGGATCAGGGATCAGGAGATTGGACCAGTCACGTTTTCGGCACCGGCAACGATAACCATACACGGCCAATCGTGCTCTTGGACGAGTTACAGGGCATGATCCACATGTTTGCCACGGGACCGGATGGAGCGATTTACGAAAAGATCACGCCGATCGACTCCATTGCATTTGGATCTGGAATCGGGACTCCGGTCATCCTCGACGCGTCCGATCCCGGGATCAATGATGCGACGTCTACCAAGCAGAACCTTGACAACACGACCGGCCTGTTAGTTCTCGCGAGCAACAGTGACACGGGCCGTTACTGGCATGCATATGACCCGCTCTGTGCACCCAGGCCGGAGGTATGCGACGGGGTTGACAATGACTGTGACGGCTTCGTGGATAATCGATTTGACGTTGGAGCACCCTGCATCCTGAGCGGCGGTGGCTGTGTACCGCTCGGGCTGAAGATCTGTACGAGCGACGGAAGCGGGACCATTTGCGAGGCGACCCGGGTGGACGCCACCTGCGACGGCGTCGATGACGACTGCGATGGTCAGGTGGATGGATGAGGACGCACCTCCGGGCACCTGTGCAATGTCTCACGTGACCGATACAACGTCTAGTGTGATCAATACAACGTTTCGTGTGACCGATGGGCTGATTGCCTACTATCCGTTCGATGAAGGCAGCGGGCCTGTCGCCCGGGATCAATCCGACAATGGTTCGGCGATGGATCTCACTCTCACGGCTGCGGGCCACGAGCCAGAGTAGCGTTGGGATATGGATCGAGACGGCCAATCTCACACAAAGTGGGCCGGCCCGCATGGTCTCCATCGGTGGAGATCCGAGTAGGCAGAACTTCATGCTGGGTCAATCGGGCGTGGATATCACAGTTCGGCTCCTCCACACGGACAAGAACTCCAAGGCTGAACCACATCTGCAGACGGCGGACGGTTTCCTGACCACGGGCTTGACTCATCTCGCGCACACGTACGATGGCACGACCGAGCGTTTGTATGTGAATGGCATACAACACGCGACCACGGTGGTGGCGACAGGCGACTATTCGGACTGGGATCTGAGTGACCCGTTCAACGTAGGGAACGAAGGGAGCTCGGATCGTCCCTGGCACGGAACGATCCGAACGGTGAATGTCTACGATCGGGCTTTGACCACCGCTGAGATCCAGCAGAACTTCGAGGCTGGGCCAGACCCGACCGTGCTCTGCACCGTGGTGGCGGCAGAC
>JBDGZZ010000293.1:0-5179 GCA_039588335.1 Gemmatimonadota bacterium | reverse complement strand
GTGCTCTTGGACGGTGAGCGCCACGGCTACGGAATGGTGAAGGAGATCGAACGCCAAACGGGTGGCCAGGTCCGTATAGAAGCCGGCAATCTGTACCGCTCTGTCCGTCGTCTGATCAAGCAAGGCCTCATCGCGGAGTCGGACCGCCGGCCGGCTGCAGAGTCGGATGATGAGCGCAGACGTTACTACTGCATTTCCGAGTTCGGTCGGCAGGTCGTTACCGCCGAGACCGATAGAATGCGGGATGTGGTGGCGGCTGCCGACGCGAGGCTCGCGCTGTCTGATGGCGTGGTGGTCCGATGAGTCCGCGGCCGCCGGTTCGCGGCTTGGGTTTCTCCCAATGGGCTTTCAGGATTCTGCTTCATGCGTTCCCATCGCAGTTCCGGCAGGCATATGCAACAGATGCGCTCGAGCTGTTTCGTGACCGCTATAAAGAGGAATACCGCCGCGCCAAGACTGGCGGTGCGATGCTGTTTTGGGGCCGCACGGTCTGGGATACGATCGTCCATGGTATGAATACACGCCGGGACGGGTGGCGCGAGCGACGAAGTCGTGCGCGGAATGTGGCGCCAGATCCATCCAAGGGTCCCAAACGACGCAACGTTCTTGCGGCCATTCCCGGCGACGTCCGCCACGCACTGCGGAGCCTCGGTCGGACGCCCGGCTTCAGTGCAGTTGTCGTCCTCACGCTCGCCATCGGCATCGGTGCCAACACGGCAATCTTCAGCGTCGTGAGCGGCGTGTTGTTGCAGCCCCTGCCATACGACAACCCTGGCGAACTGGTTGCCATATGGACCCGATTCACGCCTGAGAGCGGGTACGATTTTCCCAAGTATCCGGTAGGCTCGCCGGAGTACTTCGACTACGTCAGCCAGAACCGGACGATGGCGCGCGTTGCCGCTGTGTCGACCCGAGGCCTGACCATTACCGACGGAGCCGGTGACCCGGAGATCGTGACGGCGGGCTACGTATCGTCGAGCATGTTTGCCGTGCTGCGAACCCCACCCCTGCTGGGACGCACGCTCATTGCGGCCGATGACGGAGTGGAACCGCGTCCCGTGTATGTGTTGAGCTACGATCTGTGGCAGCGGCGTTTCGGTGGCGATTCGAGCGTCGTCGGGCAGACGTTGGATGTGGGACTCGACATCGCGGATTACCGTGTGGGCGGCGAGATCGTCGGCGTGATGCCGGATGGGTTCGCGTTCCCGGATCCCGATACCAAGTTGTGGACCCAGATGCCGTTGGATCCGGCGCGCACCTGGCGCGGAGGTCATTGGTTCGCGATGATTGGCCGCCTTGCCGCCGGTGTGAGCTTCGAGCAGGCCGAGGCAGAGCTGGAAACGCTGATGGCGCAGTGGGCGATTGACTATCCCGACCATCACGTCGGACATGGTCTGTTCTTGAAGTCGCTGCTGCGCGACACTGTGGGCGATGTCCGGCCGGCGTTGATGCTGTTGCTTGGTGCGGTCGGCTTCGTGCTGCTCATTGCCTGCGCCAACGTTGCCAACCTGATGTTGGCGCGGAGCGAGGGAAGACGGCGCGAGTTTGCCGTGCGCAAGGCGTTGGGTGCCGGTCGTGGTCGGCTGGTTCAGCAGCTGCTTACCGACTGCGCTCTGTTGTCTGTCGCGGGTGGAGCCTTGGGAGTGCTGCTTTCGGCGGTCGGTGTTCAGGCGCTGCTCGTGCTCGAGGGAGGTACGATCCCGCGCATCGATTTGATCGGACTGGACGGCCGGGTACTGCTGTTCACCGGGGTCGTGGTGTTTGTTACGACTCTGGTCTTCGGATTGGTGCCGGCGTGGCGGGGTGCCGGGGCGGATCTGCAAGGTGCCTTTCGAGAATCCGGTTCGAACACCACGGCGAGTCGCAACCGGCTGCGGTTTCGTGGTAGTGTCGTGGCCGCCGAGGTGGCGTTCTCTATCCTGTTGGTGATCGGTGCGGGTCTGATGACGAAGAGCTTCTGGCGCCTGCTTCAGGAAGACCCGGGATTCCGCATGGAAAACCTTCTCGTTGCACACTTCTCGTTGCCATCGACTAGCTACTCACCTGAACAGGCCGTGGGGTTTTTCACGGACTTAACGGAATCAATTGAGTCCCTGTTCAACGTCGCGAGTGCGGCAATCGTGTCGAGCCCGCCATTGTTGCGCAGCGACGTCGATGGACGCTTCCACATCGAAGGCAGGGAAAGTGCGGCCGCAGGCGAGTTCTGTTGCACCGCAGGCGGTGTCACGGTCGGTCAAGGCCTGTTCCAAACGCTCGGAATCCAACTGCGTCAGGGTCGCTTGATCGATGAGACAGATCTGCCGGATGGCCCGCTCGTTGCAAACGTCGATGAGGAATTGGCCCGCAGGTACTGGCCGGACGAGGATCCCATTGGAAAACGGATCCAGTTCCTCATGACCGATGGTCCTTGGGCTACCGTGGTGGGGGTGGTAGGCAACGTGAAGTTCTTTGGACTGGGAGTGAACTACCCCATGTACTACCACTCTTACGAACAGATGCTCGTCTGGGCGCAAGGCTTCGGCGTGCGGACCAAGAGTGTGATCGTTCGCACGGACGGTGATCCGCTTGCGGTTGCCGGTCCCATTCGAGAAGCGGTCCGGGCCATCGATTCCAACGTTCCGATCGTGTGGATGCGAACGATGGATGATATCGCATCCGCATCGGTCGCGCGCCCACGGTTCTTGATGACGCTGCTCGGTTTGTTTGCCGCCGTGGCGCTGGCCTTGGGTGCCATAGGTGTGTACGGCGTGGTTTCGCATGGGGTAACCCAACGCACCAACGAGATCGGGATTCGGATGGCCCTCGGCGCCGGGTCCGGAGTTGTGGCGGGCATGGTTGTACGGCAAGGACTGGCTCTCGCGCTGATTGGAGTGGTCGTTGGCTTGGCGGCCGCAATTGCCGCCACTCGGCTCATGGCGGGTTTCTTGTTCAATGTGAGTCCTACGGACCCGGGGACATTCACCGCCGTGGTGGGGATCATCCTCGTGGTCGTCGCGGCAGCGAGCTACCTGCCGGCCCGGCGTGCCAGTCGAGTCGATCCGCTGGTGGCGTTACGTATGGAATAGGGCGGGCAACGTTTGCCTCGTAGCCGTGTATGCTGGTCGGTCCGATATTAGCGATGAAGGCGATTGTCCAAGAGAAATACGGATCTCCTGATGTTCTAGAGCTCCGAGAGGTCGACAGGCCGGCGATCGGCGCTGATGAAGTATTGGTGCGGGTACGCGCGGCTTCGGTCCATCCCGATGTGTGGCATCTGGTCACCGGGCGGCCTTACGTCCTTCGCCTGATGGGGGCCGGGTTTTCCAAACCCAAGAAGCCGATCCCCGGTACGGACATGGCGGGAATCGTCGAGTCCGTCGGCAAGAACGTGACACAGTTTCGGCAGGGTGACGCGGTATTCGGCGAAACCATCCGCACCAATCAATGGACCAACGGCGGCGCCTTTGCCGAATATGTGTCCGTTCCGCAAGACTTGCTGGCGCTTAAGCCTGACAACATCACGTTCGAACAAGCCGCCTCCGTCCCCACGTCCGGATTCATCGCCCTACTGAATTTGCGCGGAGCGAGCCAGAGCCTACCGGGGAAAGATGTGTTGGTCAACGGTGCTGGGGGCGGTGTGGGTGCCCTCGCCTTACAGCTCGCGAAAGCCTACGACGCACACGTGACCGCCGTGGACGGCACGAGCAAGCTGAGCATGCTCCGCTCACTCGGGGCAGATCAGGTTATCGATTACACCCAGGAGGACTTCACCCAACGTGGTGTTCGTTACGATCTCATCTTCGATGTTCCGGGCAACCATTCGTTCTCCGCTTGCAAGCGCGCGCTCAAACCTGACGGCAGATACGTGCTGATCGGGCATGAGAGGTTTGGAGCGTCAGGCAAGCGCGTGTTCGGAATCGTCCCCTACTTTTTCAAACTGATGTTCCTCTCACGCTTCGTGAAGCAACTGCGAGGTCCGGGCTTGCCGATGCCCACAAGGAAAGACGCAATGGCCGTCCTCAGGGAACTCCTCGAAGCCGGGAAGATCACACCGGTCATCGACAGTACCTTCCCGCTGAGTGAGGGCCGCGAGGCTTTCCGGCACATGATCGAGGACGAACTACAGGGAAAGGTGATCATCACCGCGTAATGGTGGACGCGCACCCGTTTTGTTCCGGTCCGGTGATTGATTCAACGGGTGATGCAGAACACAAAGGTCATGAGCACGAACGTAGCGAAGCCCGCTAAGGTCGCGATCATCGGCGCCAGTGGAACCTACGGCAGGGGAATCCTCGCCCGGGCCGAGGAGATCGGTGTCGAGGCGGTGGTGATCACGCGGTCACCGCACAAGTTCACAGACGTGAAGTCGACGACTACGGTGGTCGAGGCGCTGCTGCATGAAGAGGACAAGTTGCAGGAGGCGTTTACCGGCTGCGATGGTGTCATCTCGGCGCTCGGCGACGACAGGAAAGAACGTCCCAAGACGCACAACCTCCCGTACGTCTGGAACGCCATGAAGGCTGCCGGCGTGACAAAGTACATCGGAATGGGTTCCGGACCGATGATGATGCCGGGCGAGGAGCCTGGCGGTTTCCAGCGCACCGTGCACGCCGCGCTGAGCGTGGTGAAGCTCTTTGGCGTTGACATGTTGGAACAGAACGAGTGGGAGCGCGACAGTCTGCTCATGGGCAAGAATGGCGCGGATGGCATCACTTGGGTGCTTACTAGACCGGTGAGACCGACCCAGACGCCCTTTGTTGGAGCCTATGTGCATAAGGACAAGCGTGGCCCGATGAACTGTTCGATCTACGACCACGGCGACTTTTGTTTGTACTGCGTGGCGGCGAGCGAGTGGGACAAGCTTGCGCCGCATGTCAGCTCCGGGGCGCAGCCCAAGAAGAAGTAGGATCCCGTAAATCGTCCGTTCGCCACAACACGCCGAGAGTGCAAATCGGTCGGTGCAAAACTCGATGTCCCAGGGGCGTATGGCGCGAGTGTCCAGGTTGTGGCGCCAGTGCTAGATTGCAGCAAGCGAGACTAGTAAGCGTCTATGCTGGTTAGTCGAGTATTAGTCAGGCCGTGGTAGTTGGCACTCTACATCGCCGCAGTGATGTTTGTAAGGTCGGAGTAACCAGCCGTGCCCGCGATATCTCGGTACACACCATGGAAGTGGGGACCTGCGATGCGCCTTCGGAATCAC
>JBDGZZ010000292.1:0-8090 GCA_039588335.1 Gemmatimonadota bacterium | reverse complement strand
CCCGGGTCGAAACATCCCCCGAGCCATTACTCCTATGTCCGACAGGATAGGTATGATGGGATCCGCACCGAATTCGGAAACGTGGTGGCCAAAGATTGGCGGCGCCGTCGCGAACTTGTTGATCCACGTAGGGTGAAGTCGCTCACCGAAAACACCAAACGGCAAGAGAAACTTTCCGCCTACTAGAGTGAGATTGTCGTGAACCATCGCGTCGATCTGAGCGTATTCCAATCCGGTCTCCGTAACTCCCTGCTCGAAGGCGAATTCGAATTCGGCCTCGAACATTACTCGGTCCATGAACTGGAACAGGAAGATCGGATTGAAGCTGGTCGCAAACTCGTTCTGCTTGTCGCCCTGAGGTCTGTAGAGGTACCCGACTGTTCCGTATCCCGTTATCACCACTTCGTTCGTGGGGACAATGCGGTCGGCCACGCCCTGACCGGACGCCGGAGAGACAGCCAGTATCTGAACGGCAAGCCCAACTAAAAGGGGTGAGACTGCGCGCCTAGTGACCGTGGCCATGATCATCCCCTCCCTCCGTGGGCGTGTCGTCTGGGATCGGACTTAGTACCGGGATGTGGAACTCACCGTCCTCCGGCGTCCCACCTACGTCGATTTCGACGTGAAGCTCATACGCACCGGGCTCGCCAAAGGCGTACTCAACTTCGTACTCGCCCGCTTCTTCTTCGGCAGCGGCCAGATGAGTTTCTCCTCCGTCAGGGGCGTGCACTTCGACTTCGATGTCCAGACCACTCACGGGGCTGCCCGCCGCATCAAAGGCGTACAGATGGACGTGCGCCGTCTCACCTTCCATGATCGGCGCGGGATCTACTTCGATCTCTACCCTGTACGGACCAATGGTTTGATGATGCCGCTCGACTTCGACTTCCAGCTCCCCGAATTCCCAGCGGAGCTGATGGCGGTGCGCAATCCCAGTGAAGCGAACGTGGTGCTCGCCCGGTTGGAAGAAGGTGACGTGGGCTTCGTGCCCATGCTCCGTCGGCTCCATCTCGATCACCTGCTGCGAGCCGCTCGCAGGGTGCTCCACCTCGAGTCGGGGACCACGCATCTCCAGCCGAGAGCCGTTCTCACTGGCTTCCACGTGGATCTCGATCTCCTCAAACGTCTCGAGTTCCGTCGCCGCGATCTCGAACTCCACATCGGCCTCCAGATCCTCAAGGGCCGTCGGGTTGTCCCATTCAGCGCAGCCGAAGCCCACCCCGGCCAGGAGTATCCCAACCGCAGTATGCCCAATCCGTCGTTTCATATAACACCTCGTTCTCGTTGAAACCGGCCCACCTTGGCCAGGCGCGACCGGCAGGAACGACTCGGTTCGTTAGGAACTCGAGATTCCTGTTTTGTACGGAGTCAGTGCCACCTCCACGCTGTCTAAAGGCATGAGTCGTACCTCTCCAGGAAACATCAATAAATAGTTGTCAATAAATGACTTACGCCGACAAATGCCGCTGATTACGACTCGCCTGGTGGGGTATTTGCCGCAGTCAACCGTTCCACGACATAGGGCATATCCCCCGCCTGCAGCTCAGGAGCGGGGGTTGCCCTGAGTGACCGACTCAGTGCTGCGGAGGACGGTGCGCCGCATCCGCCTAATCGTGTGGGTGTATGGCGTTCAGTGATGATGTCTCGAGACCATGCTTATCGAGACGGTATCGTAAGGTATCCCGGGAGATGCCAAGCAGCCGGGCAGCCTGGCTCTTGTTGCCGCCAGATCTCTCCAGTGCCTGCAGTATCAGCTGCCTCTCGACTCGGTCGAGATCCACGCCGTCCATCGGCAGTAGGAAGGTGCGGTCGCCGCCGACATCGACAGCTTGCATTTCCGCAGGAAGGTGGCTCAAAGCGATTGTATCTTCGTCGCTGAGCAACAGGATGCGCTCCAACACGTTGCGTAGTTCACGAACATTCCCCGGCCATGGATAAGCTTCAAGCGTTCTCAGAGCTTCACGAGACAGCTGCCGTCGCGGGACGGACATGTCGTCGCTGAGCGTGTCAATGAAGTGCATGGCTAGAGGCGCCACATCATCGGGTCGCTCGCGCAACGGTGGCAGTTCGATCGGTATCACATTCAGCCGGTAGAACAGATCCTCCCGAAACTCACCCTCGCCGACTGCGGCCTCCAGATCACGATGGGTGGCGGTCACTACCTGCACGTCCACCGATATGTCACGAAGGCCGCCGATTCGCCGGAAGCGTCGAGTCTCGAGAAACTCGAGAAGCTTGGCTTGTGCAGCCTTTGGCATGTCGCCGATTTCGTCGAGGAAAACCGTTCCTCCATGGGCCAGCTCCAACAATCCCCGCTTGGCACCCTTGGCGTCGGTAAAAGCGCCGGCCTCGTGCCCGAACAACTCGCTCTCCACCAGGTTGTCCGGAAGCGCGGTGCAGTTCACATTGATGAAGGGCATTTCCTGGCGGTGTCCCTGTGCGTGAATCGCTCGGGCGACTACGTCTTTTCCCGTTCCGCTCTCTCCATGAATCAGTACCGTTGCGGAGCTACCTTTCGCTCCGATTCGTGTGATCATCTCGGCAACGCGGCCAATCGCTGCTGACCTACCGACCAGCGCGACATCGGAGAACTGCCAGCGGTGTCCGTCGCGGTATCGCTCCAATTCACTGCGCACCTTTTGCGCCTCGATGGCCTGCTCGACCATCAGGAGCAGTTCCGGAAGATCCACCGGTTTCTCGAGAAAATGGTGTGCGCCGGCGCGAACCGCGGCCACCGCGGTTTCCACTTCGCCGTACGCGGTGATCATGATCACCGGCACCTCACTATCCCTCTGTTTCAGCTTCTTCAAACAGTCCAGACCGGACACGTCCGGAAGCTTGAGGTCCAGCAGTACTAGGTCTGAAGGGGCCCGCTCGAACGCCTCCAGCAAGTCCGTTCCATTCTCGAAGACCTCAGCCTCATAGCCCTCATCGCGTAGGTGCTCAGCCAGCCACCTCCGAAGCAGATACTCGTCGTCGCATACGTAGATGCGCGGCATGGTCAGCGAGGATCCTTATTCCGATCCGCAGGCGAACTGGCCCCAGAATGTTCCGCGCCTTCTGCTTCCAGCGGGAGCGTCAGCCTGAACTTGGTTCCCTTCCCAACTTCGCTTTCGACGGAAACTGTTCCTTCATGACGTTCGATGATGCTGCGGGTAATGGAGAGCCCGAGTCCCGTACCCTGATGCTTGGTAGTGAAGAACGGCTTGAAGATCTGCTGCAACTCCTCTGGGCTCATACCCTCACCAGTGTCCTCGATTCGGACTTCGACGCCACCAGGGGCGGAGCTGGTGATGACTGCTACCTCACCGCCCGGTGAGGTGGCCTGAACTGCGTTAACGATCAAATTGACCAACGACTGCCGGATCATCTCCTCGTCGGCCAGGACAGTCGGCAATTCGCTCTTATCGATGGAGATTGTGACGTTTGCGCTGTCGGCAGTGGGCCAAACCAACGTAACCGCCCGCTCGACTATGTTGTTGACATCGGTTGGAGCAAAGTCCAGACTAGGCGGCCGGGCGAACGCGAGCAAGTCACGTACAGCCATCTGCACACGAGAAACCTGGCGTTGCATCTCGTCGACGATGGGCCGCAACTTCATCTCATCTTTGGTGTCTCGCATCACCAGGTCCATCCCACCGGCGATCCCGGCAATCGGATTCTTGATCTCGTGGGCAACTCCAGCGGCCAACTCGCCCACCGTTGCCAGTTGTCCGGCACGTACGATCTCGCGTCGATGCAGTTCTTCGACTCGCGCGGAGGTCTGCGCGAGTTCCGACGCCATATCATTGAAAGCAGCCCCGAGCTCGCCGATTTCGTTACGCTTGAGAACGTCGACTCTTGCCTCGAGGTCTCCGGCTGCGAGTCTTCGAGTTGCCGCCACCAACCGACGTACCGGCGCCACAATCCTCCCCGACATCGCCCAAGCTACTATGATGACCACTAGTGCCAGCAGCGAGCCAAGCCAGAGCGACACGCCCCGAAGTTGCCGTAGTTCCTGAAGGGCGTCCGATACGGGCACCTCGGTTATCAGTCTCCAGGAGTGACCGGGCACGGCCACCACTGTGCCGATCACCTCGACACCCTGCCGGTCCGAATAGACGACACTCGATCCTAGCCCCTTCGCGAGGAGTGGCGTCGCTAAAGGTGCGCCATAGTCGATCAGGCCGTGAGGATGAGAGACGAAGATCGGAATACCGTCATCACTGACCACGAAGCTCTCGACCGTGCCCGCGGTATGCTCCGGCAGCTGCATGAATTGTGATGGGCCGAGCACCTCGACATACCCACCCAGAAAAACCCCCCGCTGGCCCTGATCACTGGACCGTAACGCAACCGCAAGCCGCATCCACGGGACCCTGGGAGGCGCAGAATCCCATACGACTTCGACGGTGCCCCTGGGCTCGCTCAATGTTGGTCCTATCCAGAGACCCATATCGGCCGGGGGAAGCGGCGCCGACGCGAGAATGTCTCCATCTGCCGTGAAGACGTACAACGCCTCGAAACCGGGATGTTCCTCGAGTTGCTGCACCAGGAAGGGATTAGGATCGTCTTCCAATGAGGCCGCCGATACCTCGGTGGACGACGCCGACTCATTGAGCACGCTCTCGATGGCCGCGGTTGAGACCATCTCGCGCAACAGCAGTGTGTGTCGCAGGACCTGGTCCCGCACGTGCAGTGCCTGCAGGTCGGCGATCCCGTCCAGGTAACGCTCGACAAGGCCCTGGATTATGGTCGTGCTCCTCAGATACCCGAGCCCGTTTGACAGGGCCAGCGGAACGACAGACAGGAGGATGAGGCCAATCAGCAGCCGTCGTCCCAAGGGTCCGGCCAGTGGGCCGGCCCAACTGTGCAGCAACTTTCGATACGCGTCTCCAAGGTTCATCGACCATCCACTATGCAAGCAGTGGTCCCGTGGGTCGTGATCGGCTAAACGACACCAGGATATTGACTTGCACCCGAGCCGTCCGAGCGCCACCGGCTCTCCTCTGGGGCATTTGCCCTACTAATGATAGGTCTTATGGTGGGTGGAGTACCTCGACGGGTCAAGCTGTGGTACGGCCCGCGTGCCAATTACTTCAAATCTCACAGCACCACTCCAAGGACCCGGGAGGAGGTCTCGCTTCAAATCCGCGCCCCGCGTAACCGCAGTGCATTGGCGATCACCGACACTGAACTGAAACTCATCGCCGCCGCCGCGATCATCGGGCTCAGCAGACACGCCTGCCGCCACAGGTACACCCAGGCTGTTATAGACAAATGCAAAGAACAGGTTCTGCCGGATATTGCGCATCGTGGCCCGGCTCAATCGACGAGCCCTGACGATGCCGCGAAGATCGCCCTGCACCAGCGTGACACCCGCACTTTCCATCGCGACATCTGTGCCAGTGCCCATGGCGATCCCGACCTGCGCCTGCGCCAGCGCCGGCGCATCGTTGATTCCATCGCCGGCCATGGCAACGATGCGCCCTTCGCGCTGCAAACGCGTAACCACTTCGGCTTTCTGGTCGGGGAGCACCTCCGCCACCACATCGTCGATGTCCAAGCGGCGAGCGACCGCTTCGGCGGTCGTGCGACTGTCACCGGTCAGCATCGTTATGCTCACACCGTCTCGATGCAGTTGTTCGATCGCAGCCGCCGTCGTTTCCTTTATCGGGTCCGCCACACTCAATAGACCGGCCAGACTGCCCTCGACCGCAACGAACATCACCGACTGGCCGTCCGCACGCATGGCCTCCGCCTGCTCCGCAACCTGTTCGACCTCGATGCCGAGGGCGCGCATCAACGTGATGTTGCCCATTGCGACAGGACGACCAGTGACGATGCCGGTGACCCCTTTGCCCGTCGCCGATTCAAAGGCGGTCACTTCGACCAGTGGTACGCGCCGCTCCGACGCGCCAGCCACGATCGCGTCGGCCAGCGGATGCTCGCTGCCGCGCTCGAGACTCGCGGCATACGTGAGCAGTTCCCCCTCGGTCCAGCTCTCCGTCGGCACGACGCCGATCAGCGCTGGTTTCCCGACTGTCAACGTACCCGTCTTGTCCACCACCAATGTGTTAACCTTGCGGAGCACCTCGATGGCCTCAGCGTTCTTGAACAACACACCAAGTGTGGCGCCCTTGCCGGTGGCCACCATGATCGACATCGGTGTCGCGAGTCCCAGCGCACAGGGGCAGGCGACGATGAGCACTGCAACCGCATTGATCAGCGCGAAAGCCATCGCTGGCTCCGGTCCCACCAACGCCCACACGACGAACGTGGCAACGGCGGTCAGCACTACCGCTGGCACGAAGTAGGCTGCGGCGACATCGGCCAGTTTCTGAATCGGAGCGCGGCTGCGCTGTGCCTCAGCCACCATCCGAACGATCTGGGCCAACACCGTGTCGGCCCCAACGCGCTCGGCCCTCATCACGAGCGAGCCGGTGCCATTCACGGTAGCCCCGATAAGACGGTCTCCCTGGGCCTTTTCAACGGGAATCGGCTCGCCCGAGATCATCGATTCGTCCACCACACTCGCCCCGTCCAGCACCACCCCGTCGACCGGCACTTTCTCGCCGGGACGAATCCGCAGGCGGTCGATCCGCAGGCGGTCGCCCGGTCGGACATGCTCCAGTGGCACGTCGTTATCCGTTTCATCGTCCTCGATCCGCCGGGCCGTCTTAGGCGCGAGGCCAAGTAGGGCCTTGATCGCTGCACCCGTCCGACTGCGCGCATTCAACTCGAGCACTTGACCCAACAGCACCAATGTTATGATGACGGCTGCAGCCTCAAAGTAGACAGCCACGCTCCCGGTGTGGTTGCGAAATGAGTCCGGGAAGAGGCCCGGCATCAGGGCAGCCACCACGCTGTAGGCGTACGCAACCGCGACGCCGAGACCGATCAGCGTGAACATGTTCAGATGCCGCGTGATCACCGACTGCAGGCCGCGCACAAAGAAGGGCGCGCCGCCCCACAACACCACAGGGGTGGCCAGGACCAGTTGGATCCAGATTAGCACCCGCTGAGGGAGCCACTGTGCGAACGGGCCCCCGCCGGGCAGCATCTCCGACATGGCGATGGCAAACACAGGAAGCGTGAGGGCCGCACTTACCCTGAACCGCCGCCGCATGTCGACGAGCTCGGGGTTCTCCTGCTCTTCCAGCGTCACCGTTCTCGGCTCGAGCGCCATCCCACAGATGGGGCACGACCCCATCTCTGCCCGAACGATCTCCGGGTGCATGGGGCAGATGTACTCGGTGCGTGTCGTCGGAGGAGCAACCATCTCCGGCTCGAGTGCCATTCCGCACTTGGGACAGGCGCCCGGCGTATCCTGTCGGACCTCGGGATCCATGGGGCAGACGTAGGTGGTTCCCCGCGACGGCGTGGAATCCCCTTCCTCATTGGGTGTCGATTCGGAGAGATACCAGGCAGGATTGTCACGGAACGTCCGCAGGCAGTGTTCGCTGCAGAACACGTACGTGGTTCCCTCGTGCACCTCCCGCAGCGCACCGTCCGCAGGCACGGTCATGCCGCACACCGGATCCCGCTCCGCTTCGCGTGCATCTCCTGGCGTGCCCCCGGGGTGATGTGTGTGTCCTGTGCCATCCATGGTCTCGTGTCCTCCCTCAACTTGGTCAGACTTAGAAATTTCCCTTCACCCTGAGGTACAGCTGGTCCATATCGTCGAGGCGGCCAAACAACGCGTACCCCGTCCTGCGGCCAACAGGCCACCGAGTGACACAACAAGGTTGTCGACAGGTGCGTACACGACCTCGGGATACACTGCGTACCCCTTATGGTCGGACCAGTCCGACCATTGGGCAACTTCGACGACCCCTTCGAGCGATACCGTGACCGTCTCTGCGACGCCGGGCCCAGCCGAGTTGACTGAGCTTCTCGGGTCGATCCTTCACCGCGAACTCGGCGTACTTGAGATCAGCCTTGGTGCTGTCCACGAGGTCTTCCAGCGCCTCGTCCTTGATCGCGTGTTGCTCGCGGAAGGCGGTGTCCGCCACGACCGTCGCGGCGCGCGTCTGCGCGTATGCGTCCAGCTTCGCCGGCAGTTCGGTCGCGGGGACGGGCGGTGTCGGGAAGTCCTCCGCGGCCTGTTC
>JBDGZZ010000291.1:0-5405 GCA_039588335.1 Gemmatimonadota bacterium | reverse complement strand
GACTCTTCCAACGCAATAGGCAACTTTGATTTCGACCTCCAGCTGCCCTACAAGCGAGGGGAACGGCCTCACACAAAACGGCGACGTAAAGGGTAGTATCATAATGACATCTATGGTAGTATACTTATGTCATGATCGGTGCACGTCGAGCTCGAGCAGATCAGTACGCTCAGCGGATCAATGCCGCAACCGACCTGCTCGCGGCAAAGGTGGATTCGGCCGAGGCGGCGCGTCAACTAGCTCGGCGATACCGCTTGTCCGAACGGCAAGCCTGGCGTTATGTGGAACAGGCCCGCGCCCAAGGTGTCGTCGAGGTGCCGAAGCCAAAGGTCGTGTTTACCGTGAAGCTGCCGACGGACCTCGTTCGTCGAGTTCGTCGTCACGCCAAGCAGAGCAAACAGACCATCAGTGCGCTCGTCGCGCAGGCCTTGAGGGAGTTCCTGAACCGTATGGGAGCCCATTCTCGAGATGGGAGATAGGCGGGTTGAACTGGACTACGTGTTCGATCGCTTATGCGCAGCGCAACTGGTGCAGGTTTATCGATTATTGGTGGCGGAACGTCGACGATTAATGAGGGGGGACGGTGAGCGTGATGATGACAGTGGCGATCTACGCGCGAGTTTCGTCGGCGCGACAAAAAGAGGAGCAGACAATAGCGAGCCAGACCGCGGCGCTTCGGGCTCACGCGGCCGCCACGGGGTTGGCGGTGCCGCCGGAGTGGGTGTTCGAAGATGAGGGCTACTCGGGCGCTACGCTGACTCGTCCTGGGTTGGAACGTCTACGAGACCTTGCCGCGGAGATCGAGCTCCCGGTCGTGCTGTGCTACGCACCGGACCGGCTTGCCCGTCGCTACGCCTACCAGGCATTGCTCATCGAGGAGTTCGCACGCGTCGGCACCGAGCTTCGCTTTCTCAAGGGACGCAAGTCACAGACGCCCGAGGACGAGTTGCTGTTGCAGTTTCAGGGCATGATTGCGGAGTATGAGCGGGCCCAGATCGCCGAGCGCACGCGTCGGGGTAAGCGACATCGAGCGCGTTGTGGTTCGCCAGCGGTGCTGTCGGGCGCTCCGTACGGTTACCGCTATGTACGTAAGAGCGAGGACAGTGAGGCGCGCTACGACATCGTCGAGCGAGAGGCCACCGTGGTTCGCGAGCTGTTCCGGCGATATGTCGAAGAGAACGAATCCATCGCTGGGTTGGTCCGCTACTTAGGTGAACAAGGGATCCCCACTGCCACCGGAAAGTCACGCTGGGACCGCTCGACCCTCTGGGGGATGCTGCGCAACTCTGCCTACTGTGGTCGCGCCGCGTTTGGCAAGACACAACGGCAAGAAGCGCGTGCCAAGATGACGAGACCCGTGCGACGACGGGGAAAGCGGATGTCGGTAACTGGGCATATCACGAGAGACCAGCCTCCCAGCGAGTGGGTCGAAATCCCGGTTCCGCCCATCGTGTCCGAGCAAGTCTTCGAGTTGGCGGCTCGGCGGCTACGCGATAATCAGCGCTTCGCGTGTCGCCACACAAAAGAGCCATCGCTGCTCCAGGGGCTCGTGGCTTGTGCGAGTTGTGGCTATAGCTACTATCGAACCGCGACGCGCACGAGCAAGCGAAAGCTATACTACTATCGATGCCTCGGCGCTGATGATTACCGTTACGAGCACGGTCGCTTGTGCGCCAGTCGCCCCGTTCGACAGGACTATCTCGACGAGTTGGTCTGGGGGCACATCATGAGACTCCTGGCAGACCCCGAGCTGGTCCGTAGCGAGATTGACCGGCGTCTTCGAGAACTGCGAGCAGAAAATCCGGTAACGGCTCAGAAATCGAGGTTGGAACTCGAGCTCAGTCGCTGCTCGCGAACGGTGACTCGATTAGTGGAGGCGTACCAAGAGGAACTGGTATCGCTGGAGGAGCTGCGCGAGCGCATGCCAGAGCTTCGAAAGAGAAAGTCTACCCTTCGTGCCCAGCTTGATACTCTGGAGGTCGAAACGCTCGACCGGCAGATGTATGTTGCCCTGGCAGAAAACCTCGAGGATTTCCTTCGGCGTCTCCGCGACGGTGCCCAAACCTCCTCCACCGAGGAACGCCAGCGAGTCATACGCCTACTGGTGAAAGAGGTGCTCGTGGACCCAGAGCGCATCGTCATTCGACACTCTATTCCGACTCGGAGACCCGATCCGAGGGAAAGTTACCCATTGTGTAGGAGGAGTCATCACGCCTCCTTGCGGAACACCCCGCTTGCCGCTGGCTTTCAGGATCAGCTTGAGCAGTCGCATCACCCCATCGTCATTGACGCGTTGCGCGACCTTTCCTAACAAAAGGTCATGCCGGACCGCATCGAAATACGATGTTAGGTCCAAGTCAATGACTCTCGTTTTATTGTGTACAACCGCTTGCGTTACCCGTTGTACCGCTTGGTGAGCCGTTCGTTTCGGTCGATAACCATAAGACCCCTGTTGGAAGTCTGCTTCGAAAATCGGCTCCAATATAAGCTTGAGCGCACCTTGAACAACTCGGTCACGTATACAGGGAATGCCCAGGATCCGGAACTCGCCTTCTCCTTTGGGTAGTGCGTGTCGACGATTCCGAGTCGGTCTATACGTCTCCGAGATTAACTCGGCCTGCAGAGCAAGTAGAAAGTCACTGACACCCGCCTCCTCAATGGCCGCGAACGTCACCCCGTCAATACCCGGGGCGCCGTTGTTTTCCTTGGCCAACTTATAGGCCAACTGCAGCGTTTCCAACTTACTTACATGCACATAGAGACCCCAGAAACGCTTGGGCTTCTCAGCCTTCGCCTGGATATATATCCTCCGCCTCAGATCTTGCAAATCGATGGACGTCTTTATCATCGGTCCTTGCCTCACTATGTTGTTGGAGGAACATCATCAGTAGGGCGCCTTCGCTCAGCGGGCATTACCCCGTGTCATCACTAATACACGCCCATCCGTCACCCTCTCGCCTTCGGCCCCCTTCCCGGTTCAACCGGTTATAGGATCTACCTTGCTCCAGCCATTTCTGCCTGGGGCGAGGAGGGCTTCTCCAGTTGCTTAGCATGTCCTTGCCATCGTGCCGTCGCTACTCACCCCGCCGAAGCGAATGCGCCGCGTCACTCAGCTTTGCGACCATTCGTGCTGCCTTCGTCCTCCGGTTGCAGACTCGGCCTTCGGGGACACACTTTCGGGGCCACCGGTGCGTTCACTTTCGTTACGGCCCAATGACTCGCAACCTCCCCAAGGGAGGCTTGTCGATAGGCTTCAGGACTTTGGTTTCCCGCCACCCTGCTATCCAAGCTACGGGGCTGCTGATTACTACCCCGGCAGGACTGACTCCTGCTGAACATGCCAGCCTTCGCTGGACACACAACCGGACGTGAGAGTCACCCCTCATCCGGCTCAAGCCATTCTTCAGCACCACGCTGTGGCACCGAGCAACTTCTCGGGATCTACCGCAGTTCGGCGTCGGGCGAAGTAAGACGTCCATGCAGGGTCGAAAGGATTTGCCGTGCTTCGTATCTTGACGTGTCTCACAATCGAGATGGTCAGGGCACGGAAGAGCCGAAGACACTGATGAGCGCCGTCACCCGGCATCTTCGTGGCAAATACCCAGTTCCGGTTTCCCTCTGCGTGAAAGTATTTCTGTCTAACCCAACGGGCCCCTTTCATGGGGTGTCGACGCACGGCCCACCTCCAGAGGAGTCGCCAAATTTGCGAGTCTATCGATGAATAGCAAGCCTTGGCCACGACATGACGGTGATACAGGGTCCAACCGCGGATGACCGGATTGAGCTGTTGGATCAGAACCGCTTGCGTGACACTTGTGTTGGCCTTGATGATTTCTCTGACCTTACCGAGAAGTGACGTCATACTCTTCTTTGCCGGTTTGATCAGTAATTTGCCAGCGTACTTACGCACATTCTGGCCGAGGAAATCAAAACCCGCCGAAATGTGGGTGATCCGGGTTTTCTCTTCCGAGAGTTCCAGCCCCCTAACGGCCATGAAATGCCTGACCGCAGGGAGTACTTTATGGTCCAGGATCTCTTTCGAGATCCCGGTCACCACAAAGTCATCCGCATAACGGATGACGTTCAGTTTGGACCGTCGCCGTGCGTGTTCCGTCGAGCCCACGCTTGCATAAACTGCCGACTCGAGTCCATCCAACGTCATGGTCGCAATGACCGGTGAGATTATTCCCCCTTGCGGGGTACCTGCCGTCGTCGCGAGGAGGGTTCCATCATCGATATGTCCGGCTTGAAGCCACTGTCGCAAGACCTGCTTATCCATCGGTATGTTCTCTAGAAGCCACGCGTGACTGAAAGAGTCGAAACAGTCACGAATGTCGCCCTCTAGTACCCACCCCGGCGAAGCACGCTTGGCCAGCGTGATAAAACATTGCTCGATGGCGTCGGCTGGCGAGCGTTGTGGCCGAAACCCATAGGAGTTCGGGTCCGCCAGCGTCTCTGCAATAGGTTCCAGAGCGAGCTTCCATAACGCCTGCATCGCTCTACACCGCATACAGGGAACGCCCAACGGGCGCTTCTTACCGCTACTCTTGGGGATGTAGATTCGCCGAAGCGGCAGGGCACGGTAGCCGCGATGCCGCATCGATTGCATCCCTTTCCACTTGGCCGCCGGGGTGGACCAAATCTTGCCGTCCACCCCAGGCGTTCTCTTACCGCGATTCTCCGTCACCCGCTTTACGGCCAATAATTTGCCGCTGTGCGAGCGGGTCAGCAGATGTTGCAAGGCGTTCACCTTACCCCATCGGCCTTCCCGTGTTGCCTTGGCGATACGTACTTGGAGTCGTCTCACTTGTGCCGAGATATGCGACCAATTCGTCTGATACCACATCTGGTCAGCGCGCGCCGGTGCACCAGCATCGATACGCGTCGCTTGCGCGACGCTATCGTTTGCCATCATCTGCTTTCCTGCGTACAACGATTGAGCAAGTGCTCTCGCCATGAATGACCACGCGGAAGTCTGCCCACTTTCGTGTCGGACGATGTTTCAGTCCGTATCCTCCCCATTACCGAGAGGCATTCGCTTTTTCCGCATTCCTCTACCCACCGCGCCTTACCCTGTTCCCCTTGAGTCTCCGAGCGGGGCGGACCCCTCCTCTTCGCCGGCGGCTGATTGTCCATGATGGCCTAGTCTTTAGAGACCCTACCTCACCGCACACCCTGTTGGTTCAAGCCTATCAGCACCTTTGGCTTGTCAAAGCTCACGACGTTTAACAGAGGTTCATATGCTTTGGTCGTACCCGCTCATCCCTAGCCCCTCTCCACCTTGGTGCTGGCAGATTCCACCTTACCTCACGGCTCGGCGTACCGAGTTCTCGGCGGTTACATTGTCCCCAGGGCTTCACACCGAGCTGTTACCGGCTCCGCATGCCTGGGTAGGGAACGTTTGA
>JBDGZZ010000290.1:0-5232 GCA_039588335.1 Gemmatimonadota bacterium | reverse complement strand
CATCGAGAAGTATTATCTGGCGGCCGCTCGTAATTTCATTGTCGATCACCAATTGCTGCGAGCTCCTGGCGGAGAAGGAGAGGCAGCCTTGGAGGCGCAATCGATGGTGGTCAACATGCTGGAAGCGGTGCTGGCGGAGGCGCGCACGCGTTTCGACGCGGAGTCGGCGAAATCGGAGTCAGGAACACCTTCCATGGTCCTGGCTGAGGCGCGTTTCCGATTCACAAAGGAGCAGGCCAGGGCGTTCATCGAGCGGATGTGCAACTGGCTGAATGAATGTGAAGAGGAACCCGAGAGTGAAGCAGGTGAGGATTATGTGCTTTCGGCCGCACTGTTCCCGATTCGAGAACAAGGTCCGGCCGAGGGGAGTTGATAGATCATTTGAATAGAGCTGGCACCATTCAGTCTGGGTGGTTGGCGAACCGACGATTTGGGCCATTGTCAGATGATTCGCCTGTGAGTCGAGTCAAGTAGCCTGGCATTGCCGTCTGCCGGAAGCCAAGCCTCGGTAGGACAAGGAAGCTGCCGGGATAAAACTATTGGGAGGTTTATCGTGGAGAAACAAGTTAATGGGAATCCATCTCAGGACATACGGGAGCAGGTACGTGAGCACTATGGTGATTTTGCCACGAAGTTCAGGCCGGAGGAAGCCGGCGGTTGTTGCGGACCGGGCGACGGTGAGGCCAACCGGCGGCAGAAACAAGTGATCCAGATGTATGACACGCCGGATGCGGCCGCTCTACCGGAAGAAGTGACGGGGATGGCCCTGGGTTGCGGTGATCCGGTGACGCTGGCGGAGCTGCGGCCGGGTCAGACGGTGCTGGACCTTGGCTCCGGCGGCGGCATCGACTGTTTCCTGGCAGCACAGCGGGTTGGGGAATCGGGCCGGGTCATCGGGGTGGATATGACCGCTTCGATGATCGAAAAAGCGCGGGCGAATAAACGGAAGCTGGGAGCGGAGAATGTGGAGTTCAGGCTGGGGGAAATCGAACATCTGCCGGTAACCGACGATAGCGTCGACGTGATCATCTCGAATTGTGTCATCAACCTTAGTCCGGACAAGCCCCAGGTTTTCCGGGAAGCGTTTAGGGTGCTTAGGCCAGGCGGATTGCTGGCAGTGAGTGACATCATGACGGATGGGCCGCTGGCCAAGGCAGTCACGGAAAACATAAACGCCTGGGCAGGATGCGTCGGCCGGGCGCTGGAAGAGAAGGATTATGTGGCGGCGATCGAAGCGGCCGGATTCGTGAATGTGACGCTGGAGCGGAGCTATCCTGATGACGAGATGGTGAAAGCGGAATTGGCGGAATTGGGCCTGGCGGACAAGTATCGGGACGGCCGGCACGCTATCGTCAGAGCAGGGGATCGGGTCGAGGTGATTGAGCTGGATGAGTCGGACCCCTGTGTTAATACAAGGGCGTTTAGCGGAAAGATTCGGGCGCGGAAGCCGGAGGAAGCGTGAATCGGGAATAGGGAATTGCCAATTGTCAGTTGTCAGTTGTCAGTTGTCAGTTGTCAGTTGTCAGTTGTCAGTTGTGAATTGCCGATTGTGAGCTGGGGAGTAGGAGAGGGACGCTAGCCTTTTCTCAGGGCCTTGATTTGCTCGTATTCTGACATCTGAATGCCGACGGCCAAACATTGTTTGTCGCGGTAAATGAATGGGTGGCGACGATAGGCGGGGGCGAGGTGGGAGATGTGGCTAATGTCGGCCGCCATAACTAAGGCCGGCCAGCCGTACTCCTCGTCGACCAGGCCGACGACGTCACCACACACGGAGGGAGGCCCGAGCACGAATTCATGATGGCCACGCCAATTGGTGCCCTCGATCTCGACGATGTAGACGGTTGCTCGCTGGGATATATCCTCCAGGATGGCTTCCAGCTGGGACATGAGGTCGGCCGCGGTTATTCGTTTTTCGCTGTTCATGAGGTACCTGGGATGGCGTTTTAGAAGATTATACGTGAAATCGCGGCCGATGGTGCAGTGGGGACGGAGTGCAGGCACGGGCGGAAGGGGACTTCCGCTTAGAAGAGTGGAGGCACGGCCGGAAAGGGGCTCATGCCAGACGACTGCAGTAGGCCGCCCAGGAAGGGTTCGTGAGGGCACGCATCGATGGGGAAACGGTGTCGCTGACGGACGGGATTCCCAAACTGGAGAAGAACAAGCGACACAACATCGAGTTGGTGGCGGACCGTCTCACCGCGACCAACGGGATCGGCAAGAATGCATCCCGCACGCGAGTGGTGGACTCTGTGGAAACGACCCTGGCGGCCGGTGAGGGGGTGCTCATCGTCGGCCTGAGGGACGAGGACATCATCCTGACCGAAGATAACGCTTGCCCAGAATGCGCTCTCAGCTTCCCAAAACTAGAACCAAACCTGTTCAGCTTCAACTCGCCCATAGGGATGTGCGAAACCTGTACCGGGATGGGCGTCAAGTTGCAGCTTGATACCGACCTGATCGTCGGCAAGCCGGATGTCTCGCTGCTGGACGGAGCCTCTGCCTGGTTCGGCAACATTCGCAAGAAGGGGGTGCGCTGGACCGCACGGTCGTTGGTGAGAGTGGCGGAAGCTTGCGAGGTTGACCTGGAGCTCCCCTGGAAGGAGCTGCCGGAGACGTTTCGGGAAGTGATATTGTATGGCTCGGGTGACAGGAAGTTCTACTTCAGTTATGAAGCGGCGGATGGTTCGTGGCGCGGAGAAAGTCACCGGCCGTACCGGGGGATCGTGCATGAGATCAACCGGCTGTACCGACAAACGAAGTCGCAAGAACGGCGGCGATTCTTCACCCAGTTCATGAGCAAACGACCGTGTCCCTCCTGCCAAGGGGAACGGTTGTGCGCCGAAGCGCGATTCGTGGCCATTGACGGCAAACGGCTGCCGGAGTTGACATCATGGAGCATCCAATCGTTGCATGAATGGATTGGGGAGCTGCCGTTGAAAGTGAGCGAGGAGCAGCTGGCCATCGGGGGGGAACTGCTGACGGAGATCCACCAGCGACTGGATTTCATCCGCAACGTGGGATTGCACTATCTCACCCTGGACCGGCCGGCACCGACGCTCTCCGGCGGCGAAGGACAACGCATCCGCTTAGCGAGCCAGATCGGGAGCGGTTTGGTGGGCGTGCTCTATATCCTGGACGAGCCATCGATTGGGCTGCATGCTCGCGATCAACGGGCCCTACTGGATACGCTGATTCACCTGCGGGACATCGGCAACACGGTGCTAGTGGTGGAGCATGACGCGGATACGATGCGCTTCGCCGACTGGATCATCGACCTGGGACCGGAAGGGGGAGAAGAGGGGGGTTGGATCGTGGCGGAAGGGACTCCGGAAGCGGTGGCGGCCGTGGAGGGGAGCCATACCGGTCGAGTGCTGAGGGAAGCGGGAATCTGATCATCGTAAGGGCGCGAAAGTACAAATGAAAGGTTCTCCCTGTAAATTGGCTTACAATGTGAGCGTTGTTCAGTTGATATTTGAGCAAGGGTTGTTCAGGGGCTATGGACCGGTCGAGCAGCCCGGTGGCTCGATCTGTCTTGAGTTCACGGCTAATTACGTTCCCAGGCGACTCATTCGACGTTGAGACAATAGTCCAGGAGGTGGGAGGAAACATGAATCTGCTTCGTTCTGTGTCGGCCGTTCGTCTACCCCATTTTCACTTGTTCGTTCTGTTGCTGGCGCTGGTAACGCTCTTGTCCGTGCGGGAGCACCAACCGGCGGTCACGGCTCAGGAGGATGAGACGTATCTCATCGCGCTGAAATCGCGCCGGTTCACCCCTGACCCAGGAATAAACGTCGGGGAAATCCTGGCTCAAAACCAGCGCTCAATCGCCAGCAGAACGATCGACCTGGGCCACAACTTGTATCTGCCGCTGGTGGCGGGCGGGAGCGGTCCAGGTGCGCCTATCCATTTTCTGATCCAGTTCGAATCTTTGCCAAATGCTTCGGCGAGGCAGGCGCTGGCCGACCAGGGCATCACCTTGCTCAATTACGTGTCCGGCAATACGTATGTTGGGGCGGCCGCGAGTCAGCATCTGAACGCGCTGAGTAGCACGGCCGGGGTGCGGTGGATGGGAGCTCTGGAGATCGACGACAAGATCGAGCCTGAGCTTAACAAGGGCATCATAGGCAATTGGGCCAGGGTAGACGAGGCGCACGTAGGGTTGACGATCCAGTTGCACCCGGACGTGGCCATAGATGGGTTCCTGGCCAATATCGAGCGATTGGGTGGTGTGATCATCGCCACCGTGCCTTCGATCCCTTCTATCACCGCCATATTTGACCAGGATCAGGTACGTCAGATCGCGCAAGAAGACGGGGTGCAATATGTCAGCCTGGTAGCGCCTCCTTTAGGCGAGAATAATGACGGGGCCAGAGCGGCCGCCAATGTGAATGTCGTGAGACAGGCTCCCTATAATCTCTCCGGGGCAGGCATCACCGTGCTGGTCTATGACTCCGGCATGGTTGACGTGGCTCATAATGATCACGCCAATGTGATTCAGTTGGATCCTGACCCGGCGGAAACGACACGAGATCACTCTTCGCACGTGGCGGGAACCGTCGGTGGCACCGGCGCCAACAGTAATGGCAATGACAGTAGCGGCAACCCGAACGGTGGGACAGCGTTCCAGTGGGCGGGTATGGCACCGGCCGCCTCCATTCGCTCCTTTGGCAGCTCGGGAAGCACCGATGTTCTCTATGATGATGGTGGGGATCTCAACGGTGATTTCACCACCGCTATCAACAACGGCACGGACCTGGCGACGATGTCATTAGGTAACAACGTCGTGCTAAACGGCTTTCCGTGCGCCCAACTGGGCGACTACACTAACGTGGCAATCCTGCTTGACAATATCGTTCGCGGTAGCATCGCAGGCCAACAGCTGATCTACACCCAGTCGGCCGGGAATGAGCGCCAGTTGGGCGCGCCCTGCGGCCAGTTCAGCACCATCGCCTCACCGGCGACGACCAA
This sequence comes from Gemmatimonadota bacterium, assembly GCA_039588335.1. Taxonomy (GTDB): domain Bacteria; phylum Gemmatimonadota; class Gemmatimonadetes; order Gemmatimonadales; family GWC2-71-9. The sequence goes on along the minus strand of JBDGZZ010000290.1, from coordinate 261 downwards.
GAATACGATCGTGGTCGGGGCGGTCAACTCGAATGACAATTCGATGACGGGTTTCAGTAGTTTCGGTCCCACGGATGACGGCCGTCTCAAACCGGACATCAGCGCCCCGGGATGCCAATCGACCGGAGACGGAGGACTTACGTCGCCAAGCTTCCTCGATGCGGATAATGACGGCAACTTTGACGCCGGCGAGGTACAAAACGCGTACGTGGTCAAGTGCGGCACCAGCATGTCGACGCCAGTAGTAGCCGGGGCGACAGC
>JBDGZZ010000289.1:0-5264 GCA_039588335.1 Gemmatimonadota bacterium | reverse complement strand
TCTATCGATTTCGTGAGACCTAACACTGTGAATCCCAAGCTTCAGATCTGGCAAGAAGAGATGCTGACGAGTTACCCGGGCATCGCAGATCTCGCCCTGCCGTCCGCTGGCGCCTTGAACCTTTTGCCCGATGATGCGGTCACCATTCGTATCCACTCCGTTGGTGGATGGGGCGCGATCACAACCGGCAAGAACATCGCCACGACATCCGCGAACCTGTTCGGGCTCAACATTCAGGCCAATCCGAAGTACGGATCGGAGAAGAAAGGCCAGCCGACGACCTTCTTCGCCACGCTTGCTTCGGAGCCGCTGCGTCTCAACTGCGAGCTCAAGAACGTCTCCGCCGTGCTGTCTCCAGATCCGAACGTATGCCGTCATTCCAATCCACTCGCAGGCATCCAGGAAAACGGCGTGTTCATCATGCAGAGTGATTTGTCGGAGGAGGAGCTTTGGAATTCACTGCCTAGCTCGGTCCAAAGCACTGTTCGGGAAAAGAACATCAAGGTCTATTTGCTGGACGGTTTCAAGATCGCATCTGACGAGGCCTCGGATCCAGCACTGCGCTACCGTATGCAGGGTGCGGCGTTCATGGGTGCGTTTTTCCGCGTCTCGCCCCTGGTCGAGCGCCACGGTTTGGATGAAGATACGCTGTTCGAGGGCATTAAAGCCCAACTCCGGAAGACATTCGGTCACATCGGCGAACGCGTCGTTGAAGACAACGTCAGAGTTATTCGCCGCGGCTACGATGAGATGCGGGAGATCGATCTGGCGAAGCTCTCCAGCGAAGAGTCAGCGACGGCGGCGACGCCGCAAATGCCGGCGATTCTGGATGGCACGAAATGGCGGGACGGTTTCGGAAACCCGGGGCGGTTCTGGGAACAGGTCGGCCATCTTTACAAGACCGGTAGCGATCCCATCGCAGACCCGTTTGCCGCCATTAGCGCGATTCCCGCAGCAACCAGCGTGATTCGTGATATGACCGATGTGCGGTTCGAGGTCCCTGAGTTCATTCCAGAGAACTGCACCGGATGCGGTCGGTGCTGGACACAGTGTCCTGATACGGCAATTCCAGGCTTGGTGACCGAGGTCGACCAGGTCATCGTTGCTGCCATCCAGACAGTGTCGAAGAACGGTCAATCGTTTGATCGGTTGCGCCAGATCGTGCCGCATCTTGCACGCGAATCGCGGCGCATTATGAAGGGAATAGACGTAAAGAGCTACGCCGATGTGCTTTCGGCCGCATACAAGACCGTCAGCGACAAGCTCAACATGGATCCGGATAAACGGGCAGAACTAGACGCCGAATTCGGCCCCGTGTACTCGGCACTTGCTGATTACCCGCTTGCAAAAACGGCTCCTTTCTTCGACGTGCACGAGGGCCTCGAGGCCGGCACAGGCGGTTTGCTGTCGATCACCGTCAATCCGGCTACCTGCAAGGGATGTAACCTCTGCGTGGAAGTCTGTCCTGACGGGGCACTGGTCACGGCCAAGCAGGATGACGTGATACTCGAGACGCTGCGCCGCAACTGGGAATTGTGGGAGAACCTACCGGATACGGACGATCGCTACGTCAACATCTCGGACATGAATGAGGGTATCGGAGTCCTGTCTTCGTTGCTGCTCAAAAAGCAGACCTACAAGTCGATGATGGGTGGCGACGGCGCCTGCATGGGTTGCGGCCAAAAGACCGTCCTCCACCTGGCGTTGTCGGCGGTGAACGCGCTCATGTCCCCGCGCGTCGCGAAGTACGTTGAGAAACTGGACGATCTGATCTCGCAACTCGACACCAAAGCCCGCGGAATCCTGGCCTCCGATGCGGACTTGGGGACTGTGGGCGACAAGAAGGACGAACATGGTGTCGAAATCCGGCTGGAAGAGTCCAAGCAGAAGGCGGTTGAGCATATCAACGGGCTGATCACCCAGCTCAAGCACCTGAAATGGCTCTACACCGACGGGCCAACCGGTCGTGGCAGAAGCAACCTCGCTATGGCGAATTCCACTGGGTGCTCATCGGTTTGGGGAAGCACGTATCCGTATAACCCGTACCCGTTCCCCTGGGTGAACCACCTGTTCCAGGACTCGCCATCCATCGCCATCGGGGTTTTCGAGGGACACATGCGGAAGATGGCGGATGGGTTCATCTCGGTCCGTCGCGCCGAACTCGTATTGCACGACGAATTCGACCCGAATGTGCACGAGGCGTTTTTCGAGAACTTCGATTGGCATCAGTTCAACGATGAAGAGTTCGAGATGTGCCCGCCGATCTTCGCGACTGGCGGTGACGGCGCCATGTATGACATCGGATTCCAGAATCTGTCGCGGCTGTTCGCGTCCGGCAAGCCGATTCGCGTCATCATCTTGGATACACAGGTCTACTCGAACACCGGTGGCCAGGCATGTACGAGCGGCTTCCACGGCCAGGTCTCCGACATGGCGCAATTCGGCAAAGGCCAACACGGCAAGGAAGAGCAGCGGAAGGAAATGTCCCTCATCGCGATGGCGCACGGGAAGGTGTTTGTGCACCAGAGCACCCAGGCGGCTGCTTCACATCTGCTCGCCGGGGTTCTGAAAGGCCTGCAGGTACGGTGTCCGTCGGTATTCGTGTTGAACAGTCCCTGCGTACCGGAACACGGGTTGGGCGACGACGAAGCAGAGCATGCTTCCAAGCTTGCGCTGGAGAGTCGCGCCTTCCCGGTTCTGACGTACAACCCCTACGACGGTGAGTACTTCTGTGACCAACTGAGCTTGGATGGGAATCCCTCTTTGGATGACAAGTGGCCCTCCTACGAGGTCACGTATTTGGATGACGATGGCGCTGAGCAGAAGATGGAACTGCCGCTCACGATTGCAGACTGGGCAGCCACGGAAGCGCGCTTCCTCAAGCAATTCGAAAAGGTCAAGGGCGAAGTCGATGAGGACGAGTTGGTGCTGTTCCATGAGTACCTGGAACTGTCCCCAGAGGATCGCGCAGACAAGAAACCGTTCATTTATCAGGTCGACGACGATAATAAGCTGTCGCGGCTCTTCGTGGATGACGAGATTGTGGCGTTGGCGGAAGATCGGTTGGCGGTCTGGTCGCGGTTGAAACAGTTGGCTGGACTCGAAGTCCCGCCGACGGTCAAGGACGCGATCGAGTACGGTCTCGAGGGCGAATTCGACAAGAGGGTTGCGGGCCTCAAGGCAGAGTACGAAGCGAAGCTGGCGGAGCTGAGGACCCACTACCCGCACGTTGTTGCGCAGAAACTGATGGAAGGCCTGGTAAGAGCCGGAGACGGCTTGAAGACCGTGGCGGAGCTTCTGGACACTGGCCAGTCGAGGCCGGGGCTGGAGGTGGTCCCGGGAGACATTCTGGGAGGCAACGGTGACCGCGGGACTGCATCAATGGCAGCACCAGCAGCCGCTGGAGCAGCGGTGGCGGTGGCCGAGGCACCAGCACCGGCCGCAGCCGCAGAGGAAGATGAAGGGCTCGCCATGGAGCCTTACATCGAGTCGGCCCAGTGTACCACCTGTGACGAATGCACGAAGATCAACAACAAGATGTTTGCCTACAACGACAAGAAACTGGCATACATCAAGGACCCGAGAGCCGGCACGTTCAAGCAATTGGTCCAGGCAGCTGAAAAGTGCACGGTCAGGATTATCCATCCGGGAACGCCGCTCAATCCGAAGGAGAAGGATCTCAACAAGTGGATCAAGCGGGCGGAGCCCTTTAACTAAAACCAGCATGGAAGACACACTGACGACGTTTCGCCAGGGCGTCCACCCGCCTGAGCTGAAGGAACTGACGGAGCAAAAACGGATTCGGCGTATGCCGTTTCCAGATGAGGTAGTGCTCCCGCTCAGTCAACACACCGGTAAACCGGCGAGAGTGTTGGTGAAGGCCGGCGACCGTGTCGAACGCGGCGACAAGATCGGTGAGGCCGATGGCTTCATCTCGGCTCCGATCCACGCCTCTGCCACCGGGATAGTCGAAGATGTCGGGTTGTGGCCTCACCCGAACGGATCTTACTCGAATGCCGTGCGGATAAAGGTCGAAAAATACTCGGCGCAGACTCCGCGAGGCAGAACTGTTCCCGACTGGAAGGGACTCTCTACCGACGGCATACGGCAGGCAGTGAAGAACGCCGGGGTTGTTGGACTCGGCGGCGCAGCGTTCCCAACACACGTCAAGCTCACACCCCCCGAGGGCAGCAAGATCGACATCCTGATTCTCAACGGGTGTGAGTGCGAGCCGTACTTGACCTCCGATCACCGCACCATGGCGGAGTACCCGGAACGCGTGATCCTCGGTGCGAGGATCATGATGAGGTGTCTGGGTGTCGAGCAGACGATGATCGGAATCGAGAAGAACAAGCCCGATGCCATCGATGCCATCACGGCAGCTCTTCCGAGTGATCTCAACATCACTGTGCATCCACTCACCGTGAAATACCCTCAGGGAGCGGAGAAGATGTTGATCGACGCTCTGCTCGACAGGGAGGTGCCTTCCGGCAGATTGCCGCTCGATGCCGGTGTGGTGGTGCAGAATGTCGGGTCGATCGCGGCAATTGCCGAGGTGTTCGAAACCGGTCTGCCGTTGGTCGAGCGCATCGTCACCGTTACCGGTAAAGGGATCCGTGAGCCGTCCAATCTGATCGTACCGATCGGCACCAAGCTCAGGGACCTGATCGCGATGTGCGGCGGCTTGACGGACGATGCGTTCGAGATCGTCTTCGGCGGGCCCATGATGGGCGCGTCGCAGGCCAACCTTGACGTCCCATTGCTCAAAGGGACGTCTGGCGTAGTCGTTCTCTCCGAATCGGAGTGCAAGCGTGCGGAAACCCATCCGTGCATTCGATGTGGACGCTGTCTTGATGCGTGTCCGATCTTCCTCAACCCGCAACGTCTGGGTGCGCTCGCCAAGGCCGGGCGTTACGAGGACATGAACGATTACCACCTTGCGGACTGCATACTCTGCGGTTGTTGCTCATACGCGTGCCCGTCCAATATTCCGTTGAGTCAGCTGTTCCAAATGGCCAAAGTTGCGTTATGGAAGCGGCAGGCAGCATGAGTGATCCAAACTTCCTGGTCACAGCATCGCCCCATCTTGGAGGTCGAGATACGACGCCTACGATCATGTGGTCGGTCGTGGGCAGTCTCGCGCCGATAGTGGCGGCGTCAATTTTCTTCTTTGGCCCGAGCGCAGTGCTGGTGATCTTTGCGAGTTGCGTAGGCGCCTTGCTCGTCGAACAGTTGTTCGGACCCAAGTCGGCATTGAAAGACGG
>JBDGZZ010000288.1:0-5286 GCA_039588335.1 Gemmatimonadota bacterium | reverse complement strand
CCCAGAGCGATCCGATTCCATCGCCCAGGTTATCCAGCAGTTCGATCTCCAGCTGCCCTTCTTGCCAACGAAACTCGGAGATCACCGGCAGCGAGCTAAGGACGGCCATGGCGGCCACGAAAGTGATCGGCCTATAACGCAAGAATCACCACCTTGCTGATCTGTGATCGGTGTGTTAGCTACGATCGATTAACCCTCGAGAGTATTGGAGAGTTCCACATGAAGAAAGGCAGAGTACTCGCGTTTCTGGTAGCTCTGGTTGCCCTGGTCTCGATCCTGATCTACGGCAGCATGAGCACTGTGCAAGCGCAATGCGAGTTGTGCGTGCAATACAACGGCAGAACCGAGTGCCGTAGCGGTTCGGGCGCCGATCAGGAAGAGGCCAAGAGGGCGGCACAGAAAGCGGCATGTGCCGTAATGGCCATGGGAATGGCGGAGAGCGTGAACTGCCAGAACGTTCCGCCGACGAACGTTCAGTGCGGACCGTGACGACCAGTGGGCCAACTATTCTGCAAGCTTGCGAAGTCGGAACGGGCTTCCGGTCCGGCTAGTGGGATTGCCGAGCTGCCAAGGCCTCCCTCACATGCTGTACGAGCGCAAGCGGGTGAATCGGCTTGCGCACTATGTCTATGTCGCCGAGATCCTGGGCAATCTTTTCATCGGAGTGCACGGTCGCATCGCTCATCACTACCACCCTCACTTCCGGGTCGATCGCTTCGAGCTGTTTGACCGCTGCGGCGGTCTCCGTTTCTTTGTCACCCTCACCCAGTAGAACCACACCTACATCGGCCTCCTGTGCTCGGAAGACCTCGATACCAGCTGCGCTCGTCCTCGCTGTCACGACGGATATTCCGGCTCGTTCCAGTACCTCCCGCACCTCCGTGAGCACACGCTTGTCGCCGTCCACAACCAGCACTCCGTCTTTGCGGGCCTGCGCCGCCCGGTCCAGAGTCGCGGCGGTGACAACTTCGGGCTCCTGCGCTTCGGTCTTTCCGTCTTCCGTCTCGGGTCGGATCATGCACTGGTACCCGAGGATGTTCCCTTCTCCATCGTGCCGCAGGGTCGCCGACAGAAGCCCAGTGAAGGTCGAGCCACCCTTCTTGCGCAGTCCCACCTCCATGTTCCGCACAGATCCGGACTGGTCTACGCCTCGTTGGAAAGTCCTGACGTCCTCCGGCCTCAAGTACAGTTTCCGCGCCTCCAGCTCGAGGAACTCAGCCCTCGTGTAGCCGAACAGATCGACCGCTGCGTCGTTCACCTCCGCCACTGACCCGTCACGCGCCGAGAGGTAGATGGCGTCACGAGATAACTCGAACAGGCTGCGGAACCTGTCTTCAACCTCTCTCAAGGCGTCCGTCGTCTTGCTGCGCTCTTTTGTGTCACGGGCAACCACGAGCATGTACTGCCGGCCGCCAAACTGCCTTTTCGCGATCGCAACCTCGACGGGGAACGACGTTCCGTTTCGGCGCCGGTGGCTGCCTCCACTGAAGATTCTTGGCCGGTGTGAATTCCGAGTGTTGGTGACATGCTCCGGCACGCCGTTTGGGCTCTCTAGCGGGAAATCGAGGTCGAGGTCGTTGATCCCCAACGTGAGCAGCTTCTCCCGCCGCTGTCCCAACCAGCGACACGCAGTCTCGTTCACATCGACGAAGCGCCCAGTTTCGGGGTCGGTGATGAAGATGGCTTCCCCGGCCTGGTCTATTATCGCCCGGAATCTGTCGAGCCCCCCATCATCCGCGGGTCCGTCCGGGACTTGGGCCCTGAGCCGTTCGAGTTCGTTCTTGACCGAATCGAATTCGTTCTTCAGCTGGTCGCGCTCCTGCCGCAACCCCTCTTCAGCCCGCTTCCACGTTGTCATGTCGCGCGCAATGATGGTCGCCGAGACAACCTTCCCCTCACGTCGGTTGGGGGCAACGCGGCAGTGGAACCAAGCTCCCTCCTTGAACGGCTCCACTCCCATGCATTCGTAGCCGTGCGCCTCACCGGTCGAGAACACCTTTTCGAGTGCCTCTCGCAGCGCGCCGTGATACTCTTCGTTCGTGTAGGTGAAGATGGAGCTGCCCGGGGCGCTCTCAGGAGCACCCTGCAGAGTCCGGTTCAGGTAGAGGATGGTTCCGTCCTGCTTGACGATGAAGACGATATCGAGCGTAGAACCACTGCCCGAGGCGGGCGCCCCAGGGGCCTGCCCCGACTCGGGGACGCTGTTCCCCTCAGGCACCTGGCTCTCGAATCGTGCCTCGGTGCCGCGAGGCGGTAGGCCTCCAGCCCAACTTCCCTTGCTCGTTTCGTCCACGCCCTTCTCCCTCATGCCTGGGCTCGGGCCGGAATCAGCTCGAGACAAAGTGCTTCTCCGTCAATCATGTTGCCAGTACCATGCTCTCAACCTTGCCATCCAAAGCAAGACGCATGCCTCCTGCCGTGTCCTAAGTCCTTTGCCTGCAGCATTTTCGCGGTTCGACTCAGCATCAGAGAATGACCCGGCCCTTCGTACAAGGCCAATTTTCCCAGAACCTCTGGTAGTACGAGTACGGTCGATTCTGCGGCACCTTCCGCCAGGGATGATCCAGGTCTTGGATCGGAGCCAGCACCAACACTCCTTTCATAAACGTGTTGTGACTCTCCACGTTCACCTGTTGCGAGCAGAACGGACAGGTGTATCTCCTGTCATCGGGATGCACCCACCATATGTACGGAGCTCGAGCGCACTCGGGCCATTCCTCGCAACCGTGTATCGTGGGGCGGAACTGTACTGGTCTTCCACCCGCCGCCTGCCAGAACCCACAGAAGCGGCACTGTCGATACTTGAGGCCCGGGTCTGACGCGCGCGGTCCGTAGAACCCTGTGCGGCCGCACTTCGGACACGGACGCGGTTCGGCTCGCTCCACGAAGAGCTCATAGGATTCTTCTTCCCAGGCATCCCTGGAATAGGTCAGCGTTCGATCGTCTGTGAGCGCTGTATCAGACACCGTCATTCCTTCGAACCTCTCCAACTGGTTGACACGTTGGGGACGGTCCTCACCGGGGATTCCCCAGGGACCACCCAGTGTAGGAACTATGGGTTGAGACCCCACAAAGCGCTGGAATGAAAATCACAAAAAAAGGGGATTGTGGAGAGGTGGAGAGCAGAGAAAGGGGAGCAGATAGCGGTAGACCGTAAGTATGTACAGCACAAACACTTACGCCATTGTCGACTTGGCCTGTTTCGGCAGGCTCCGGGAGCCCTCGCCGACCTTCGCGCAAGGCGGGTCGCGGGGCAGCGGCACCGGCGGATGATCGTGGGGCTACTGCTGTCGCGTGTGGCCGATGGCATTCCTCGTCGCAATCACGATTGGAAACACGAAGGCAATTGTGACAGCGATCGCAATACTAGCTCCCCAGTCAACTGTTCCCTGTCCATTCCAGAACAGATTCCAAACGAAGACGACCGGCACGTTCACCAACAGCGCCACCAGGAACGTAACGAACGCTGCGCCGAGAATTCGCATGTCGCCCTCAGACCTCCCCTCAAGGGATGATACGAACAATGCCCCAGTCTTTACTCTACGCAGCTTGGATTAAGCGGGGATTAATTGTAGGTGAAGGAAATTCATGTGCTGGAAGGACTTAAAGCAACAGTGAAATCCGTGTTAAGTAACACTAGGCGAATATTAAATGCGGTTAAACAGATGGTCGCCCTCCAATCCTTGGCCTGTCCTGCTAATTGCTGCCGAAGTCGATCTTGCGAATGTTGAGCACCCGCTGGTTGCCCGCCGATTTGCCAAACCTCACGGACAATCCGGATTCCTCTCCAGTTGCTTCATCGATGACCATGATCTCGATACTTCCAACGAGTCCGTAATGCGCCACGGCGTCCAAGCCGGTAGTCGTGGCGACCCTGGCGTCCACATCGAACAGACAAACGGAGCGGCTGTAGCAACCTCCCAACCTGTACCGCAGGATCTCGAAAGAAGTCACCTGCTCGTACCGTACATAGTGGTCCTCGTCATCGAGCGGGATCTTCAAACCAATGTTCCGGTCGCCTCCCGCTTCTATGTATCGAACGTCAATGAAACGTTGAACGGTCCCATCTTCGAAGTGGATCGTCCCCGGCGTTCGTGTTTCTGCCTCCTGCTGGGCATGTGCTACCCCCGTGCAGAGCAAGGCGACTAAGATGGAGAAGGGCAAGGTCCGCATGGCTTTCCTCGGTGGCTCTCTCGGTTTCGTAAGCTACGGGTCGGGTCCAGGTCCCTCAACTCGTGCAAGAGCGGGGCCGGCCAGCCCCATCTTCCACCCTTCGGGACGCCTCACTCCTGTCCATTCTGCTCGCCCGCCGTTGCGGCCCGAAGCATGCAATGGAATCACCGACGTGGTTTTGTGACGAAGGGCTATGAATTATCAGCCCAATGCACAAATTTTCCCTGGTTGGGAAACGAGTCGAATCAAGGAAGAATGCCACAAGACGAACTGGACGGCTTTGGACGAGACGTCGACGGTCTGTTCGGAGACAACGGCGGAGACGGTGGAGAATCACCCACTGGAACTCCTGCACCCGAAGCTGTTAGGCCGTCGCAACCCGACAAACGCGAGAGTACAGCTGTGTTGCCCGACGCCCTGAAACAGATAATGAACGGCATGTTGTTCAAGACCACGCTCAATGTCGTGGTCTTCCTGCTGATCCTGGCAGGTGCGGCCCACGCACTCTATTCGTATTTCTTCCCTGGCACCGCACCAGCCCATACCCCTGAGGTCACGAGCATGGTCGAGGTGCCGGCTGTGGAGCCGCCGCCTCCCGATTCGTTGGCGGAAACGGCCCAACCCGCGATCGACACCGCGACATCTATCGTGCCTGATGAGGAAGGCGAATTCGTCATTCAAGTGGGCCTCTGTGTCTATCCGTCTTGCGTAACCGATTTTCAGGACCGACTCCGCGGACACAACTTGACCACAGAGGTTACAGAGGTTTCGACCACCTGGCAGTCAGTGGAGGTCTATTCGGAGACCACCTTCCAAGCCCGGGAGCAGGCGGAGGTCTTAGCCAACCGCATCAACCGCGAACAGAGCATGGAGGAGCAGGCGTACGTTCGGGCCGATAGCAACGAGTTTCGCATCTCAATGGGGAACTTCGACAACTCGGCACGCGCCACGACCGTGAGAGACCAGCTCAACCGGGTCCTTCAGAGCGAGGCCACCTTTGCAACGCGGGTGTGGGAATTCCCGCAGAAAATGCACTCCATTGTGGCGGGTGACTTCTCCAGCCGTCGCGAAGCAGAGGCCGCATTGAATACGCTGGTCCAAGCCGACTCCGTA
>JBDGZZ010000287.1:0-10551 GCA_039588335.1 Gemmatimonadota bacterium | reverse complement strand
AAGTAAGGCTGCCTCACAGCACTCGCTTGGTAGGCTTCGGAGATCGCGCATTGTACTTGGTCCGGATCGACGAGGTGGACTTGGAGTACTTGGAGAAGTACGAGTTGCCAAGAACGGGCGGCCTGTAGCTCACCGTGACCATTACCGTGACCAGTCCGCTGTTCGCCCAGGAGAATGGCCCTGACCACTTGCCCGGCGGGCAATGGGTCGAGGTTCAAGTGTCCACCAAACTTGCATCCCGTGCCAGCGTGGGTATGAGCACGGACTTTGTGAGCGTTCTCGACTACCCGAATCTCACCGCGAACATCTGAGAGCCCATTCGTAGTAGCTGCGGCTTTCATTCCCCCCCATACCCCCGGTCGCCTCTCCTCATGGTAAGAATGGAGGGAGAGGGGTCTTGACGACTACAACATGAGAATGGCTTCCACGCCTTAAACCCACCCGCATATCTGGCCCCCCCACCACTCAAACCATACCTTGTCCCCTGGGACCACAGGAGAGCCACTGCATGGCTGACCTGTTGCAACAACTCAAGGCTGCGCTGGGCTCATCTGGCCTCTCTGAGCGCCAAACCGTAGCTTGGTGCAGTCGCCAACCGGGAGTCGTCCCCCATGGCCGACCTGTTGGAACGCTTGAAGGCTGCGCTGGCTGACCGCTACACCGTGGAGCGGGAGTTGGGTAGCGGTGGGATGGCTACGGTATACCTCGCTCGTGATCTTAAGCATGAGAGGCGGGTGGCGATCAAAGTGCTGCACCCGCAACTGGCCGCAACAATCGGTGCAGTTCGCTTCCTCCGAGAAGTCAAGATCGCAGCCAACCTCAGCCACCCTCACATCCTTCCGCTCCACGACTCTGGTGAATCAGGACCGTTTCTTTACTACGTGATGCCGTACATCGAGGGCGAGAGCCTGCGAGACCGGTTGGCACGAGAAGGGAAACTGCCGCCGGCCGATGCAACTCGGATTCTCAAGCAAGTGGCTGATGCGTTGTCCTACGCACACGCACGCGGCATAGTCCACCGCGACATCAAGCCCGAGAACGTGATGCTCGCGGGGCGCAATGCAGTGGTAGCGGATTTCGGCATAGCAAAGGCCGTGAGTGATGCCAGCACCACCAGCCAGGGAGAATCCATCGATGACCTCACCAGCGTTGGCGTGGTCATTGGCACCCCAGCCTACATGGCGCCCGAACAGGCCATGGGTGATCCGACTGTAGATCGACGGGTCGACATCTATGCATGGGGTGTAATGGCATACGAGATGTTGACGGGCAGACAGCCATTCAGGGGCCGTAACCAACAGGAGATTCTCTCGGCGAAGGTCACGCAGTCGGCGGAACCAATCACAAGCGAAGACGCACTGGTGACGAAGTCACTTCCCGATGTTATCTCGAAGAGCCTGGCCTCGGATCCGGACGCCCGATGGCAGACCGTGGAAGAGATGTTACCGCAGCTGGAGGATTCGGATTTTCGAGGGGCCCCGGGCCCGTTGCGGAGAGCGTGGAGAATCGGTATCGGAGCCGCCCTGATCGTCGTGCTCGCCGTCTCTGTCTGGACGGCCGGCAAACTGCTGACCGGAAACGCGAGCCAGTCGGCCAGCCCTCCCCGTACATCCATTGCGGTACTTCCGTTCTCGGACCTGAGTGAAGCGGGAGACAGCGAGTTCTTCAGCGACGGATTGGCGGATGAGCTCATTGCGTCCCTCTCGAGACTGACCGACCTACAGGTAGTGGGCCGTACCTCGGCGTTCTGGTTCAAAGACAAGGAAGACGATCTCCAGAGCATCGGGGAGCAGCTGCACGTCGGCTCGGTCGTTGATGGAAGTGTCAGGCGGGCCGGCGATCGCGTGCGTGTGTCGGCACAGCTGATCGACGTGCGGGACGGCTTTCAACTATGGTCCGATACGTATGATCGGGAACTGGACGACATATTCGCCGTGCAGGAAGACGTGGCGCAGTCAATCGTGTCCGCGCTCCAGATAGAGCTGACTGTAGACGACACTACCATAGTCCGGAGTGGCACGGACAACGTCGACTCGTATAGTTCATATCTACTCGGCCGGTTTCACTGGAACAAGCGAACGGCCCGAGATATGGTTGTCGCAGCATCTCACTTCGAGGAAGCCACCAGGCTGGATCCCGGCTTCGCCGGCGCCTGGAGCGGCTTGGCCGATTCCTACGTATTGTTCCCCCCATATGGTGTCGAAAGCCTGTCGTGGCAAATGGCCATCGCGCGCGCCGAGGAGGCCGCCCGGACCGCAGTAGCCCTGGACAGCGCGTCCGCTGAGGCATATGCATCGCTCGCGATAGTGCTCGACGCCCAGTGGGATTGGAACGGTGCCGAGTCTGCGTTTCAACGCGCTCTTGCGGCAAACCCCGGGTACGCGACCGCGCAACAGTGGTACGCGATCTTCCTGGTTGGAAAGGATCGTATTCAGGATGGGCTTGCGGCGATCCGCCAGGCTGAACAGCTGGATCCCTTATCGCCAATCATCGGTGTGTGGGTCGGGCTCGTACTCGATGCGGCCGGAGAGACCGAGCAGGCTACGGCCCAGTTCGAGAAGGTGCTCGCCCTGCATCCGAACGTCGCCCACATACGGCGTGACGCCTGGCTGCACTTCATGCGTATCTCGGATTTCGAGCGGGCAGCACTGCACCTGCAACGATTTCTCGAGCTTACAGATTCCCCGTTTGTCACACGTTGGCCCGAGATGCTGCGGGACCCTGCTACTCGAGCGATCACGTTGCGAGAGATCGCCGACTCCACCTCCCACTCCTTCAAACTTTCGACCGACTTGTACGTGATGCTCGGCGAAAAGGAAATCGCACTCAGGAACCTCGAGTCTTTCTTGTCATCTCCGGGTGAGTTCAAGGACTCTGCTGGAGCGTTGCGCGCCTACGTCCTCAATGAGGAGCTGCGCCGAGAACCGAGGTTCCGGGCCCTGATAGCTAACATGGGATTGAGCTGGAACTGACTGCTCCGCCACGAGAGTCGAGCTTGTATGGCACCCAGAAAAGTCTTGATCGCAATCGCGAGTGTGCTCTCCGCTGCATGTGCATCGGGACACGGGCGCCGCGGCGGGTACATCGAGTACATCCGGCCCGACCAACGACCGCCCGGGGTGGGTGAGAGCGCGGCGAGCGACTCTCTCTGGGGTCGACCGGAAGACAGCGATCGTGGCGACGGGATCGCCGAATCCCGCCGATCAGATCTGGAACAGCTCGTTCGGCGGTTTGTCCCGACGCTTGTGCTCCCGAAGGCCGATCGTGTGAACGTGAACGGACGGCGATACCAGCTGATCCCCACCAACATTGATCTGGTGACCGACACGCTCCGACTAGATCTGATCCGGGCATCACCGTACGTGTTCCAGGATTCGATCGACATCATACTACAGGACCTGGAACCGGATACACTCGTGGCGCTCACGGTTCAGGCACTCGAGTACGAGAGCGATCCCAGTTTGATGGTAGCTTGGTACTTCAACTGGCCAGGTACACGGGTCAGCGAGTGGTGGGAGGCGTACCGCGAATTCCGGACGGGACCGGACAGCACTGCCTGGGCAGAGCCTACGGTCTATGCACACCCCTTCCTCGATGCAGCAGGGCGGGTCGTTATTCAGTACTGGTACTTCTATCCCTTTAATGACTTCATGGCGAACCACGAAGGTGACTGGGAGCACGTCAACGTCGTCCTGTCGCCTGACAGGCAAGCGATCGATGAGGTACACTACTACTTCCATCACCGCAGCATTGTACTACCAGAAGGAGAGTTCCAACCTGAGCTCACAGACGCTACACATCCGGTCGTGTACGTCGGTGGCAGGATGTACAACGTCCTGGACTTCCCCACACGGATACTGGCCCGGGAACACAACGAAGGATCACACGGCACATATCCCTTCCCAGGGGAATGGGAGTCCGCTGCTGGCCTCGGGCACCCCGAAAGCGTGCAGAAGGCTGACGAGGACTCTCTGCGGGTGGTCCCCCATCATCGGTTCAAGGTGGTACTGACACCTGAGCCCAACCGCATCGACTATGTAGCCCACCCTGAAGTGTTGCGGGACTGGCTCAGCTTCGTTATTCCGGTGCGGTGGGGCTTCCCCAGTGCTCCTTCGCTAGGCTCGACGGTAGTGGCGGACGTTGGCAACCGCTCACCGTTCGGCCCGGCATACAACTCGGCATGGAATCGTACAGCGCCCGGAATGGACTACTCGATCTACCGGGTGAGGAAGATTCCGACTGCACGGTCGTTGATTGAAGACCTGCTGCAGCCATGGTACTACCTGTACATCTTCCGCACCCCACGCTACGTGGACGACATCCGGAGTGGTCAGGACCGCGGCGAGTTGGAACGTCTGGGCCTGGTTCCGCACGGGGGCTGGGGCGAGCGAGGCTTTGGCTCACCCAATCTCGGTATCAGTGTGGCCTCTCCCCTCGGTGGTTTCTCCGAGCTATACAACACGTCGTTCGGCTTCCTGATTTGGCGAAACCTATGGGCCAAGTTGCGGTTCGGAGCAATCGAGTTCCTGGGCGGCTACCAGCGTTTTGAGCGTACCGAGGCACCGGGGGGGGCAATGTTCGTGTATCCGGTCACGACTAGCATTGCGATTCGTGCGCCGGATGCCCTGTTTCGACCTTACGTGACCCTTGGTGGCGGAGTCTACGGGTGGGAGTGGCGCGAACGGATTGAGGAGGGCGGGCCGCAGCTCGTGGAATCCGGCTGGGACTTGGGTTGGACAACGAGTGTGGGAGTCGAGTACTACCTCAGAACCGGCGTCGCCCTGGATGTGGGGTTGCGTTATCACTCCACCGCCGGTCCCGGCGAGACCGTTGGAATCGACGACGGCAATCTGAATTTCATTGCTCTCTGGATAGGCCACTTCATCAGGTTCTAGCGCCTGGATCGACCCTACCTACTGGGCTCGAACCCCTTTGGCGGGCGCGGATCGCTGCTGTGCTTGGAGACAAGGAGCAGGCAGTCGAGTTCCACCGAGAGGCTTTCGACGAAGGCCGCAACTCGCCAAGCCCACACCCCACTCCGCAACCGATCCTTCCGCTCACACAACTCACCGGTATGTTCTTCCGGGTGGCCAGCGTGTCCTTCTTTCTTTCGGAGGTGACGGATGGCCGACTGGACCCAGACGGAGACACGTGCGTGTACGCGGTAGGGATCGACGTTGGCTCAATAAGCATCAACTGCGTCGTCTTGGACGCGCAGAGCAAGCTGGTCTACGAGCACCCCTACCAGCGGCACAGCACCCTCGCGGTACTGCGAGCGGTCTGGGAACGGTTTGGCGCCGACCGCATCGACAAGCTCGCATTCACCGGCAACCACGGGAAGATCAGCGCCGCGCGACTCGGCGTCCCCTACGAGTACGACTCCATCACTCAGTTGCTCGGCGCAGTGCACTTGGCGCCACACGCAGCCGGAATCATCTGCATGGGCGGGCAGGACGCCGCACTCTACTGGCTTTCCCACGAGGACGGACGGTGGCACCTCAAGTCCTTCGCCATGAACGGCCCGTGCGCCGCGGGTACAGGCTCGTTCATCGATCAGCAAGCCGAGCGGCTCGCGTCGTCCATCTACGACGAGCACGTCTCCTTTTCGCAGGAGCGTGTCTCACAGATTCTCAGCGATTTCATAGCGCTGGGGCAGAGGAGTAGCAGCCCTGCCCCTGTTGCCTGCCGCTGCACGGTGTTCACCAAGTCGGACATGATTCACCTGCAGAACAGGGGCGAGCCGTTGGCAAACATCATCGCGGGCCTCCATGAGGGCAACGCTGCCAATTGCATCGGCACCCTGGCTGCCAATCGCGACGTGGCGGGGCCGGTCGTATTCATCGGCGGCGTCGCGAGCAACGAGCTCCAAGTTGAGGCCTTTCGGCGGTACTACCCGGAGCTGTTCGTCCCTCCTCATCACACCTCGGTCGGAGCACTGGGCGCAGCGCTGTTCGCCGGGACCCTCGAGGAGCGACAGAGACTGCACGCCTCCGACCTGGAGGCGTTCGTGCCTGAGGCGGCTGGCAGCTTTCGCCGAGCTCCGGCTCTGCGACTGCGTAAGACCAGCTTCACTGAGGATGGAGTGATCCCCAGGCGCCTGCAGGCACCGAGTTCCGGACTTCAGGCTTATTTGGGGATCGATGTCGGGTCCACGACGACCAAGACGGTGTTGATGGATACGAACGGTGACATCGTCCACAAACAGTACGTGCAGACGCAAGGAAGGCCGATCGAGGTGACAAAGGGGCTCCTCGCCGGGGTAAACGAGGAGTTTCGCTACGGGCTCAAGTTGCTGGGTACCGCCACCACCGGCTCCGGGCGGTACGTGGTAGGTGATTTCATCGGTGCCGATCTAGTCATCGACGAGATCACCGCGCACGCCCGCGCCGCCGTGCACAGGGATCCGAGCGTGGACACGGTCTTCGAAATCGGTGGCCAGGACTCCAAGTACATCTGGATCGAGCACGGCAACCCGTTTGACTTCGACATGAACAAAGTATGTGCCGCGGGGACCGGCAGCTTCCTGCACGAGCTGGCCAACAAGCTGGGCGTCAACATCGTGAAGGAGTTCCAACAGATCGCGCTTGCTTCCAAGAGCCCGATCGGGATGACGGAACGCTGCACCGTGTTCATGGAGTCCGACCTGCTCTCATACGCTCAGCAGGGCGCCCGTCTCGAAGATCTGCTAGCCGGTCTCTGTTATGCCGTCGTCCACAACTACCTCAATCGGGTCGTACAGAAGCGGCGCATTGGCAAGCGCGTCATGTTCCTCGGCGGCCCGTCGCTGAACATGGGTGTCGTGGCGGCCTTCGAGAACGTGCTGGGCCAGGAAATTCTAGTCCCTGGACACCGGGAGGTGCTGGGAGCCCACGGCGCGGCATTGAGCCTCATGGAAACGCGGCTGACCGGTGAGAGGCGAACGTCCGCCAGTCAGCCTCTCGCTTCGCTCATCAAGGCCACGGTCTCAGTTAGGGAGAAGGTCTGCCGGGCCGACAGGGACTGCCATAACGAGTGCAAGTTGAAAGTCTACGATTTCGGGGGCCGCAAGAGCGTCTGGGGAGGTGAGTGCGGTCGCTACGAAATGAGGTGTGTTCGGAACAAGGCAAAGGTCAACTGGTTCAAGAAACGCGAGCTCCTCTTCACGCAGTACCTGAAAGGTCACTGTGTGAATGTGGCGGACCTTGGGTCCCCAGGTAACGTTGCGCCGGATCGGCGGGAACGCGGCAACGGTCGACCCACCATCGGCATCCCCCGCGGTCTCCATTCCCTCCAACTTGGCGTGCTGTGGACTCGTTTCTGGGACAACCTCGGCTTTGCGCCAGTGCTTTCTCCCAAGACGACGCGGCAGGTTGCTAAGGCGGGCATCGAGTCCACGATCTCCGAGGCCTGCTATCCCATCAAGGTGTTCCACGGCCACGTGCAGGCCCTCAAGGCACTGACGGATTTGCTGTTTCTCCCAACCGTCATCACCATGCCCACGCCGCGGCGGGAGGAAACGGGCTTCTACTGTCCTCTGGTACAGGGCAGTCAGTACATGGCCATGGCGGCCATCGACATCCCACGAGATGCGGTGCTGTCCCCCACGGTCTGCCTCAACGCTTCCGTCGATCGGATCGTCGCCGATCTGCACCGCACCCTGGGTAGGCAACTGGGCCTGAGTCGGCGGCAGGTCGAACACGCGTTCCGTGATGCACTGGAGGCGCAGCGGTCCTTCGAAGGCGAGCTGCTTCAGCAAGGTCGAGGATTCCTTGACTCCCTCGGTCCGGATGAGTGCTGGATTGCGGTGACTGGTCGGCCCTACAACCTCTACGATGAGCGGCTGAATCTCCATCTGGGAGAGCGTCTGGCGAAACTGGGGATCGAGGCGATCCCTCAGGACTTTCTTGACACTGCTGCCGTGGACCTGAGCGACTTTCCCAACATGTATTGGGGTCTTGGCGCGCAGATTCTCCGCACGGCCAAGCTGATCAAGGAACACTCGGGTGCCTACGGCATCCACCTAACCAACTTCAGCTGTGGCGCGGACTCGTTTCTGGAGCACTTCTACCGTCACGTAATGAAGCCGAGACCGTATCTGATCCTCGAGTTCGACGAGCACACGGCGGTCGCGGGAGTCGTCACCCGGCTGGAAGCGTTTGCCAACGTTATGCGGAACGACCTTCGCTCGGTCCTCCAGAGGCGCGAGGGGCGCAGTGCCGTGCCAATTCCCGAACGGCGAGTCGGGGGGCAGTTTGACTCGCTACGACACGGGGTCGGCAAGTTCAGCGTGGTCAACAAGACGTTCCTCATTCCAGAGATGAGTCATGCGGGCAGCCGACTCGTTGCTGCTGCCTTTAGGGGGTTCGGTGTCGATGCCCGGGTCATGGAGAGCTATCAGGATCTCTCCCTGGGCAAGGAGTTCACGTCGGGCAAGGAGTGCTTTCCCTGCCAAGTCACCCTGGGGGACGTGCTCCACCACCTCCGAGGTGACAAAGCGCGCCTGGGTAACGCCTTCAACGCGGGGAACTACCTCTATTGCATGGCGGAGGCCGGCGGGCCATGCCGCTTCGGCATGTACGCCAAGCTGCAACGCATCATTCTCGATTCACTGGATGAGTTCCGCGAGATGGGCATCGCTTCGATCACGTCCGATGACGGCTATGCCGTCGGCGGCCTGCTGGGCCCAGAGCTGCGCGCTCGCTTCAGGAGGGTGGGATACCTAGCTACGGTCGCGGGCGATCTGCTGGATCGCATGCGCTGGCGCGTCCGGCCCTATGAGAGAGAGCGCGGCCAGGCCGATGCGTATTTCGACCAGGCACTTGTGTCGCTGATGGGGGTCTTCGAGCGCCACGCCGACAACAACGCATTGCGGCAGGTCCTTGACGCGCTGGGGGAGGTAGCCGAGCAGGCACAGGATCTCATCGACCCGACCATCGGCCCGAAACCTCTGGTCGGCATAGTGGGTGAGATCTATCTACGGAACCACCAGCCATCGAATCAAGATGCACTACGGCTGCTGGAAAGGCATGGCGCCGAGGTGGTGAACGCCTCCGTCGCTGAATGGCTCAACTATGTCTCGCATCGCCTGGTGCAAGACGCGGCCAGGGGCGTTGCCGACGCCGTTCATCGGCGGGATCCCGCGCTCTGCGCCCGCCAGCTGCGAGCGTGGCTGCTGCACCGAACTCGCCTGGCATACCAGTACCTGCGGTCGCGACAGGCATACCGGAGGGTGGGCAAGCATCTCGCCATCCACGAGGACCATCGCATCGGCCGGATCGAGAGGCACCTCGACGACGACCGTGTCTTCTCGTTCCGCGTCGGTACCGAGGCGCCATTGAGTATCGGCGGCGCGCTCGAGTACGCGGCGGCGGGCTTTGACGGCGTCGTGAACGTCTTTCCCTTCACTTGTATGCCGGCCACCATGTGCTCGGCGATTCTCAAGCCAATGCTGGACGAGCTGCAGCTCCCGTACATGGATTCGGTCTACGACGGCAGCGTCCAGCCCAACCGCGAGGCCATCGTTCGCACCTTCATGTACCAGGCGGCTCAACACCAGGAGCGTAGGCTTGCCGGTGACGCTCGGTAGCTAACACCGCTTCCAACATCTCCCGGTTCGTGTTGGCCTGCTTCGCGACCCTACCGGCAAGACACATCGCCGGATCCGTAGGCGCATCTCTTCCCGATCAGCGCGACCTACGTGCAACACCCAACGGAGGCTGTGAACGCTAACGTTCTACGTTCGGCGAGGACGAGCCTCATTGACAGTGAGCGTTTCTTCCATGAACTCTTTGCCATTGAGGCCATTGATAGCGGACTGTGCTTCAGTCTCGACTGGCATCTCCACAAATCCAAACCCTCTCGACACGCCAGTGAACTTGTTCACGATGACTCTGGCAGATGAAACCTGCCCGAAGGTTTCAAAAGCATGCTGCAAGTCCTCGTCGGTCGCATCGCGTGACAGATTACCTACGTAGATGTTCATCCTGACCTCCCCTCATCGAATGTCGCAGCTCTCACCGCGCAGCCGATCGCCCTACCATCCTAGGCGCGATATCTTTGCGCATGCTCTGCGGGCGCTATTTGAACTAGCCAGTATCGACCACCGGTCCAACGGGATGCTGCCTCTTGCCCTTCCATGCGTCGGATACTCAACAATCTCGAAGTCGATGGAGGCGGCGTGTTGAGGTTCAATCCGCGGGACCGGATCGGTATCAGCACACCGGGTGGCGGCAGACTTGTCAGCAAGGATCATTTTCAGCCAGCCGTTGGGGGAGGAGCAATCTTCGGGGTCGGCACGCGCTCCGTTGTGTCTACCGCCGGCATCTGCGCGCCGGTCGATTCAGGTAGCTGCTTCTCGGTGGCCTTGGTGATCTTCTGAGCGAACTCGGTGAATGGCTTGATTAACTCCATCGGGATTGGGAGGAGAACTGTGGAGGTGGTCTCGCTCGATATCTCCACGATCGTCTGGAGTAGTCTGAGCGTCAGCGCCGGGGGTTCCTTCCCAATGATGCTGGCAGCTTGAGCCAGCCGATTGGCAGCCTGATACTCACCCTCGGCTGCAATCACTTTCGC
>JBDGZZ010000286.1:0-5345 GCA_039588335.1 Gemmatimonadota bacterium | reverse complement strand
CCGTTGTGACCTGATCAACCGTCTGCCAGATCGCCTCTGCGGCTGCCGCCTCCACGTAAGCCCGCTTCAGTTCGAACACGAGTCGTGCACTGTCCGCTCTAAGCTCAGCGGCGGCTGCATCGACCCGTTGAGATCCTGCCTTGCGTCTATTGCTGTAGCGCCAGGGCCAATCGATGGGCTGAGTTAGCATGTAGTAGGTCTCTGAGTAATCGAGGCCCTGATTCGAGACCGACTCGTGAGTCACCGACGCTATCGGGTTCGGATATGCTCGCGTCTGGCGGGCAACTCCCGCTACTTCTCGAGACGCGGCGCGGGAGATTGCCAGCTCCAGGTTGTTCTGGTTGAACAACTGCACGGCTTCGTCGAGCGTGATGCGCCGCACCTGGGCCTGGCCCGCTGTCGCACTCACCGCAACAAGACAGTGAAGCAGGACCAGACTTGACACTTTCATGATGTTGGATCGCAAAACCAGCCCTCCCTAGAGGGGTAAGCACGGCATCGTGCTGAGTTGTGACTGAGTAAAAAGACGTACGGATACTGGCCGGCCCGCGTAACGCGGTCGGCCGGTCAGCTAATCAGGATGGGAGGTGCGCGGGGTCGGCTCTCTTCTGGCGGATCACGGCCGGGATGTGCGAACGAAGAACCTAGAACAGGTGACTCAACGATCGCAGCCGGCTCTGTGAACGGTAGTGCGATCGGAGTAATGACCGCGTGGAAATCGAAGGTCTTGCTCAACAACCGCTCGTCCTGCTCGAGCAACACCGTGCCATGCCCGCCGTGGCCGTGCTCGACGTGAGCAACCTCGCCGTCGTGGTCGGCATGGTGCGACAGAGGAAGACCGGTCACCGAAAAGGCGACCACGCCGCACAGAATTGCGCACGACAGCGACCGGAACGGACTACGGCGATTCATCAGATAGAGCATGGCCGGGCGACAGGCCTCTGTCAACCTTGCGGAGATGTCATTTAGTCACAGTCTGACCTGGCCACGCTCAGCATCGGAATTTCCTGCGCTGAAGCGCGGGCTCGGCCCCTCCGGGACACGTCTTGAAAGACGTCACCATGTCCGCCCTTCAGGGCAAGTCGCGGCGCCACGCGGCCGAGCCCGGGTTTCAACCCAAGAACCAACAGACTGGAGGTAGCGGGAGCGCCCGACCCCCGTCAACTTCCTGGGGGTTGCCCGGCAGCTAAATGTCTCCGATCATTGGTTTCTCTATTCGGGCACTCACAGGGCGCCGGACATCACAGCATGAGGAGTAGTCGAATGAGATTAGGCAGAACCGCCGGACTGATCGCCGTTAGCTTATCGCTGTTGGGCGCAGGTTACTGGCACCTCACCTTGGTGGACAGTCGTCCGAGAGAAGATGCAGTGGTTACCGAATCACCTACGGAAATCTGGCTCCGGTTCAACCAGCAACCAGACGTGGAGCAGAGCGGAATATCGATCAGGGGGCCCGGAGGAGCGGTGAAGCTGGAGAAGGTAAGGCTGGCGGACAGTCTGTCCCTGTCGGCCAAGGTCCTCGATTCTCTGGAACCGGGCGATTACACGGTCTCATGGCTGGCCGCCCCACACGACGATCACGGAATCCGAGGTCGTTACAAGTTCACAGTCGAGAGTTCACGGGACCCGCGGTAGGACAAACCAACATCGGCCTGCGCACGGCGGTGGAATCATTGCAGATTGCATGGGTTGACCGGCAAGCATAACTCTTCTATTTCAGTGGCTTACATATTCGGGACAGGTGGCCGAGTGGTCGAAGGCGCGCGCCTGGAGAGCACTCTAGAACGACACTGAATAACGACAAAATGCCGTGATTTCGCGGTGGAATGCCGCAACCTGCCGTAGTTGAACCCCTCAAATGTCGTACTTTGCCGCACTAAACCGACAGACATCCCTTAAGCGTCGTTGTGAACTTCCCCCGAAAAAGTGGACACACAGTTAGGACCGGTTCATCATTGGACGAGGAGGTGTGTTCATGTCAGCACCGAGGCGGCGGTTCAGTAGGGAGTTCAAGGTTGAGGCGGTAAGTCAGATAGTGGATGGTGGTCGTCCTGTGGCACAGGTGGCGCGGGGCGACACGAAGGTTGAAGCCGTCTTCCCTTCTATTCGCGCCGGGGTTGCCGGAGACAGCAGCAGACGGTGGCTGCTAGACCTTCACCGGTAAAAGTGTCGAATGACGCAGATCGCGATTGCCTGCCTTGGCACTGCCTTGTTCGTGCTCTGCGCGCGATCCTGGCGCGACCGCACGCATCTCGTGTACGACACCCTTACCGGTTTCGTCACTTCCCTGTTCATCGCACAACTCGCCTCGGAGGGACTGGAAGTCCGCATCGACGGGTATTGGATAGCACGTGCCGTGATGGTCGCGGTGTTGGGGATCGCCACGGCAGGAAGGATTATCCGGGGTTGGCCCATCTCCGGTCACCTGTCATTCGTGCTGGCGATCGCGCTGGTGCAGCTTGCGAATCCGGAACTGCCATGGTTCGAGCGGCTCTTCTACACAGTGACAGCACCGATAGTCTTAGCGATCCGCTTGAGGAAGCTCGACCAGGGTGATCACGTCCCAACCCGGGCCAGCGTGGCGTTGGCGGTCCTCTGTGCTGCGATGGTCATCTTTGTGGTCCGGCTGTAGTTGTCTGGGACGTGAGATGGTGGGAAAGGACACCAGGTGGGTGCTCGCGGACCCCCGCATCACGATTCATACCTCTAAGCCACCAAAGGAAGACGCCGCCGGCCAGCAGCGCACCGGCCACGGGATCAAGGACGAAGTGCTCCTTGAGCGTGACGGTGGAGATACTTATCAACCCAGCCCCCAGGGCGAACCCCCACTGCAGCCACCGCCGGCCGCGCGCGGCCCTGACACCAAACAGCGCAGTGAGCACCGCGAACGCGACGTGCATGGATGGGAGCGACGCGAATGGCCGATTGAGCTCCAGGTCATGCACCATTTGCTGGATCGGGTGGGGGTCGGCTGGCCAAGGAGATCGAGCGGGAAGCAGCATCTGAATCGACGCACCGATAATCGTCATCGCCACAAACGCCACCACTGCGCGGCTCACCAGTGACGACGGCAGCCGCCAGATCGCCCAAGACGCGCCCACCAAGACGAAAGGATACGCGAACCAGAACGCCGGCCACATCCAGCCGAGGTGTGGGATGGCTCGATCGACCGCCGTCTCAAGCGGCCACAGCGCATCCTCGGGTCGCACGCTGTTCACACGGGTGGCCACCCAGTACGTGCCAAGATGGAGCAGTACGATAGCGGGGACGGCGGCGAGGCGGCCGGACCTTCCCGTCCAGGGCCACAACGAGCGTCGGCTCACGTCGCCACCCCGCGTGCGGTTGCGGATTGACGTCTCCTGTGTGGTACCGCGCTCCTCTTCCCCAGCAGCGCTCGCCTCATCCACATCTCCCCGACTGCGGCAAGAGGGTTCTTCAGGTAAGCATCTACTTCCACATAGCAGGCCAGAAAGCAACGTCGGACGCAGTCAGGCTCGCTGATCCACTCCCCTTCCTGCCGCATGAGTTCGTACAGACTCGTGTAGTCCTGCAGATATACCACCCGACGTGCCATGCGTTGACAGGGGAGATACACCCGACCGTCCGGCTCAACCCGGGGCGACACGAACGGGTAGCATCCGTGCCCGGTGAAGTTGCGAATGGACCTCAGGTATCCAGAGGAGCACGTGAGCGGCTTCCCTCGTCGCTTCAACTCGATTAGGCGATCGATCAAACCAACGTACTCTGCGTTGCCCGGAAGTCCCTCGTGCGGGTAGAACTGACCGTGCTCAGGAGAGACACTCAAGGTCGCGCCGATCTCCTCACAGAAATCGAGTATCCCCTCGATCCCACCTATCGTCTCCGGTGCAATAACCGCGTGCAGACTGAGTGCGAAACTGTGGCGTCTCGACAGCTCCGCACATCGATGAACCGCCTCCACGATCTTCTCCGTTGAGCCCGGCACGCACGTCATCGTCTCGTTGACTTCGCGCTGCAGTGAGTCAAGACTGATGACCACGTGGTCCAGCAGGTGAAGCTCGTCGATGACTCGACGAATCAGGAGTCCGTTGGTGCTGAGCAGCAGTGGTCGAAAGTCCAGCTCACGCGCCCGGCGAATCAGATCCCTGATACCATGGTACAGAAGTGGCTCACCTCCGGTGAGGTTCAGCGCTGGGTTCCTGGGGCGGATCTTGTCTAGCAGGGCTACGGTCGCATCAACGGGCAGCTCGGGTTCCAGTCCGGGCGGGTAGCAGTATCGGCATCGCAGGTTACAGCGTTTCGTCACGTAGAGGTTTGTCATCAGCGGCAGGAAGCGTCGTGACCGTCGTCGAACGCTCCACACGTCAACCAGGAAGTTGCGCGCCAATGCCGTGTATGGACGGGATAGCGACATGTTCTACTCGTCGGCTCCCGAATTCGGAGTTCCGATTTCGCGCTCGAGCATAGCGAGCTGCTTGGTCCGGAGCGATGGCTCCACATCGTCCTGCCTCTCCGATCCGCCCGGTCCCACGTCCGCAGTTTTCAACAGCAACGCCATGCGCTGAAGCGCCGTCGCGTTGCTGAGAACAGCGAGCAGGTACACAACAGCAGCGAGTGGCATCAGCGGGACGGACGCGATCGACACGCCAACCAGGTTTGCACCTGCAGCAAGAGCGCTCTCGATGACTCCGTGCAGTGGTGTGAAGAAGAGTCCCATGCTGATCAGCGTGACGCGGTCCTGCCTGCGGAGGATTCCCACGCGGAA
The DNA here is from genome assembly GCA_039588335.1 of Gemmatimonadota bacterium. Classification (GTDB taxonomy): domain Bacteria; phylum Gemmatimonadota; class Gemmatimonadetes; order Gemmatimonadales; family GWC2-71-9. The sequence continues at coordinate 601 of JBDGZZ010000286.1, read as the reverse complement.
GTCGATGCCGTGTGACTTCCCCAAGGCCATCATGTAGCTCGTCATCATCGATCCGACCAAGGCCAGCACTGCAGCGAATGCCGTTGCGGGATGTGACCGGGATGCGTAGTAGATGAGGAGGGCCAAGTAGATCACGACGTCGGAATAGCGATCCAGAGCCGAATCCAGCATGGCCCCAGCCCGCGTGACCCGTCCCGTGAACACCGCCACTTTGCCGTCCACAAAATCGAGAATCCCCCCTGCGACGACACTCACGAAAGCCAGCATGAGCCGGTCGATGACTATGAACATGGCTCCGAGCACCGTCAACACGAACGCCATTACCGTGAGCCAGTTGGGATCGACTCGTGCCGCGACAAGCCTGCGGATGGCTGGAATCAGGCTCCGCAGGAAGATCGCATCGAGCCAATCAGGGATCAGTCCCTTCGCGAGATTGCTTCCTGACTTGGCTCCCTCTCGGTCACCACTGACCGTTCTGGTCATTCTGCCTCCTTGGAATGGGTCACGGACGGCGGTACCAGCACTCGATACTGTTAATCCGCCGAGATCACGGCCTCTGGCGAATTAACGATGCCGAACAGTCTCACCACCGTTCTCTCGC
>JBDGZZ010000285.1:0-6366 GCA_039588335.1 Gemmatimonadota bacterium | reverse complement strand
GACATGCTGGGCAGCATGCACCCGTTTCTGGAGACGCCGAATATGGATCTGCTGGCGTCGGAAGGCTTTCGGTTCGAAAACGCCTTCGTGACGACTCCCATTTGCGCCGCCAGTCGAGCCAGCATACTCACGGGGCTGGTGGAACGGACGCATCAATTCACATTCGCCACGCCGCCGCTCGCCGTCCCATTCACCAACCTGAGCTATCCCGTCTTGCTACGGGAAGCTGGCTATCACACGGGATTTATCGGGAAGTTCGGCGTCAACACGGAGCCGGGTGTGACGGATACGATGTTCGATACCTACGTCCCATTGCAACCGGCACCCTACCTCAGGCAATTGGAAGATGGATCGGTTCGCCACCTGACTGACATCACTGTGGACGAATCGATTGAGTATCTCCGATCAGCCAAAAGGACGGGCCCATTTGCACTAACAGTGAGTTTCAATGCTCCACACGCCGACGATGGTGATGAACGACAGTACATCTGGCCCGAGGCGATGGACGGGAAGTACTCGGACGTCGCCATACCCGACCCACCTCTTTCCGAACCGGCATTCTTCGAAGCCCTCCCGGAGTTCTTGAAGGATGCTTCGCTGAACAGAGTCCGCTGGTACTGGCGTTTCGACACACCCGAGAAGGCACAGCATATGACGCGGGGATACCTGCGGATGATCACCGGTATCGACGCCGCGATCGGCCGTATTCTCGATGAGCTCGAGTCCCTCGAACTCGCGTCGAATACCGTCGTCATCTTGATTGGAGACAACGGGTATTTCCTGGGAGAGCGCGGATACGCCGGAAAATGGCTGCCGTATGATCTGTCGATACGAGTGCCGCTCCTCGTTTACGATCCTCGAGTCGAGGATCGATTGCGAGGTTCGATACCCTCGTTACCTGCCCTGAACATCGATATCGCACCAACGTTGCTCGATCTGGCCGGTGTCGAGATTCCGACCTCCATGCAGGGCCGCAGTCTCGCTCCATTTCTCGCAGGAGAACCGCCGGCCGACTGGCGAATGCCAGATACTTCGAGCGGGTTCCCGTGTATGAAGAACTCTACGATTTTCTCGAAGACCCCTTAGAGGCCAGAAACCTCGCGGGCAATCCCGATCATCTGGCGATTCTAGAAAAGCTAAGAGGGCGTACTGACGAACTCCGGGACGAATACGGGGGCCCGTTCGTCTCGCTCAGGGAGCGACTGCCATAAACGAATACCGTCCGGAGCCCAGTACATAACGCGCGTTGTCAGGCGCGGTGGTGGGCAGCTCCCGTATTGCTGGTACCTCGTCGAGGCTGCGCCCACCCTCCCGTATCGATGTCGAATCACCAGTAGGGATCTGCACCAGGGCGGTTGTGTTAACAGGGATTTCTACGTCGAAGTAGAGCAAACCGTCTTCGAGTCTCCAGCTACTTCTGACGGTTCCTCGCACTGACTCGTAGCTTGCTTCGACCCACTCCAAGCCCGCGGGCATGTTTGGCTCGATCCGAAAACGATCAAAACCGACCGCATTTTCCTCAGGCCTGATTCCAGCAAGCGACTTGTAAAACCACTCGCTCACCGATCCGAACATCGGATGATTCTGCGAGTAAACGTTGTCGCTTTCGGCCCAGGTCTCCCAGATCGTGGTCGCACCTCGTTCAAGCATGTGGCCCCATCCGGGATAAGAGGGCTCATTGACCACGCGATAGGCCACGTCGGCATGGCCGGTTCTCGAGAGGGCGTCCAGAAGATACTTCGTGCCGAATATGCCGGTGGCGATGTGGCCGTCATGCGTGACGAGCACCTCGTCTACCATTAGCTTGATAGCCCTTTCGACTTCGCCTTCAGGTGCGAAGCCCAGATGCAGGGCTGTGGCCTGTGCGGCTTGCGTTGCGATTCCGAATCGTCCGGTACCGGGCTCCAAGAAGCGTTCGACGAACGCGCTCTTGATGTTGACGGCAAGTTGCCGGTACCGAGTTTCCTCCCACGAGCGCCCGAGAATGCGTGCAAACCAGGCAACCAACGACGCCGCTTGAAAGAAGTGCGCTGTTGCGATCAGTTCGATGGGTTTCGGATCCAGACTTTCGTGATCGCCGATGCAACGATCGATGATATACCCGTCCGAATGTTCTTCCAGCACGTCCACCCAGGTGCGGGCTGCTTCGAAGTGCTCTTCAACGATCTGCCGGTCGCCGTAGTACTGGTACAACTGAGCGAGCAGCAGAGGGTGCGCGAGTCCCCAGCCGATGGGACCAGCCTCCTCTGCGTAATTCTCCGCCGCGATGCCGACGTACGGCGCCGTCTCGGGGAACCAGCGCTCGCCCCGTACCGCGTCTCTAAAATCAGACACCGTCTTGGCGTAGAAAGTGGCCATGTCGAAGCCAAAGATGGCCATTTCGCTCGTGGCTACTATATCTCCGCCGTACTGGAATTTTTCGCGCCCCGGGCAGTCGGACTGCACACTGAACAGGTTGCCCAGAAGGGTCCATTGCACCATTTCGTGCAAACGATTGAACCGCTCGTTGGAACAAGAAAACGATCCGGCGAACTCCACGTCCGTGTTGAGCCGGAGACCCTCTATCGATTCGAGTGTCGGTCTGCCCGGAAATCCGGTGACCTCCACGTAGCGGAATCCGTGAAAGGTGAATCGAGGTGAGTATTCCTCCGGGCCGCCGCCGCGTAACGTATACGAGTTCGACTGCCAGGCGATTTCAGGGGCTCCGGGTCCTCCACGAGGTGTACCGTCTTCGTTCAGGCCCTTGATCTGCCCGGCGACCGCCGTCATTGGATTTAGCGTGCCGTCGGGGTAGAGGCACTCGCCCATGCGCATTCGGACCGTTGTGCCGCGCGGTCCCTGAACGCGAAGCCTGACCCAACCCGCAAAGTTCTGACCCAGGTCGAAGATGTAAACTCCGGGCGAGACTTCACTCATACTGACAGGGGTGAGGTTTGCCGTTACCCGGATTCGAGGAATGGGTAGAGCGCGGAGTTCGCCCAGGTTCGAGTCAGCTGGTGAGGCGGAGTCCCAATCCGAGTCGTCGAAACCAGGTTGGTCCCAGCCGGGCAACTCGCGTCGGGCGTCGTATTCCTCGCCGAGATAGACACTGTTTCGAAGAATCGGGCCAGGCGTGACCCTCCACGCCTCGTCGCTCGCCACCGTCTGCGTCGAGCCATCTTCGTATTCGATGATCAGTTGTGCCATGAGTTGAGGACGCCCGACCGTGAGAGAATCCCGGATATTGATCCGGCCCCACATGCGCATCGGGAGGGGATTGTACCACCCGTTGCCGAGTATGGCTCCGAGAACGTTTTCGCCATCCTCCAGCTTTTCCGTCAGGTCTTCACACGTGTAGTAGACCCGGCGTTCGAAACTCGTCCACGCTGGATCGAGAACGTGATCCGAAAGAGCTCGGCCGTTCATGCGAAGCTCGCAGTAGCCCAACCCGACGGCGTACAGCCTCGCTCGTTTGACTGGTTTGCTTACATGGAAACTCCTGCGAAACAGCGGAGCCGGGTCTTCTCTGTAGAATGCCTCCTCTGCCTCCGGTTGCTCGCTCCCGTCCGAGATCCAGAATCCCGTCCACTCGTCTGGAGAAAGCAGTCCCATTTCCCACCAGGAAAGCTCGCTCGGTCCTGAAATCCGGCCGTCTTGATCCCACACCTTTACCCGCCAGAAACACCGTTCGCCGCTACTGAGTGGTGGTCCTTCATACTCGATAAAAAGCTGCCGAGTGGACAAGACCTTCCCGCTGTCCCATAAATCTGCCTTTCCCGCTTCCAGGAGAGCCTCTGTGCGTGCTACCGTGATCCTATAGGCTGATTGACTCTGATTGCGCGCGCCAGAGGCGGCCTCGAGCTTCCAACTGAGACGGGGACGAAGCGCATCGATCCCGAGTGGATTGCGGGTAGACTCGCATCGAAGATCGATTGGCGTTACGAGCGCATCGGCGGATCCCTGGGTAGTTGTGGCCTCGGGGTCTGGGAAGACCGTCGCGGCCGCCCGCGTGGTCCCAGAGGCACCTACACCGGCTACAAGTGAGCCCTTCAGGAAATCGCGTCTTTGCATTTTGGGGAACCGGTTGCACCTGCTCAAGTAAGACCGGAGAAACGTTGCCTCAGCGGTGTTCGAAGGTACGTGGAGCGAAGCAGGGGGCACAAGACTATCGGTCGCTGACGATACTTACGAACGCTTTGCCTTCTTGGGCACGAGCGTGCGAAGGTTGAGCCCGCGCTCGAAGGCACCGATGCGGTAGAGACAGATCTCGCGGACGGACGAGGGGTGGTGCGCACCGGCGCGATGTCATTCATCGCGACATCAAGCCCGAAAACATACTGCTGCAAGACTATCAGCCGATCGTGGCGGACTTCGGGATTTCGCTGGCCGTTAGTGCAGCGGCTGGCAACCGATTGACTGAAACCGGCCTCTCGCTCGGCACGCCCCATTATATGAGTCCGGAACAAGCCGCGGCCGATCCGCAGCTGGACGGCCGCAGCGATGTCTACGCGTTGGGCTGCGTAGTGTATGAAATGCTCACGGGAGAACCGCCGTTTACGGGACCCAATCCGCAAGCGGTGATTGCCAAACACCTGATGCAGACACCCGTGGAGATTTTAATCGTGCGGGATGTTGTACCCCGTAGTATGGGCCGCGCGACCCTCAAATCGTTGGCGAAGCTACCGGTCGATCGATTCGCGAGTTGTGGAGAGTTTGCCGAGGCGCTCGAGTGTGCTACCAGCGCCGAAGCCATTGATGCAGCGGAGAAGTCCATAGCAGTGTTGCCGTTCACCAACATGAGTGCCGATCTCGAGAACGAGTACTTTTGTGACGGGGTCGCGGAAGAGATCATCAACGCGCTCACTCAGCTGCCCGGGCTCAAGGTGGCTGGACGCACGTCGGCCTTCTCGTTCAAGGGGAGGGGAGAAGATCTGCGGGCAATCGGTGACAGCCTGAACGTGCGCACCGTGCTTGAGGGAAGCGTGCGGAAGTCAGGCACCAAGCTGCGTATCACAGTACAGCTCATCGACGTGAACGACGGTTATCACCTCTGGTCCGAACGGTACGACCGAGAGCTGGACGACGTGTTCGCGATCCAGGAGGAGATTGCCAACGCCATCGCTGAGCGGCTACAGCCAACGCTGGTCGAGCGGCCGCTCGCACGGCCTCAAACGGAAAACGTTCAGGCGTACGAGTTGTACCTGAGGGGACGCGGCCGGTTGTATCAGAGGGGCATGGCAATGCTGGATGCTGTGCAGTGTTTCGAGGAGGCGCTCACACTCGACCCTGACTATCCGCTGGCCTACGCCGGCTTGGCCGATACTTACTCGATCCTGGGATACTACGGTTTGCGTACGCCCGGAGAGGCGTGGCCGCGCGCCCGTGAGGCGGCGTCGCGTGCCGTCGAGCTGGGACCCGAGCTGGCTGAGTCCCATTGCGCCATGGCGATGATCGTGTTGATGGTGGACTGGAACTGGGGGATGGCGGAGCAGGAGTTCAACAGGGCCCTCGAACTCAATCCGGCTTATATGCAGGCGCGCTGCTGGTACGCCTTGATCTATCTTCAGCTGGTACGCGCGCGCCATGACGAAGCGATCGCCGAGGCACGCCAAGCGGTGGAGTTGGACCCACTTGCGGCCTACGCTCGAGCAATCTGCGGTGAGGTGTTGTGGCAAGCCGGCTATGACGCGGAGGCGTTGGAGCAGCTGCAGAGGGCGACCGAACTGGACCCCGCTTCTTTCTTTGCGAAGTGGAATCTGGCCATGTGTCACCACCGCGCTTCCCGATTTCCCGAAGCCGAGGCGGCCTACCGCCAGGCCATCACAGCGTCTGGCCGTCACATCTGGGCACTGTCGCATCTCGGAATCATGTATGCCGATAGGGGCAAGCTGGTGGAAGCCCGCGCCGTGTACGCGGAGATCGAGGCGCGCGCACAACACGAATACGTGCAACCCACCTTCCGCGCCATGTTGGCAGCGGCACTCGGAAAACCCGACGAGGCAATGAGCTTGGCCCATCAGGCGTGCGACGAACGTGACGCATTCATCTCATTCACCGCCGTGTGCCAGCCGATGAGCGAGGCATTGCGGAGCCACCCGCGGTTTCATCAGATACTCGAACGAATGGGGCTAGCGTGACGCTTTCCCATGCTTGTCAATGAAGCCCAAACCTCGGGACCGGCGGGCCTGGCTGGCTGGGAGGTGTGGTTGCACACCGACATCGACTTCTTCGACCCCCTGCATGACTACCCGCCGTTCCAGGAGTTGATGAGGCCGAGGGGGTAGGGCAGCGCCACATCACAAATATGTGGTGTGCGAATAGTGTGCGAACTCAGCCAAACTCAGCCGAACTCAGAGCAAATGGGGTTCAAGGGGTCGCGGGTTCATC
>JBDGZZ010000284.1:0-5712 GCA_039588335.1 Gemmatimonadota bacterium | reverse complement strand
CGACATGCGAAGCGCCGTATGCGGCTGCCGTGCCATCGAGGTTGATCGCAGACGCGAGCGCCGAGGCCTGTGTCGTCTCGTCCGTCTTGATGTCCACCGTGTAGGCCGCAGACGGCGCGGCCAAGAAAGTATACGTCTTGTTCCCGATCACCACAGTGTCGTTCTCCACCGCGAAACTCGTCATCGTGATGGCGTCAGCAGACCCTCTGGTGAGTGCTACTCTTGCCATTATGGTTCCCTCCTTCTGGGAATCAGGCCCGGCCGGGGCCGAAGCCCCGGCCTACTCACCTGTGGTCTACGCGGTGCTGAGATCGGCAACTACGCCGAAGGCCTTCTCGTTCTTGGAGGCGTACTCCATGTCGAGCACCCAGCCATCCCGGCCCCGCTGGAAGCGGTTGGGGACGATGCGGATGATACCGAAGTCGGAGACGTAAACGTCCACCGCTCCGATGCTGACACCCGGCTTCGCTTCCGCGGCGCGGACTACGTCCACGTTCTGGGTGGCGATTCCGTTGAGATCGGCAGATGCGATCTGCTTCACCCACGACCCCACCATGAACGTGTCAGGATCGGCGCCATTCGTCCAGCAGGATTCGAGAACCGCCTTGAACAGCGTTTCCGTCAGCGCCCGCTGGGTGCCGTCTACGAAATCCCCGAATCCCGGCACGCCACCATTGGTGAGCCAGTCGTCGCCCGTCTGGTCACTACCTGAGCCCCCCGCACCGCGAGACTCGTTGGTGTTGACGTGCAGGGGAAGCCCCGCCATGACCCGCGCCACGGTCGAGCTACCTGCGTTGGGCGTGTTCGGGTAGAGCACGATGCTCTCCATGTCACGCTTGAGTTCCTTGCCTCGCTTGGCAAGCTGGTAGGCAAGCTCTTTCTTGCGTCCTGCCTTGTCCACCGCCTCCATCGTGCCCGAAACCACCACGGTCTTCGTGGAGATTTGCAGGTAGTTTCCTACCCGGATGGTGGGGGCAGACGTACTGAGGTCTGTGTAATCCTGACCCTCGATCTGAGCGTTGTCGCTCGTTGCATCTGCCAGAACGTCTGTCTGCCACTCATGCGTCGTGTTCTTCGCCTTGCCGCGAGCGCACCCGCTGATGAATGGCGTGTCCATGGGGCTGATGTCGAAGATCGAGTTCTGCAGATCCTCGCGCATGCCCACTGTTTCATAGGTATGGACAGTACCTACGGTGATCGCCATTGTTTCCTCCCGGTCAGCTACTCGTAATCTTCAAGCAGCGTGTCGTGGATGAACGCAGCCGCGTCTTTGACGTGGCCGCTCTCTCTCAGGCGGTCCCGGTGCGTGCGCGCCGTTTTGGCCTTACTCTTGGCCGCTTTCGACCTTCGGCTGGGCTTACCCGGCTTAAGGGTAGCTGCCTTCTTGGCCTTGGTTTTCACCTTGCCTCTGGCATCCTTAAGCTCGTCGTAGGCCTTGGCCTTCCGAAGGAGCAACAGATTTCGATGATCCACCACCTTCTCGATGTCCTCAACCGAGAAACCGAGTACCCCCATGGCGTATGTCGCAAGTGACTCTTTTTCCTCCTCCATCACTTTACGATCCTGCCATTCGGGAATGTGCTGGAGCAATTTCTCCGTCTCACTAGCCACGATTTCTGCTTTTCGGCGCTGCTGGTCTATCAGCATCTTCTGCTGCAAGTCAGCGCGCTCTTTCTGGACCTCTTCCAGCTTCCTGAGTTCCTGCTGGTAGCGGATCCATGCCACAGTGTTTTCGGGGCTAGGCTCCTCCGGCAACGTCGCTCTGACCCGGTCCTCCACGGTCTGTAGAGCGGCTGCCATTTGCGCCCGTTCCTGCTGGACCTCCGCACGTTCAGCCTCAAACTCTTTACGTGCCTCCGCCAGAGCTTGCGACTTGCGCGTCCACGACGCCGTTCGGGAGTATCCGTCGAGAAGTTCGCGCTCAGTTACTTCCACATCCTGTCCGTCAACCTTGACGGTGAACGTGGAAGGCTGGTCGTCCTCCTCATCGTCATCCACCTCGTCGTCGTCTTCGGCGGGTTCCTCGTCCTCGTCCCCAAGGTCGTCGTCTGCTTCTACCTGCGGATCTTCCTCATCCCTGATGGCATTCGCAGCTTCGGCGTCCTCTTCGGGGTCGTGGTCTTCTCCCGCCCCGGCGTCTGCCGAAGGCGTTTCGTCCTCCGGCTTACCGAAATCTTCGACTTCACCGTCTCCCGTCTCGAATGGGTCTTCGGGGAGCATGCCGAAGATACCTTCTGCCGCCGTATGAATGTCGGCGTCGTTAGGCTTTGGTCCCGCCATGGTAACATCTCTCCTTGTCTAGGGGAAGTCCCTACCGCTACTCGTCGGGTTGACGCGAGGCGTATTCCCCTTTGGCAATGATGCGGCGTAGTTGCCGCTGTACTTCCTTTAGGCCCACTACCTTCGCCCAACATACCTCTCGTAGGTCGGGCGCCTCCTCCTCTTCCCACTCCTCGATGAACTGCTCGCGAGCCGCGGCCATCGCGTCCGCGAAGACAGGGCCGTTAAGGAGCCTGTCCGCCTCCACCGCCCGCGCCTGCAGGTATCCCTTGCTGTCCACTTGTCGGGCCTCCTTGTGCCTTGGCTATGGCCTCCTTCGCTGCAGCGTCGATGATCGCTTTCGCTGTTGCCTGATCGGCCATTAACTCTTGGTTGCTGATCTGCACGCCGTACTGCGCCTCCGCGGTAGCCTGCTTGATCGCGAAGTCCATCTGGATCTTCGCCTTCTCGCGAATGTCCTTGAGAATCATCTCCTGTTCGTCCAGCCGCAGCTTGGCCTTCTCGATCTCCAACTGGCCCTGCACCGCGATCATGGCCGGATCCTGTGGCGGCTGTTGCGCCTTCTGCTGCTGATACTGCTCTTTCTGCTCCGCGGTCCACGGCTGGTAGAACTCGTTGGCATTCGGGAACCCGGCAAGTTCCACCTGCCGCGCCAGCCCGGCGCGATACTGTACCTGCGATACCAGCGGGCTGCCTTCGTCCAGCAACATCTTCTGGTGCTGTGTGATGGCGTCCATGAGCATCAGCTTCTCTTCCGAACTGCCAACACCAAGTGCGAGGTTAATACGCACGTCCATGTTGGCGTGCCATGCCCGTGGATCCATCTCCACCCACTCGTTTCGCACCCGGATGGTGCGCGCCTGATCCTGATGTTTCACCAGTGTTTTCAGGATCAGCGAGTAGAGTTGCTTCATGCCCGTTTCAGCGAATATCCGGGCGAGCAACTCGATATGCTGCTGGGCGCCGCTTAGGGTCGCCGCAACAGCCGCCTTGGTGGCTGACTGTAGCGCATCTGCGTCCAACCCGGCCGCGGCTTTCGAGATGCCCGTCCGGTTTTCCTTCTGCTCGTCCATGTACTGAAGCATAGGGAAGGCCGCTCCGCCGGTCTTGGAGAAGTCGTGCGCGACCTCTCTGAGCATGCCCGGCTTGTCTACCCGGATGATGGCGCCCACCTCGTTGTTCAGCACGTCGGCCATGTTGACCTCGCCCTCGACCACCTCCAGACGCTGGTTGAGCGCCAGCGTCAGCGAGTCGAGTTGCGCCCGGATGATCGAGGACTTGATTAGCTGAATGTCCATGACGGTGTCAGCCGTGCTGGTGCCAATCAGTGTATGCGGCTCCGGGTCGCATACGAAGATGGCGAAGGGCCGCTCGTCGCAATATTCCCAGTCCACCAGTTCGTGATTGTCCCCGATCACTCGCGCACAGACAAGGCTTGTCGTGCCATCGCCCTCCATGTCCGCATGGACGAATATCTCACCGAACCAACAGTCCTCGCGAGCGTCGTCGTGCTCGTCATGCTCCGCCTCTCGCTGGTCCTGATCGAAACGCCGCGCCACCTCCAGATCATCGCCGCTGGTCTTGGTGGCATAGGTCTTGCCCTTATGCTGCTCAACCAATTCCGGGTCGATACCCATGGCAATGAGTTCGCTTGCCGGAACGGATCGTACATGACCCATCATCTCGCAGGAATCTCGGTCACGCGCCTCCGGGGAGAAGATGAACTCCTCCGGGGGAACCGCCTCGAAACGCACCACGCCCTCATCATGTCGTCGAACGGCAAGAGCATCATACAGCGTGATGAACCCTGTAGGAGAACCCGGAACGGCAACCTCGTAACTGCCGCGTACCTCTAGCTCTACGTCTTCGTCGGCCTCCAACTCGACCATCGCCGCCTCCGACAAGCCCGTGTACTCGTAGCCCTCCGTGCGCTCCGCCTGCTCGTGCCACACCTTGAGAACTCCGAGCAGACGCACCATGGCATCCTTCATGGCACCGTAGATCTGCAGAAAGCCGTTGTTGTCGATGCGGACAACGTAGTTTGCCATGTCGGTAAGCTGCTCTGCCGCAGGTACATCTTCCGGCTTGCGGGGCTCGTACTCGACCGTGTTCTCCGGGCCGAAGAAGATTCGCATGAGGCTGGGCAGTATGGCTTGGATCGTGTCCCGCACATCCGTGCTGACAACCCGGCTCCGCCCCTCCGTCTCGTTGCCGAACGGACGGCCCATGTAGTAGTCCGTGGCCTTGGCCTGTTGCCACTCTAGCTCTTCCTCCCGCCAGAGAAGCGCCTGCTCTGCTGCGTGCTGAACCACCTTCTCCAGTTCCTGCTCGCGTTCCTCCTCTTCGGAAAGCTCCTGTTCGGGCTCCTCGAATTCGTCAAGGAAAGCATCCATCCCGTCCTCATACGTCTCCTGTGTAGGCATGATCCCTCCCTAGACGATGCCCGGCAGCCCGCGCTTCACGGGCTCACTACGGCTGAGTGACGCCTTCTTGCCGTACCGCGCCTTGAGCGCGGACGAAGCGAACGTGAGCACAAAGGCATCTGCGTGATTGGGCGACTTGAAGCCGCGCTTCTTCATATCGGGTTTTCCTTCTGCCTTGATCTTTCCGCCAGAGGTAAATTCGTATCGAGGGATCACCAACTCCCGCTTGAGCACCGCCATGTCATCCGCGAAGGTACAACTGCGCTCCTCCAGCCATTCCCGTGCCTTGAACCAGAGTTCTGCGCGCAGATTCATGTAGGCTTCACTCATGCTGGCGGATTCTGCCACATTGATCCCCCGAGCAGGAAGATCCAATTCCCGTAGACGGTCCACCACCCCCGCACCGAGGCCGATCACGTCTACGAGTATCTCTGTCGGGCGCCGGGAGGGCAGTATCTCGTCGTACTTGTGCTTCACCCGACCCACGAGCGCCATGAGGTCGAGGTTCTTATAGTCCTCCACCCAGTCCACACTCATCTTGCTTCGCTGGCACAGCGCAGATACGTCGTCCCCGAAGCGAGCCACATCCAACCCCCACACCACCACCTGCTCGTCGGGGACGACGATCTCCCTGTATGCTGCGGACTCGACAAGCTCGAAGGGGATGATCGTGTCGTCGTCCGCTTTCGGGAACTCGCCAAGCACGCGAACGCGATAGGCGTTACTGTCCTCACCGTATCGCCGGGCCACGTCGGTGCAGAAGTCGTTCGTTACTCGCGGGGAGTCTGCCGCACTGACATGGACAGTATACCACATGTCCTTGAGTTTGTGATGCGTATCGAAGAAGAACCCGGAGGTCTTGGTAGGGTTGCTGGCAAGCAGCGTCGTGGCATTGTGGCCCGACATGCTCCCCACGGCAGCCTCATAGATCGGCTCCTCCACACCCGAGCCCTCGTCAACCACCAGCAGGACGTGGTCGCTGTGGATCCCCTGTAGGGCCTCCGGTGCC
>JBDGZZ010000283.1:0-5373 GCA_039588335.1 Gemmatimonadota bacterium | reverse complement strand
CCACCGACACGCGCGAGTCCATACGCTCCCTGGGTCCGTACCAGCTGCGGGCGCGCCGCCAGAGCCTCTCTGCATCGGTCACGGACGTCGACGTGCTCGAGGGCCGCACCGTGCTCGTGGAGAGCCGGCGATCCGCGGAGTGAAGCAGCCCGCGAGAGGGCGGGTTCACGGACGGGTGTCCGGGCCCGCCTCCGAAGGACCGCGCGTCGGACCCGCAGGTGTGCTCTGCGTCAGGGTGTGAGCCGTCGGCCGAGTTTGGACAGATTGGGCCCATGATTCAAGAGAGGGTTCCAGGCTCCGAAAGGAGAAGGGACCATGGAGAAGAAGACATCGGCCGACGGCTCAAACGTGGCAAAGCCGAAACTCACCAAGCTTGGCTGTACTTTGGCTGCACATCGGCGCAGTTCTCCGCCGCGGGTATTGCGCAAGTGCTCGGAAAGACTGGCACGCCGGGAGGGATTCGAACCCCCGACCCTCAGGTTCGAAGAATCACGGAAGGGCAAGAAGTGACGCCTACTTACGTCTCCTGCCTTGCAAGGGGCGGCAGGGGGCGGCACTGGACTGCACTGGTGACGGCCCCACGGCCCTTCTACGGCCCCTCTCTTCCGAGCGGCAGTGCGCCTACCTCGATTCCTCTCCCCTCGACCGGTGCCTGTCGAAGAGCTGCGGGAGAGCTGGCCGATCTTCGGGAGCTGGCGAGGTTGAACGGCCAGACGGTCGGCGTCTACGTGAGAGCGGTCCTCCGGCGGCACCTTCGCAGGGCCCGTCGGTAGCCGAGCCGGTCGGGGGCCGAGAGGCTCCCCTGTTTACCCCTCGAAACCCGCGCAACCGCACCCCTTGAGACAGCGCAGGCTGTTCGTCGATGTCCGAGAACGTCCACTCCCGTCCAAGTCTTGGGGGTGTTGCGGAGTTGCGCGGTTGCAGGGGGGTATAGGGGAGGTGTGAGAGCACCGGACCCCCCACCCCACCCTCCACACAGGCCCTTCGCGGCGGAAAAAGAGGGCTCTCTCGCGGATTGAAATCCTACGGAAGGTAGACACGTTCGTGTGCCTCCTTCAATGCGAGCTGGAGTAGCTCACACCGCCCGCCTGGGACGCCCCGCCCCCCGCCCTGACTCGCATGCGATGGCGATTCGAGAAGGCGGGCCGTCCGGAACCCGGGCACGGTCACCCTCGTGCGCGACCTCAAGTCCCAGGAAGCCTGAGAAAAATCAGGTGATTGACCCAGTGCGGCCGATTCCGCGAGAATAAGCGAGGACTTACGCTTATCCTGCACCCACACGCTGTCGTTGGGCGGATCAAGCCCGGTTTCGGGTCCGGTGAACGCTGTTCAGTGGAAGCGAGCCATCACATTTGCGTGTAAATCCATTTGGGTGCGTGGTTCTCACGCGGGGAAATACTTTTCCGTGTCTGTGGAACAACTCTTCTTTCCTGAGCAGGGCACCTGTTCTGCCTCCAATTCTAAGTGCGCGAATTCAAAGGAGTCTGGTCCCTTCGACGCTTCGGAACAAAACTTGCATGTGTATAGGTTCGGGAGCGAAATTGGCTCGTGCGTCGCCCTCCTGGGTGTCTTTCTTCTCATTCAGATCGACGCCGGCACGACCGGCGCGCCCGACCTGTTCGGTCCGCCAAGGAGGATGTGCGTCGCTTGGCGCAACTGGACACGGCTAGATCGGGACGAGATCTTGATGAGCCATCTACCGTCGGCGACCGCGTGCGCAGTCGTTGCGACTATTGCCGCCGCACCGCTGGCGCGTGCCATGCAGGTCACGATCACGTATTCCGTCGAACGCGGCACGTTCAGCGGGCAATACAGCTCCGGCCCAGTTACTGGCACCAACCTTCTCACACATTCCACAGACGGCACTCAGCGCATCACACGGGACGGCGGCGCGGCGAAGCGATCCATAACCGGCGTCATCCCCACTGGTCCTCACATCACGCAATGCACCCAAAAGGGAAACTGGGTAGTCGCCAATCAACATTCTCACAACCCGTTGATCCGTGACATAGCGATGCGGAGATGTAAAGAGGACAGGGAGATCGCGGCCGTATCTTCAAGGGCTTGACGGCGAATATCGACCGTGTCGATGCTCGCCCGGAGAGAGGAGGGGAACATGAGGAGACGGGGGTTGAATCGAATCGTATTCATCAGCCTGGCGATCTTGTTCTGTTACGTCGGGTTGTTGATGGTATCCGGCGTGGTGGGGCAGTTTGCTGCGGATGCGCCCGGCCAACTGGGTCGCATGGGTCTCGCCCACGCGAGCAATGGGGCGAGCGCGGACGATGACGACGACGGGCTGACCAATGACGAAGAAGCGCTGCTGGGCACGGACCCACTCAATCCGGACAGCGATGGGGACGGTATCATCGACGGCGGCGACCCCACTGTGTTGGCTGCTGCGCTGGGCACGCTTCGGCGAGATGTATTCAAGAGCAAAGGTCGCGGCCATCGCACGGCCCTGACCAGCCAGCTGCGAAACGCCGAGCGATATATCCTGGCCGGCCAAATCGCCAAGGCACTGAAGACCCTGGAGCACCTGCGCACGCGGGTGGACGGGTGTCCACCTCAGGCTGATCTGGACGACTGGATCATCGACTGTCCCGACCAGCTCTGGGTGCGCGAGCTGATCGATATCTTGATTGCCAACCACTTCGCCTACGCCATCGATGACAGTGTTGTCCCCAGCAAAGACGCCCTGCCTGGGTTGAACGGCGGATCCCCACGAACCATCGCTGTCGCCATTGGACCGGATGGCGCGGCGGAAGAATTTGTCGTCGATGAAGTGATCCTGCATCCGTCAAGCCAGTCCGAGCTCAATGATTTTCTCCTTCGCTACGGGGGCAGCGTGCTGCGCGACGGTACGGCGCGACTCACGGAGGGGGAGGTGCCGCCGGCGGATCTCCCGAGCTCAACCGGTTGGGTCCTGATCAAGATTGATCCGGCCCGATCACCACTCGACGATTTTGCCCCGAACATGGAGGCCGCTGGCGTTCGCGGGCAGTGGTATTTTTCGTCAGAAGACGCCGCCCGGTTGGTTGCGACGATTGCCCGGGAGCAAGATCAGCAGGCCGGGGCCAACTTCATCATGGAATTGGCGCAGTCGTGCACGGTATGCGAGCACCCGCTTGGCGGTGGCAACTATATTGACGCGGCTAAATGG
The DNA here is from genome assembly GCA_039588335.1 of Gemmatimonadota bacterium. Lineage (GTDB taxonomy): Bacteria > Gemmatimonadota > Gemmatimonadetes > Gemmatimonadales > GWC2-71-9. The sequence goes on along the minus strand of JBDGZZ010000283.1, from coordinate 2,210 downwards.
TGGTGGATGACCGAAGACGACGACCCGGCGACCCCTGGCGACCAAGGGCTATCGGTGGGCGTTGTTCGCGCCTGGCAATATCTCAGGTACAAGGGATATCCGCCCACGGTGCCTTATTATCCGGTGAGGGTGGCGGTGATTGACGAGGGGTTTGACCTCGATGAGACCACAGGCGTGCCGATGAACGGTAACCTGGACTATTATTATACAGGCAGTAAACCGCCGCAGCTGAATTTGGTCAATGACGATTGGTACGCTGGTGGCGCGGGCAATAGTTTTCCCAATTGCAACAATTGTTGGCACGGACAGCTCACGTTTGGGGCCTGCTGTGGTTACTCGCGCAATCTCTTTGGCACTGCTGGTACCAGCGGCGGGGACATTCGGCCGCTTTTGATCAAAGTGAGTGCCGACGTCTATACCGTCGCCACTGCTGTGTACTGGGCGATTTACAACCACTCCGATGTGATCAACATAAGCCTTGGCTTTGAATGCGGATCGCTGTGCGATTTGTTTGACAGTGGCAACTACTTCAAAAGGATGCTCCGTAGGGCGCGCGATCGCGGCGTGATTTCGTTCGCCGCAGCAGGAAACGAAACTCCCAAAGGCAAGGATATCAGCGGCACCGCGCTGTATCCCTGCCGCGTTGATGGCGTCATCTGCGTTGGCGCGATCGACAAGCTCGGCGTGGCCCAATCCTATTCCAATTGGGGAGATGGCGTCGATATGTGGGCGCCCGCCGGAATCAAATCAACGGTCACCCGCGATAGCGCCAAGCAAGATAGTAACGACGTGGGCGAGGACGAACTGCAGACCTTCGGCGGCACCAGCTGTGCATCTCCCTATCTGGCGGGCATTGGCGCGATGATGAAGATGCTCGACGGGGACATCGACCACACGGAGGTGCAAAATATCCTCCAAAATACAGCCAATGCCAGCTGGGATCCCACAGTCTCAACGGGGTACGTCGACGCCTATCGCGCGGTGGAAAGGGCCGATCCCAACCAGCCGCCGACGGTCACCATCAACAAGCCTGCGTATGGTGATTCCGTACCCTACGTCAATATCTATTTCGAAGCCGAGGTCATTGACCCCGACCGGGCCCCGGGGCTATACGCGAACCAATTTCCCAGCAAGGTGGCCTTTTACGATTTCCCCGGTACCCAGCTTTGTACAGCGGAGGGACTGAGTCCCAGCCTTGGCTGCTCGGCTGCCGAACTCAGCGTGGGCATGCATGTCGTTGCCGCGCAGGCGACGGACGCTTTTGACGCTACAGGTGTTAGTGATTGGCTCGTCATCGATGTCATCAACCGACCACCCACCGCCAAAATTACGTATCCGGCCAGTGGCACGACTTTCTACACCAGCCAGAAAATCAATTTGCGCGGTTGGGGCTTCGATCCCGATGAAGCGATCCGCGATGGGAATCTAACCTGGAAATCAAATCTCGCTGGCAATCTGGGATGGGGCAGCGACATCTGGCTGTCCTTAGGTGCTGGGGCCCATACCATTCAGCTGACAGCAGTCGATGCCAAGGGCGCGGTCGCCAAGGACAGCATTCCCGTTCAGGTGCTGGCGGGCGCGGGAATTCCCACCGCGCAAATCACCAGTCCGGCCAACAACAAGTCAGTGGGGCTGGGACAACCGATCACAATTACGGGAGAGGGGACAGATCCTGAGGACGGCGAACTCTCTGGCGCCAGCCTCAAGTGGACGTCGAGTGTGGATGGTGACCTGGGCACCGGCTCGACGATCAGCCCGAAGCTGAGTGGCGGTAGCTGTAGGACCACACCGCACATCATCACCCTCGAAGTGACTGACAGCGATGGCAACACAGCTGTCCATTCGATCACCATCTTGGTGGTCCACCTCTGCTGAAGCGTCTCAGGCTCGGGCTTGCCCCGCTGACACCGGCCTGGTCGGGAACGGTCGGGACATCCATGTTTGGCCCAAATCCGCTGGCCGCAGCAGCAAACCGTTTCTCGGCGCGGGCATGTCGCGTGATGTCCAGATTTCGATCGCGCCGGACCGGATACCGACCGAAGCCGGGGCGTGTCGAATATAGGCGGCATGTCTGCCGCTCGTTTCATTAGCGGATACCGTTAGCCGTTGGGAGGGACACAGAAGCAGAGGGGAACCCCCGGGACGATCTCACCGCATTCAAGCCCCGGCGGGCAGAAACCGCCGCACACCGGCCAGACGCTGATTTCACA
>JBDGZZ010000282.1:0-5394 GCA_039588335.1 Gemmatimonadota bacterium | reverse complement strand
GCTATACCTGGATCGGCGGCGTCGCTCTCTCGGGATGGGTGTGGGAACACGTACAGCATGGTGTCGAGGACGACGCGCTCCTCAACGAGGGGATACTCCAGCACCGCTCATTCTTCTATTCCAAGGGTTTCGGGCCGGCGGGTGAAGTCGACTCGATCCTTTTGGCCGACGCGCGGGGCACCTCCATCCGACTAGCGCGCGGTGTCGCAGATATGCCTTTCGCACCGGAGCATCTCGTCGTCTTCGATCTGACGGACGGATTCTGGAGCACCAGCGGCGCCACATACGATGTCGTGCATTTGAATATCAGTGGCGACACCACGCTCATGATCAGCAACAGCGCACCACCGGTTCCGGTATCAGACTCGGCGTTCGACGCGCGTATGGAACGCCTCGATCAGTTCATGGAACGCGCAGGCCACGTCGACATCAACCAATCGGCAATACCGAGAACGTATCCTACCATCACGCAGATCATCCCGGAACGATCAGGTGGTGTGTGGGTGCGGCGGCCGTCGAACGTGGCTCTCTTCTCGGCAGACCGCTATGACGCGAGCGGTATCTACCTCGGCTCCGTGAGAGGCGATATACGCACTCCGCTGTACTACAGCGGGCTGGCGGTGGGCGATGCGCTGTACGCCATCACGCTGGACGACATGGATGTGCCGTATGTGGTGCGGTATAGGGTGGGACCAGTGGTGGAAGATGAGGAGCGGTGAGAGCCGAAGCCTCGTCCCGCCCGGGGTTAGCCGTTACGTGACGCACCAGTCACCTTGGGCGGCCGAGCGCGGGCTCGTTCGGTGTGACTGCCGGGTCGTGGCCGCGGCTCGACCAATCGTCGCCTAAGCGACGGACCAAACATTTTCTCTCTTTGCCGTATCCCTCACTTATAGAGGGAACCATCTCGCATGCATCCGAGGATGTCGCGATTGGCAAAGCGCTCGCCACGTCAGCGGGACATGACACCTGATCCGGACGCGTCCGATGTGACGCTGGCGCAGGCAGGAGATCTGGAGGCTTTCGAGCGGCTGTATGACCGCCACGTTGCCCGGATCAACAGTCTAGCCAAGTGGATGCTGGGCAGCACTGATACGGATGACGTGATTCAGGACATCTTCGTGAGGGCGTGGGAGAGGCTTGATACGTTCCGCGGGCAAGCGCCCTTTGGTGCGTGGCTCCACAAGCTGGGGGTGAACGTGCTTCTCAGGTATCGGGAACGGCTGCGCGTGCACCAAGACCATTTTTTGAGCGATGAAGATGCCATCCAGTCGGCCGCTGCGCCGTCTGACGGCCTGCAGTTGCACACCGAGATTGAGTCCGCGATCTGGAAGCTGCCGGAACGCGTGCGCCAAGTGCTATTACTCCATGACATGGAGGGGTATCGGCACACTGAGATCGCCGAGTTGTTGGGTATCTCGGCGGCAACATCACGGTGGCATGCTCACGCGGGTCGATTGATGCTACAGGAATACTTCGAGTAACGCCGAGGGATCAGTATGTCACGCGAACCGACAATCGACAGGCTATCAGCATATCTCGACGGAGAGTTGTCGCCAAAGCAATGTGTCGACTTGGAGACTCAGCTGGCCGAGTCCGAGTCGATGCGCAATCAGCTGGATAGACTGCGCCGAGTGCGGGACTGGTTTCGTGAGTATCCCGGCCGCAAGCCGGAAAAGAACCTCTGGTCGCAGATCGCCGCACGCGTGAGTGAGTCAGACCAGATGGCAGGCGACACAGAAGGTGAAGAACGAGATGCAAGAGGGCGTGAGCGAACGGGCATGTTCTTCATGCCAGCATTTGCTGGGGCCGGGATGTCTATGGTCATGAAGCGGTTGGGGATCGCCGCGCTCGTGGCTGTCGCGCTCGGCGGTATGGGTCGTCAATTCGTGCTGGAGCGGCGTGCGCATGATCTGGAGCATGCCAGCACACTCAGGGACGTACAGCTGTTCAGGTATGCAAACGCTGCGAAGTGGCATTCGAATGCGCTCGGATCTCGAGGTCGCGACGGACGGCGCTTCTCTTTGGCGTGTCCGCCCAATGGGCAGCTGGGCACCGTTTGGGGAACGGGTATCTACACCGACGACTCCTCAGTCTGTACAGCGGCAGTGCACAGCGGTGCCATCACGCGAGAAGAAGGCGGCATAGTATCGTTTGAGATCCAGGATGGGCTCCCCGCGTACCGGGGTAGCGAACAGAACGGAGTGCTGAGTCACACCTATGGAAATTGGCCCGGAAGCTTCGCCATCGTTCCAAAACAAAACCGACCCGGGGATATGCCCGAATTGGATGGAGGAACCATTACTTGGGATGCATCTGCGCTAGACCTGCGTGGCTTGAATGGAATGATAGCGCGGTTTACGTGCCCTATGGCAGGGGAGAACCGGGGGCCCATTTGGGGCACCGGCACCTACACGGATGATTCCTCTATCTGCACCGCCGCTGTGCACTCAGGTCTCATCACCTATCAGGATGGCGGCGACGTGGCCATTCAGGTCGTGCCAGGCCTGGGCAGGTACGATGGTTCGTCTCTCAACGGTGTAGAGAGCCTCGACTTTCCGGAGTGGTCGGGGAGCTACCGGTTTGTCGAAGGTGGATCGCGGCGTGCTGCGTTACGGGTCGACCTCAATCCTGGGATTGCTGTGGGCCGAGATTCGGAAAACAGCCTAACTCAACATCTCAGCCTGGAGTTGGCTGAGATCGGATGGAAGACGAACGCAATGGAGCTGAGTCAACTCGGCGGATTCCGAGGTGCTGTCAAATGCCCGTCAGGTGGGACGGCGGTTGCCGTGTGGGGTACTGACGTGTACGCAAGTAGCTCCTCCATTTGCACGGCAGCGGTCCATGCCGGCCTCATCACGTTCCAAGACGGTGGGACTGTGACCCTCGAGATCCATCGCGCACGGTTGAGTTACGAGGGCTCCGAACGGAACGGTGTGAGCAGCAGGTTCGCGTCGAACACCCAGGATGGTGGCTTCAAGTTCGTGCGGGAGTGAGGTAGGTCCTCCGATCCAACTATGTCGACTTGTGACAATGTTCACAAGAAACGACGCTCGCTAAACCAGCACCGCCAACTTATTGTTGTACCGCCACATACCGGCGGAGTCGCGTGCCGTGGAACGCGGGCTGAACGGTCGCGGTATGGCAGGGTCGACCTCACCGGGCACTCAAAGCACCAGTTGGATTCATGAACCAACACGTGGACAACGATCAGGCGATTCTCAAACGACCGTCGACCTCGCCTAGCAAGGAGGAGAGGCCCACAACCGTTTCATTGCCGCCTGACATGCTCGAAAGGGCACGCGACCGCGTAAAGCTGATCGCGCTCCTGTTGCTCGGTGCCACCCTCTTCCTGTTGATCTCGGATGTACCGGCCGACGGTGTCGGCGTCTTGGTCGAAGGCATCGACCAAGCTATGAGCTGGACAATTGTTGTGATGTCGGCAGTGCTGTACGTGTTCGCGCGGAGCAAGCGATTCGGTTCGCAGTTCATTTTGAACCTGGGCCTGGTGTTTGAGATCGCAATCTGCATGCTGCTCGCCTTGGGCATCCCTCGCGCGCATTACTTGATTGCGCTCGAACTCGGCGCGGTCGAGCATTTAACAGATCTAATCCCGTTCACCACCTGGACCACGCCGATCATCATCATGTTCCCGCTGATCATTCCGAGCCCCCCTGCCAAAACGCTCTGGGTGGCCGTAGCCGCAGCTGCGACAACTCCACTGGGCGTGGCCGTCTACGAATGGGCGGGTGTGTTCGACGTGGAGCCACGCGCCTACCCACACGTCTTGGCAGGTCCGCTGATCGCGGTGGCGGTTGCTCACTTCGGGTCGCGTGTGGTATACGGCATGGGGCTCGATGTGAAACGAGCACGCGAGATGGGAAGCTATCGTCTCACGGAGCTACTCGGCCGGGGCGGAATGGGTGAGGTCTGGAAAGCAAAGCATCGCATGCTGGCGCGTCCGGCCGCGATCAAGCTGGTGCGGCCTGAGATGCTCGGGGTGGCGGATGAAGATGCGCGGCTCACCGCTCTCAAGCGGTTCGAACGCGAAGCGCAAACGACGGCTCTACTGCGCTCGCCGCATACCATCGAGTTGTATGATTTCGGTGTAACAGCCGACAATACCTTCTACTACGTGATGGAACTGTTGGAGGGATACAATTGGGAGACTCTCGTCCGACAGTTCGGACCACTGCCGCCTGAGCGGGCGATCTATCTGCTGCGCCAGATGTGTCACTCGCTCGCCGAGGCGCACGATAGGGATCTGATACACCGTGACATAAAGCCGGCTAATGCGTTCGTATGTCGCTACGGGCGCGAGTGCGATTTTGTCAAACTGCTGGACTTCGGACTGGTCAAAGTGCATGCCGAACCTCGTGCAGAAGATCTCAAGCTCACGTCCGGCAATTTCCCGGGCGGGACACCTGCGTTCATGGCGCCGGAACAGGTGTTGGACGACAGCAAGGTAGATGCTAGAACCGACATCTATGCCGTTGGCTGTGTTGCTTATTGGCTTGTCAGCGGGAAACTCGTGTTCGAGGGTGAGACGGCTATGCAGGTGGTTACGGACCACGTGCACAAGGCACCCACTCCGCCGTCCCAGCGTGTCGAACAAGAAATTCCAGAGCGGCTCGAGAGTGTCATTCTCGCCTGCCTCGAGAAAGATCCCAGCCAGCGGCCGCATAGTGTGGATGCGCTATCGGAAGCGCTCGGCGAGTGCGATGCGGCCGCTGCATGGACACCCGAGAGGGCGGGGAAGTGGTGGGAGCAACATGCGAAGCATTGAACTGCAGACCGATTTCACCGGACGAAAATGCCAATTCGGCGGAGCAAATATGTGCGTCGTGAAATGTCTTGAAAGACACGGCCAGTACTGTCCTTCAGGACGCGTCTCGCAGAGGCCGAGCCCGTGTTTCAACACAGGAAGACCAGAGGACGCACCTTGCCGTGTCGAAAGTGCTCTCGTACTGGACCAAAACGGCGTACCCACGTATTGTATGCCGATGTCGGCCGGTGACTAACCCACCTGATAACCGCCGAGAGATGCTGGTCAGCAGCAGATAGCTTCAATCCCTAGTCGCCCAGGGAGGATCGTCCTATGAGATACGTAACACCGATGTTGCTAGTCATTCCGCTCATGTGGCTTGGAGAGTCCGAGTCTTTCCCGAGCGATCCCCTGCAGATCGATGAATGGCGCGTTCCGTACAAGATGGACGAGTCGGGTAACGTGCTCGACGGCTTTCCGGAAACGGGAAGGCAAGGCACTAGGCCTCGCGATCCGTACGTGGACCAACAGGGTCGCGTGTGGTTCTGCGGTCAGCAAGGAAACTACCTAGCGTACCTGGTGCCAAGCACCGGAGAGTTCAAACGTTATGAGCTGTCCGAGGGGGCACATCC
>JBDGZZ010000281.1:0-7123 GCA_039588335.1 Gemmatimonadota bacterium | reverse complement strand
TGGCGGGCCGGACAATACGAACCTCGAACTTTTGAACCGTTCGTACAGGCCCTACTCACCGCCTAGAAGCCCGTCTCCAGAGACTCTAACCTCAAAATCCTGGCTCACAGTTTCACCGGAAATCGCATGTCGCTCCTGTGTTTACACAGCGGACAAACGCCCCGTCATAGGGTCAAGCCGAGAACTCGCTTGGACCAGTTTCTCATTGCTTTGCGGACGGCGAACGCCTTCTCTTCGACTGAAGCGAAATCACCGCGCGAGATCTCAAGCTGGAGCCACGGGAGCTCACTAGCGTGCTTGCGCGTTATGTACCCACCCTTGAACGGGTCATTGATGCGGACCTCCCCGCCCAGCACCTCGGCTAACTCCCTTACAAGCTCTTCGGTCCAACTCCGGTCGCACGTGCCTTCAGCATCGCTCACGCACGCCGCCGGCCGCGGTTGCCCAGGATCGGGCCCAACCGGCGGACCGTGGGCCACCATCGTGTGGCAATCGACACCCACCCGCACGTCGCCAGCGAGTGCCAGCTCCTTGAGCTTCTCGTGATACGGCGAGTAATACCGCTGCAGCAGTTTGGCAACAACTTCATCATCGGGCGCACTGTCATAGATGGGAACATCCCAACAGGTATGTGTCTTGATGACGCCGTCTTTCCGAAAATCATCCGGCTCACGGTTGAGATCGACAAACGCGCGGGCAATATCGGTGGTCACCAACTGTGCGACGTGGTCTCGAAGCGGGAGATAAATCTCGGCGGCCTGTTCGTCACCGTCCTTGATAATGTCGTCCCCAGCAATACGTGTAACGTGCTTCACCTCGTCCGGCATCATCGTCCCTGCGTGCGGAACCGACACCAGAATGGGCAGCTTCATTTTAGCGGACCTCCAGCCGCACCGTCACGACGCGGATCGGCTGCACCATGAAAATGCGCCCCCTCTCGCATCACCGCCTGAACGCAGCCCATGTAGAATGCATACGGATCTCGTACCGTCACACTGTGGCCCGCTTTTTCCAGCGCGTCCGGTACGTCGGGATGCATCCGCCCACTTTCGATCGACACCGTTCCCTGGAGCGAACAATGCAATCTCGGAGCCTCGACGGCCTCGTACAGCGAATAACCCTTCGCCAGTCGGATCAATACCTGCAAGATCGATGGTGTAATTCGCTCGCTTCCCGGCGAACCGATGGCCAACCAGGGCCTGCGCCCACGAAGTACAATTGTCGGAGCAACACTCGCCCACGGCACAGCACCCGGCCGCAGGTGATGCGGATGGGACATATCCTTGTGTTCGAAGGCCGACATATAGTTGTTATACAAAGACCCAAGTTCGGGGTTGGCAACGCACGAGCCGAATACACTCTCGATCGATTGCGTGAGCGCCACCACACTTCCCTCTCGATCCATAACCGAGAGGTGTGTCGTTTCACCGTGGAGCGGGACGCGCTTCCGCGCTTCACGTGCCACACGCTTCGCGTATTCGGGATCAAGCATGTGACGTTCGTCCACCTGAGCGTAGAAGCTCGGATCGAACGGGCGGTCCTTGCGATCGAGAAACGCCTGACGAATGATGCCTGCAAGAATCGTTGCCCCGCGAGGTGTATCCGGATCGTACTCCCGGGGTTTCATGTGACTAATGATATTGAGCATTTCGATTAGGGTACGGCCTGCCCCAGGTGGTGGCATCGTAAAAACCCGCGCTGCTCCGAGCTGTCCCGTTATTGGCCGGCGCTCGATGGGCCACGGTATCTGGGCAAGATCCTCTGCCTTAATGAGGCCATCGTTGTGTTCCATGTCGCTTAAAATCGAACGAGCGATGGAACCCGTATAGAAATCCTCCACGCCGTGTCGCGCAATGCGCCGTAACGTTTCTGCCAGGGCCGGCTGGCAGAGTTTGTGACCAACGGGTGGTGACTTTCTCCCTTCGACCAGGAAGAACTGAGCCGCGCTGGTCTTCTTGAGGTACGGACGTTCGCGGCGAGTGAGCGCCCGTTGCAGTGGCGACACTTGATACCCATTTTCGGCAAGTTGAATAGCGGGTTCAAGAATCGCGCTAAGTTCGCGAGTCCCATAGTTCTCGAGCGCGTAAGCGAGTACGGCGGGTGTACTCGGAACAGTCGAAGCGCGGTATCCACGGCGTATTTCAGCACGCTTCAGGCTACCGGGCGCCGCCGCGTACGGTGCCCGGGAAGATCCGTCCAGTGCCACCTTGTTGCGGCTCGGCGCGTGATAGATGAGCATCATTGTCTGTCCACCGAGTCCCGAAGCGGCGGGCTCACACACACCCAGCGCAAAAGCGCATGCCACGGCCGCGTCCATTGCGTTTCCACCCTCTTCGAGTACACGGATGCCAATGTCCGTCGCTCGGTGATGAGCCGTCGACACCATGCCGTGTGGTGAGACGGACGCCCGCTGGATACTGCGCCACGGGAACGACGTCGGCTGGATGCGAACATCCCCCTCTTCGAGTTTTTGCATCGATGGGCGTGGGTTCAATTGGATTCCATTCGGAGGAGAAACTGCGCCAGCAAAAGCGTACGCTGGATCAAACTCATTCGCTGTACCGCTTCATGGGGCGTGTATAGGTGGCGTGCCACCGGACCCATTCCGCAGGCGACTCCCGTCTGCCCGGTGACCAACCCGCCGACGGAGGGCCAAACCGATGAATCCGCTCGCAATTCGATACCCCAATCTGCAGCCGTCCCAAGGACCGCGCTCGCGAGACGCTTGTTGGCGACTCGATCTTTCATCGCCGGCCGATCACTGACAAGCTCCACGCTCCATTTGAGAGTGTTTTTGCCAAGAATCCCTCGAACCTTGTCCTCTGCTGCGTCAGCCCTTTTCACATCCAGGTAAGTCAGAAGCAAGTCCGCGGAAAGACGATGCGGCAACAACATTGGAAAGCCGCTCGTCCTTACCTTGGTTGAGGCGATGGCAATCTTCTCGCTCCGCGACGACAACGTCGCGATCTTGGCAATACGATCCGCAAACCACAGCAAGGTGTCAGGGCTCTTGCTTGCATGCCCGGGTCGACGGGGGCGTCCCTCCACAAGAAGGTTGTATTTTCTCTGGCCGCGGCGCTGACGGATAAAACGTTCACCTTCGTTGCCGGGGCGGAGAACGAGCACACGCTTTGCTCGGGACGCCGCCTGGTTAATCACTTTATCGCTGTATACCGCGTCGCGCCCTTCATCGGTATAGTAGAGAACCCCCATGGGGATCTTGTGAAGGCGCTTCTGGGAACGTAGCGCCTGTAGTGCGAATTCGAGCATCACAATGGGCGCTCTTGACACACCGACGCCTTCACCGTACAGCCACTCAGGATCACGGCGGTACGCTTCCGGTGTCGCCTCCGCAGGCAACGGCACATCGAGATGAACAATCAACAGCGTGCCGCCATCGATTCCTGCTTTGGTTTGCCACGTGGCAGCGGCGTGCTCCGCCGACAAGTCTTCAATATGCAGCATCCCGAGCTGCTTGAGAAAAGTCTCCATCCGCCGACGGGCCTCGCGAAGCCCAACGGGATCCGTCGTGCGGCTGGACACACGAATCCACTCGCCGAGCCGTTTCTCAATGCGATCGCGCCGTTGTGTAAGCCATGAGAAGATCCGCTGTCCGGCATCTGCCCCCCCTGTGGTGCTGATGTCTGGCGGATCGGGCGTGCCGAAATACCGTCCACTCGCGACATCCACCAGACGGTTTACCAATGCGGCGTAGTTGAGTCCGGCGGCGTCAGCGGCGTGGGTATACGAGCCGTGCTCGCCAAGACTCGGAAGACTGTTGATTTCTAGAACATATAAGTTGCCCTTGCGGTCCATTCGTATATCTACACGCGCACAATCCTGACAACCGAGCGCGGTGAATGCCGCGATGGCGATTTCCTGTGCGCGTTTCGTTTGGCCCGGGGTAATGCGGGCCGGAACCCGGATGACGACCTCCCGCCCCGACGTGCCAGTTTTATCCTCGTACGAGTAGATCTTCGGCCCTTTTTTCCCAAAAACGATCTCCGCCGGCGGGAAGGGCTCCGGGGGGTTACCAATGAGCCCGACATTGACCTCGCGGCCGTCAATATACCGTTCCGCCAATACGGGTTGTTTGAAGCGATCGAAAATAACACTAGCTGCCTCACGTAGCTCTCGCTCATTCTTGACTACACGGATTCCAAACGAGACGGCCTCGTTCTTCGGTTTGACAATGAGAGGGTACGGTACGTCGGGCGCTTCGAATTTGGCGTCTGTCAAAACCGCAAATTCAGCCGTCGGAATGCCATTTTGACGAAATATCATCTTGGAAACGACTTTATCCAGGGCGAGCGAGTGAGCGAGCGGGCCCGAACCCACGTACGGGATGCCAACCATCTCCAGAATACTGGGTACGTGTGTGTAACGCGCCTGCCCCTGAATACCGTAGGAAACGTTGAACACCAAGCCTGGGTTTTCTCCCTTTAACACGCGGGGCATGAAATCCTCGAGACGATCGATGAGCTCCTTGTCACCTTCGATCGCACGCGCCTGGTGTCCACCTTGTTTGAGTGCGTCGGTGATACGCCGAATGGTCTGGAGCCCGATCTTTTCCTGGTTGGGCATGCCGAAAAGATTGATCACGTTTCGGCTGTCGCGATTATAAACAACGGCTACCTTCATGCGGTCCCTTCTTGGTCAATTGGCGCCCCGCACAGGATTATAGCCGTATTCCGAACTTGCAGGAACTAATACTGAAGGAAAAGGAAAACGCACCAACGTATATGGCGCGTTACACTTGGTGCGCCGCGAGGCGCTTTGGTTGGTGGCGGGATTCGGATGATGGGATGGGTGTTGGTGGGGCATCAAGATATTTGCTCATTCTTGGGGCGGCGCTCCCTGGGGTTCGCAGTCCGAAGAACAAAATCGCCCCGCAACGCAAAACGTTGCAGGGCGATCGTCTAAGTCTATGGCGGGCCGGACGATACGAACCTCGAACTTTTGAGCCGTTTGTGCAAGCCCTACTCTCCACCTGCCAATCGTGGGTTGCTCCCCTACTCGAGCGATAGCGTCATGAGTGTTTGGATATCGGCGTCCGGGATCATCGCTCCGTCCCAAACCGTCGTCACACGCGTAATCTTGCCGTCCTTATCAAGGGCGATGGCGGTGATGCCGCGTCGCACGGTTGTCCGGTAGGCGGGCGCTGCCTGCCATTCATAGCCGCCGCCCATGTTGCCGCCGACCACGTGAAGCAGCGACGAACCGACGCCGGCGGGTTGCGCAACGTCATGTCCTCATAGACCGCGTCGTTGCTGAAGAGCGCCGCCGCGCCCTTGGCGTCGTTGCTGGCTACGGCCGCGTGCAGCTTGCCTGCAACCTCGCGAATCTTCGCCGACGCATTGTCGGGGGCCGACCTCTCCTTGAAATCCGTGGGAAATTTGTCTGCAGGAGTACGCATCTTGGCCGCCAGTTCCGCGCCGAAATGCCGGCCGTCCCAGTAGTCGATCCAGCGAACAACCTTGCCGTCTTTGATGTCGATCGCGGCGAGGATGCGAATCTCGCTGCCAAACAGTTCCGGCGTGTCGGTGAAGGCAACCAGCGCGCTGTGTTCGTCCCCGAGTATACGGGTCGGGTAGGAGAGACCCGAAGGTGGCCAGCTCGGCATGTACTGGGCGAACACGTCCTTGAGCTCCTCATGAGTATAGAAGGACCAGCCGAGTGTCGCGTCGATGTATGTCAGCGTCGTGTTCGAAAAGTGATCCATCGTCGCGTCGACGTCATGCCGGCTCTTGGCCGTAAAGAAAGACTGGAAAAACGCCGCGGTCTTCTCAGTTGTGTGCGTTACATCCACGATCTCCGGAAATAGCGGCTTGCTCTGTTGCGCACCCGCAGGATTCAATGTGAACAACCCAACCGCGATGACACTTGCTAATGCGATGACTTTAGGTTTCATCAATTGTCTCCTAGGTTAGGGATTTGCGATATGCCCTCATTCTCCTGCCGTCGACACGACTTGGCACTCGCCAAGACGTGGTGGCCTATTTGCCTAACTGTTCGAACGGTACTGGGGCCGGCACCGGGTTTTTGATTGGCGGCAGCGATTTCAAATAGGCAAACACCGCAGTCAGATCCTCGTCCGACATGGTCCCAATCCCGGGCCATGGCATGGGCGGCAGTATCGGTCTACCCTGCCCCATGTGCTTGCCGGTCCGAAGTGCTTGAACGAAATGCTCCTCTTGCCAGAGCCCGATGCCGGTCTGATTGTCGGGAGTCAGGTTCGCAGCGTAACTGATGCCCCAGGGACCAATCGCTGCCGTCAAGTTCGAATTGAACAGCACCCACTGACCCGGTTTCACCATGTCAATGCTGTAGCCCGGAAGCGTCTCGTCGGCGGGGTGTCCCGAAAGGAGCCGCTTTTGGTCCGGCTCGGGGAGTCCCTCCGGCGTATAAACCTTGGGTGAGTGACAATCGTGGCAACCACTTGTGTTCACGATGTAGGCGCCGCGCTTGACCTTCGGCGCATCGGTGCCTTGCGACCACGCGAACGCAACCGAAAGAATTGAGAGCAAAGCAGCAACAGGAATACTACCTCGGAGTCTCACGGTGTTTCCTCCTTTGGTGGTATGGACGTAAAACAAATGACGAGCAAGGTATATCATACCATCCGAGGCATGTCCCCATCGTCAAATTGCCCTGCAACGCAACCCGTTGCAGGGCAATCAATTAAGTCGTGGCGGGCCGGACAATACGAACCTCGAACTTTTGAACCGTTCGTACAGGCCCTACTCTCCGCCTAGAAGTGTCAACGCCGAAGCATCCAGACCAGCGCTCCGCCGGTCACAACGCCAAGGACGACGCCTCCCGAGAGGATCATTCCAAGGTTGAGAAAAGCATTCTGTCCACCAGCAGGGGTTACAGAGGCCGTCCACGCCGCCAGAGCCCAACCTGCGACAGAGGCAGGAACCCACCAGTTGGCTCTGTTGGAATGCGAACACAGGATTCGTCGCTGCAGTAAACCGACAAGCAAGCCGGCGATCGCAACGTCGAGTTGAAGTGAATGCAAGTCGTCAAACTCACTCCACGCTGCACCGACGATGTCCTCTACCAAGAATAGCCCTCCCAGTCCGATGACGGTTGCCCACAGCCACTGTCTGACTGTGGCCAG
>JBDGZZ010000280.1:0-5408 GCA_039588335.1 Gemmatimonadota bacterium | reverse complement strand
GTTGCTCTGGCAGATTGCCGTACGCAGCTCCGCGCCCTCGCAGAGATTCGCTTCCGCTGTGAACTGTACCCGGTCGTATCTGAGCCCTGTGAGCAGATTGAGACGAGAGACGACGGGCAAGCTGAGCTGCACGAAGGGGCCGATACTGGCCACGCGTTGGTCCTCGTCGACAGTCAGCTCTCCCTTTTCTCCCTGATCGTTCTCGAAGTTCCTACGCGCGTCGTTCTGGACGGCGGCTTCGATTCCCAAGACCCACCGGAGGGGTAAGTTCGCCACCGGCGTCACTCTTTCAAACTGGACGCGCGCTCCACCTGCAACCCGGTCGAGTTCGATGACTCTGACGGTGATGGTGTTGAAGAGGTCACGAGCCAATCCATATGCGGAAACCTCCAACCGACCACCCAAAGCGGAACGGCCCCAAGCGATCCCGAGCTGTCCCTGGCTCGCGTCCTTTCCGGTTTGCTGCGCTACGTTGAAGGGATTGGCCATAGTGGCGTCCACAGCGATCATCGAATCCGTCAGCGAACCAGGATTGAGAGCCTCGAGACGAACGAAATTGGCAACGACCCGTAGGTTGTCGCGTTGCCCCTGATACCGCACTGTTCCCGAAGCGAACAGCTTGTCGGTTTCACTATGTTTGCGGTATCCGTCATAGGAGAAACCAGTCAGGTAGAGACCCAGACTCGTTCTACCGGTTCGGGCAGTTGTGGAACTCTCGAGGCGAAGCAATCTGTTGTTGCCGAATACTGTGCCGAGATCTTGGCGAAACGCTGCCGTTTCGGGGAGACCGGTTTCGAAGCGAACCACTCCACCTGATGCGTTTCCGTATAATGATGACGTCGGTCCGCGTATTGTCTCGACGCGATAAACGGTGCCTAGCTCGAGGTGGTCCAGTGTAGTCTGGCCGTCAGCCAGTGTTGCGGGTATGCCGTCGACGACTACCCTCACTCCCCGAATGCCGAACTGCGTTCGGGCCCCGAACCCGCGAATGGACAGCCGATCGCCCTGCGCGTAGTTGTAACGGTCCTGGACCTCGAGACCGGGCATTGCGTTTAGAGTTTCACCAAGTGCCAACCGGGGTTGGCCTCTGGTGAGCAAGGAATCTCCACCTGCCGATACTGCGAATGGCACCATGAACAGAGGGAAGGGAACGCGGAGGACCGAGACCGACAACGGTTCCAGCTCTACGGGCGGAACCGTGTCGGGTCGGGTCTCTTGGGCCGCCGCTCCCGGTGGCAGCAGAAACAGCGCCGCCACCAGGTTGGGGATCAGCAGTGAGCGAAAAACGATCAATTAGTCTCGCTAGCTTCCGTATTGGATCCGACCGACTCAACGAGCGATCTGAACTTCAAGATCTTCGCAGAGCGGACGTGTTGCAACCGCTCTCCGCTCACCGCCAGCCTCAATCGACGAAGGCCCACAGCAGATCCCTACTCTTCTTGTCGAGTGCGGAAGGATCTTCGATGTGGTACAGGTCTCCGGCAACGTCGCGGATCAGAGTCCCGCCGCTGGGAACCTGTCTGGGCCAGTCGTCCAGCCGCGTTTGGAAAGACCGGTAACCTTGGACTGTGTTGACCTTCCAACTCCGGATTTCCACCTCCTCATCCACGCTTTCGATGCCGACGATCTCCATTACGAAGCCGGCTTCTGCAAGCGACTGTTCGAGGACACGGCTGGAATCAGGATCCAGGTCGTCCAGTTGTTGAACCAGCGCGAACTCCTTCTCGTCACTATCGCGTAACGAGATGAAGTACGCCGGCTCTGACCACGGGAAGCAACGCCTCACCCATACCGGACGCGCCTCACCACGTTGAATGGCCCAGAGTTGGCCGTCTATGCGCTGCTCGAGCCGCAACACGTTCCACTCGCACTTCTCAAACGCCCTGAGCTCGGCAGCAATCGTTTCAGCGTACACCGTCGGTTTCATGTTAGTACCTCCTTCACTTCAGTTCTCTCTGCATCAGGTACAAGCGCCGGTACGTCCCGGTTTGACTCTCGAGCAGCTCGCGGTGCGTACCGCACTCAACCAGACGGCCGTCTTCCATCACGAACAGCCGCGATGCTTTGTGCAGCGTAGACAGCCGGTGTGCTATTGCGAACACCGTCCGCCCGGTTACGAGTCGATCCATGGCTTCTTGGATCTTGCGCTCGGTCTCGGTGTCCACGCTGCTCGTTGCCTCATCTAGGATGAGGATGCGTGGATCGTGCAGGATCGCACGTGCAATTGAGACGCGCTGTCTCTCACCTCCCGAAAGTGTCTGGCCCCGTTCGCCTACAATGGTGTCGTAGCCGTGCGGCAGCCGGCAGATGAAGTCGTGCGCGTTCGCCGCCTTGGAGGCCTCGATCACATCTGCCGCGGAAGCCTCCGGCAAACCGTAGCGGATGTTCTCCAGCACAGTTCCATGGAACAGATACGGTTCCTGCAACACCATGCCGATCTGTCTTCTATAGTGGCCGATATCCAGCTCACGGATATCGATGCCGTCGATCAAAACGGTACCTCCTGTCGTGTCGTAGAACCGGGCTATCAAG
Organism: Gemmatimonadota bacterium; assembly: GCA_039588335.1. Taxonomy (GTDB): domain Bacteria; phylum Gemmatimonadota; class Gemmatimonadetes; order Gemmatimonadales; family GWC2-71-9. Next base: position 2,876 of record JBDGZZ010000280.1, on the reverse strand, counting down.
TTCACAACGGTGGTCTTCCCGCCACCGGATGGTCCGACGAGCCCGATCATTTCACCCGGCATTACTTTGAAACTGACACTTCGCAGAACCTGCCGGATTCCATCGTAGCCGAAGCTCACGCTGTCGAACACGACTTGGCCAAGCACAGGTTCCAGTCTGAGCGGTTCACTCACCTCGACGATCTCGGGCTCGGTGTCGAGCACCTCGAATACCCTATGTGCCGAACTGGTGGCGCGGTTCATCGTGCGCGCCATCTGTCCAATGACCTCGATCGGTGCGACGAACATCGTCGTGTATAGCAGGAACGACACAAACGTCCCCGCCGACAACGTGGGCTCGACTCCGTTATCACCTCCGAGTAGCCGCGGTATGGCGAATACCCACACTGCCACGGTTGTTGCATGGACAGCGAGCATCAACGCCGGCCAAAACGACGTCCAAAGATGATGAATCCGGTTGAACTCCTTCGTTACGTCGACATTACGTTCAGTGAATCGGCTGTTTTCCCTCGACTCCTGGTTGAACGCCTTCACTACCCGTATACCCGGTATGGTGTCCGACAAGACGTCGGTCACCCGGGACCACTTACGCCACGCACGAACGAACAGATGGTTGATGCGCTCACCGTGCCGGAATATCCACCAGCAGAACAGTGGAACCGGGGTTATCATTACCAGCCCGAGTTGCCAGTCGAGACTGATGAGCACTGCTCCGAGTCCGACCAACATCACGAGGGATAGAGACACGTCCACAACACCAAATGCGAGGAAATCCCACAAACGGTCCGTGTCTGAGCTCACGCGCGTGATGATCGAGCCGGTCTTTTTGCGACTGTAGAAGCTCAAGCTCAGTGTCTGCAGGTGCTCGTACAGCTGTGTCCGAAGGTCGCGCGCTACGAGTTCACCGAGCACGGCCATCATCCGCAGGCGCACCACAGCCCCAGCCTGGCGCACCACGAACACGACTGCCATCGTCGCCACTGCGATCCAGGCAACGGCACTTCCTGTCGCAACCGAGAGAGTGCCATCCTGCACCGGCCGAATAACCGCGTCGATGAGATATCCGGCCAGGTACGGTGGAACGAGACTCACGAGAGTTATCACCGTGGCCGCGCTCATACCTGCCATGACCCGTCTCTGGTACGGTTTCAGATAACCGAGCAACCGCCATATGACTGCCATCCGATTGCCGGATACCAGAGCCTGTGCCTCTTTGATCGGTCCAGCAATGCTCTCGGCGTACTCCTGGTCGGGATCGTCCAGTGCGAGTGCTCTGCCACCTAGCTGTTCATCGAGAACGAACTTCAAGTTCTCCATGGCCCGCCTCTGCCGATGCGTGAACCTCACCGTCTCGAGCGGTGGCTCACCCTCGGCACCGAGAATCGTGAGCACACTACCGCTCAGCCCGGGAGCTTCGCGCACCGCGCTCACCCGCGAACGCTCAAAGCTGTTCACGCTGTATTCTTCCGACCCGATGAGCCTTGCTACAGCCAACTGGGTTGGACCTAGGGCGACCCACGTTTCACTGAGCCGCATTGTTGCATCGAGATCGGAGAGAGCGTACAGCTGGACCGGCTCCCCGCCCCACGTGCTCTCGATCCGCCCACGAAGCTCGGGCGGCAGCCGCGGCGGCTGGTCCGTATAGCGCTCTATTATCTGCTTGTTGTGGGTTGTTGTCTGCGTTGCCATGGTCGTGATCTTCTGTAAAACGTTCAAAACGAAAACGGCCTTCTGGGTCACTGAGGGCACCCAGAAGGCCTGATCACGTCCAGGAATCAAGTTCTTCTAGGGTGCTCTCTCCTCCGCCTGGTAGTCGGCGCCCATCATGACCCCCGCCTCGCAGCTCCAAGGCGTACGGGTGCCATGAAACACCGGGACGGGCAAAAGGATTTGCCGCGCAGGCGTGTCGTGGTTAGTTGGAATGAACTGCCTCATTCGGGAGAAAGCTCCTCGTCTTAGTCTGCCTAAAATCGAACGCCCAAACTACAAGAAGGTTTGGTTCTGGTCAAGATGGCCACAGCTCTTAGCCGCTTCGGTTCTAGCCATCGTCCGCCCTTGAACGTATGCTAGCGGAGACCACAAGCCGATCTGGATATCACAAGGAGTCGTACTGTGCCATCCGCCATCCACACACGGTCCCTACTCATAACGATCGCGGCCCTCACCGTAGTTCCCGGCCTGAGAGGGCAACAGAGTTTCACTCTGGAGCAGGTCATGAGCTCGCCATTTCCGTCCGGATTGGTGGCCGCACCTACGGACGACAAGGTGGCCTGGGTACAGAACGCGGAGGGCGTACGCAACATCTGGGTTGCCGAAGCGCCCGCTTACGAGGGCCGCCAGCTAACACAGTATGCGGACGACGACGGACAGGAGGTCGGCAGCCTTCAGTTCACGGTCGATGGCAATTCGATCGTGTTCGTCCGTGGTGCTGGGCCAAACCGGCAGGGTGAGATCCCCAACCCGTTGAGTGATCCCGAAGGCGCCGAGCGAGCCATCTGGATCGTTGCGTCGCTGGGCGGGGAGCCGCGCAAGCTGTCGGATGGCAGTTCTCCCTTGTTGTCACCGACCGGCGACAGACTGGTGTTCATGCAACGCGGCCAAGTCTGGTCCATCACGTTGGAGGAAGACGCCGAGGCGGCCCGGCTGTTTCAGAACCGCGGTGGTGCGGGATCGCTGCGCTGGTCGCCCGACGGCGCGAAGTTGGCTTTCGTGAGTAGCAGGGGCGATCACAGCTTCATCGGTGTATATGACCTCGCCTCCGAGTCACTGCATTATCTGGATCCCAGCGTGGATCGGGACGGGAGTCCCGTCTGGTCGCCCGACGGTGGCCAGATCGCGTATATCCGGCAGCCGCAGGTGAGCGGCATAGTCCCGTTC
>JBDGZZ010000279.1:0-5611 GCA_039588335.1 Gemmatimonadota bacterium | reverse complement strand
CCTCGGCGGCGAGGTCCTCGGGGTGGCGCCGGTCACGGCTGAATCGCACGATATGGCCCAGCAGCAGCGGTACAATGTCCTCGTCCTCTTCTCCTTCGCTGCCGTCGCGGTAACTGTCCTCGAACTGAGGAACACTGGCCATCCACGGTTCCCGGGATTCCTCTTCTTCCTGGAACTGCGAAGCAGGCAGAAGGGCGTAGAGTCGGCACTGCAGTCCGGGATCCTCCTCCACAGCGGCTAGTCCTAATCGAACGGGTGCGGAGAAGACGTCCTGGGTTTCTAGCTCCGAGAGGGCCTCGGGCGGGACAATGCTCCGCGCTATGAGCCGCTTCCTGAAATAGGTACCCATGCAGACCATTCCGTCGGGCGTGCGGTCGTCGTTTACCTCGTCAACTCGCAGTTGGATCGACTGCTGCGTCGACACAAAGGCGACCGGGGTAGAGTGCCCGCCGTTACCGTCCGGTCCGTCGATTTCGTTATCTTCTTCAGGCGACCAAGGTTCCATTTATTGATGCTCCCTACATAAACATACCCACTCAGGGCAAGTGGCTGAAGGATGCTGCTGGCGCCTGCAACAACATCGACTCTGACACCCGTATCGGTATGAGTCAACCACCAGATCCCGGTTCCAGCCGACAGAACGAGGAGCGAATCCTCGTAGAATACCGGCTCACATGTGACGGAGAGGATCCAGAGGCCAAGGCGTGCGACATAGCTCTCGAGCAAACCGTAGAGCTCCCGCCAGAAGCGGTGTCACCTGACATCGAGGCCCTCATGGTGGGTCGTGTTGAATCTCTGGAACACGACGACGGCGAGGTTTGGAGCACGGCGATTTCCTATCCTGTGACGGCAGTTGGCACCGGGGCTTCGCAGTTGTTCAACTTGCTGTTTGGGAATATCTCGCTCAAGGCCGGTGTGCTCGTGACCGGAGTCGAGCTACCCGATTCCTTACTACAGTTTTTTCCAGGCCCTCGCCACGGGATCGCCGGCCTCCGGCGCCTTGGTTCTGTGGAGGAGCACAGACCTCTATTGTGCGCGGCTCTCAAGCCGATGGGGCTGTCGGCTGGAAAACTGGCGGAATTGTGCCACCGACTTGCCCTGGGCGGATGCGACATCATCAAGGACGATCACGGCCTGGTGAACCAGCACACCGCCAGGTTCGAGGAAAGAGTGTTCCGCTGTGTCGAAGCTGTGAGAAAAGCGAACGAAGAAACCGGGGGCAGCAGCCTCTACTTTCCCAACGTCGTGTCGAGCGGACCGGCATTGGCGGAGGATCTGGAGCTAGTGCGCACCGCGGGTTGCGAGGGGATTCTGGTCAGCCCGCTAGTGTTGGGACTGGACACGGTTCGCTGGATCGCCTCCAACAGTGGTCTCGCGATTCTGTCACATCCATCGCTCGCGGGCGCGTTCTTTCATCCTCATCATGGAGTGTCGCCGGAGGTTCTGCTGGGGCAATTGTTCAGAGTGGTGGGAAGTGACGGGGTGATCTATCCCAACGTGGGTGGACGCTTTGCTCTCACCGAAGCCGACTGTGAAGCGATCAACCAACGCCTCCGCAGCCGCATGGGATCCATCTTGCCTTCCTGTCCGGTTCCGGCGGGCGGCATCGACACAGATCTGGTGCCGCACTGGATAGAGCGCTACGGCACCGACACGATGTTCCTCATTGGTGGCAGCCTATACACTAAACCTGACCTGGTACAGGCCACCAAACAGCTGATGGGGGCGCTACGGTCAAACCTTTGACGGGAAGGCTAGGTCGCCTCCTGCCGCGCTGAGCCATTTTGCAGACGAGGTAATCGACCGGCCAATAGCTCGGCAAAGGGCCGAGTGGTCTCGATTCGCAATAGAACGATCTGAATCACGGCCGTTATCGGCACCGCTAAGAACATCCCTACGATTCCCCAAAGCAAGCCCCAGAATATCAGGGCCAACAGGATCGTGACAGGATGCAGGTCCAATCTGTGCCCCAGTACGAGTGGCTCGATTCCGTTGCCAATGACCATCTGTATGACACCCGGAATTGCTATCACTCCGACGATGGGCCAGGTGCTCTCGAACTGAATGATCGCTATCGGTATTGGCAGTAGCGTCGCGATGATCGACCCGATTGAAGGAATGAAATTCAATAGGAAGGCCATCACCCCGAACATCAGTGCTAAATCCAGTCCAAACAGCGAGAGCACAAAACCCACGAGGAGTCCGGTTGTGGCCGATATGGCGAACTTGGCTACTATGTAACGCTGAATCTTGTCGTTGATCTCGGCGTATACACCGTTCACCTTCTGTTCTGGTCTCCGTCCCACCACCAGGTAGATCACGAAGATCAACACGAGCACCCCGGTTTTGACTACATCGACGACGGTTCCGGCCGTGCTGCGTACCACACTCAACATCGGTAGCTGGCGGATTCCCTCGAGCAGCGGTTGCTGGCCCAGGTCAACCCCGAAGAAGTCCAGCACCGAAAGCGCGGTTTCAGCGGTGCCCGCGAGTCTGTCCCTGTATATGTCTACCGACCCGAGCAACTCTCGGGTCGATCGAGTTATCAGAAGGCCCATCAGAGTGAGAAGGCCAAGAGCCGCGAGCAGGGCAACGACGACCGCTAGCGGTCTAGGGAACCTCAACTTGTTTTGCAGCAACTCGATCAGCGGCAGGACCAGATACGAAATGAAAATGGCCAGTACGAACGGCACCATGACGGTGCGAGTCGCGGCGAGCGCAGCAGCGAGTGCGATCGCAGCCATTACCACCAGAGAAATGGCAACCAGGCGTGATTGTTCCGCCTGTAACGTTGGCATCTACACTCTCCTAACGGTCTTCATGAAACGCGCGGTCGCGCGCCGCGAACGCTCCTCCCAATTCAGCGGGTCGTGTGGCTGGAGTCAAGAGACCAAGCCCTCTCTTGGCTTCACGAGGACACTCCCCGGCACGCCTGGAACATGTATGTTGCCTGATCGCCACACTCTTCGAGATTTCGACCCGCTAAAGGCCAGAAAACGGCGTCGCTCCGGTCAGATCTTGTACTCCCAATTGGCACAGTAAGTGCCGCTTACCAAGTCTCGTTAGTGCATACATAATAGCGGGGGTTTCCTGACGGACCGGGCTCGGAACAAACGTGTGGGCCTATCACTCCCAGGATGCCCGCTAGGCAAGGTTTCATCTTGCAACATATCCCGAAAATGAACCGTTTGGCTCGGACCAATCGTGCATTGAAATCGTCCTTGATCACCCGCTTGGTGGCGGTGTCGCTTCTGGCGGCTACCTCCATTCTGCTGACGACTTGCCAGTTGGACCAGTTGATCAGTCCACCTCCGGCGGGCACACTCACCGTATCGGCCAGCGAAGTCGCTGACTCTTCAGCGTTGGGGAGCACTCTCCCACGCACGGTGGGCCTAAGCCTGTCCAATCCCGGAGATAGACAGCAGTCATGGATCGCCACCCAGGCGCAGGGCGCTTCATGGCTTTCCGTAGACCCGCCCAGCGGAACTGCACCTAGCACCGTTACTCTTACGCTCGATCCCAACAGGCTGTCTCTCGGATCTCACTTTGACACGCTGGTCTTGAGCGGTGGCAGCGGCGCCACTGATCCGACGAGGGTGCCAATCGAGTTCGTGATCCACCCTTGCTTGATAATCGCCATCACACCGGACACGGCTGTCGCCGACTCGGTGACCGCCGGTGATTGCGAGGCGCCGCACCGATCCGACCACTTCGCCAAGGTATTCCAGTTTGATGCGAATGGTGGGGACTCGATTTCCGTCCTAATGCAATCGACCGACTTCGATGCCTACCTGGTGTTGGACAGTGTCTCTGGCAACGTGGCTCCACTACTGATTGAGGACGACACGTGCCAAGGTGAGGACGGCGATCCGTGCCTCAGATACATCTTACTTCCCGAAACAGGCACCTATTTCGTTGAAGCTACGACGGCTGAGCGTGGAGCCACGGGAGACTTCAACCTGGAGGTCAGGCCTCCACGAGCGCCAAGCCAACCGGTGGATCTCGTCCAAGCCCTGTCTGACAGCGTTACGGCGGTCGACCTGGGCGCCACAGTGAATGACACCACATTCGTGTTCCAGGGAGCCGTGAGTGATCTGGACTTGGGAGATTCGCTGCGGCTGGAGATTGAGATCCAACCCATCGAGTTGGCTTTCGCGGGTGTACCGACCGACTCATCGGAGCTTGGAGCTTCCGGCGACACACTGTTTATCACAATCGTTGGGTTTGCCGACGATACGCGGTTTCACTGGCGTGCCCGAACCACAGATCAGACGGGCCGTGGCAGTGCTTGGGCTTCATTCGGTGGAAACGGGGAAGCGGAGCCCGACTTCGCAGTCGCTGTACAAGAGATTCCCGCTTCGCCCACCGGGTTGGGGCAGTACCGCAGTGACGCTACGACGCCGATCGCTGTGGGAGGAGCCACACAAGAGCCGACAGTCGTGATCTCGGGTACCGTAAGCGACCCTGACCCGACGGATCTGATGAGGCTCGAGGTCGAGATGCGGCCGGTCGGGATAGCCTTCTCCAATGCGCCGACGGGTTCGAGCGTTATGGTGCCGGCTGGAAACGAGGCACTGGCAAACATTACCGGGCTCACCGATAACACATCATATCACTGGCAGGTCAGGACGGTCGACCAGGACGGTGCGGCAAGCACCTGGGTGGCGTTCGGCGGCAACGCGGAGACTGAAGCAGATTTCAGTGTGACGGTGCCCGGACAGCCAAGTGCACCCACCGCAGCCAATCAACTGCGAGGGGACAGCACCACCGGGATCCTCCTTGGCTCGACCATAGACGAAACCGTCGTGGTGTTCTCGGCGAACTTGACCGACCCCGATCCCGGAGATCAAGTCCGGCTGGAGCTGGAGCTGCGGCCGGCGACCGATAATTTCATCGGCCTTCCGACAGCCACGAGTCCGCTTGTCACCAACGGATCGACAGCATTCGTCAGAGTGACAAATGTGGGTGACGACACGGGCTATCACTGGCGAGTGCGTGCAGTGGATGACGGTGGTGCCGCCGGTGCGTGGGTGTCCTTTGGTGCAAACCCGGACGGCGATGTCGACTTTGCCGTAGCGGTTCCCGCAACCCTGATTGAGTTCACTACGCAACCGGGCAACACAGAAGCGGGAACCGTCATGACTCCCGCGGTCGTACTGACGGCCCGGGAGCCCTCCGGGCAGACCGATACGAGCTTCACGCAGACCGTCAGTTTGGCGATAACCCCGGGGACAGGTGCGGTGGGTGCGGTGCTGTCGGGAACCGTCACGGTCCAGGCTGTGGGTGGTGTCTCTCGCCGGTGTCGGTTATTCTCTCACGGCTGCCACTGCAGGGCTGGCACAAGACATCAGTGCCGAGTTCGATGTCATAGCCGCAGGCTCGAACAGGCTGTCTCTCTCAACACAACCATCGCTGACGGCCAGGGTGGCGATTCCGTTTACGCAACAGCCCGTCGTCCAGGTCGTAGACGAGAACAGCAATCCGGTGAGCCAGGCGGGTATTCAGATCACGGCGGAGGTCGAGACCGGTCCCGGCGGGGCCATCCTCGGCGGAGGGACTGCCACGACTGATGCATTCGGTCAGGCCACGTTCAGCGGGCTCGTGTTGACGG
>JBDGZZ010000278.1:0-5443 GCA_039588335.1 Gemmatimonadota bacterium | reverse complement strand
CGCGGTTACGGCAGCGGCAGGGGGGTCCAATCCCTCGCTGACCCAGGACAATCAGGTGAACCGCATCGTCGACTTGAATCCGTCGGACATCGAGAGCATCGAGATCTTGAAGGGTCCCTCAGCGGCGGCCATCTACGGATCGCAGGCGTCCAGCGGCGTGATCCTGATCAAGACCAAGCGTGGCCGTTCCGGGCGTCCCCAGATCAACTTCACTCAACGGTTTGGCACGTTCGATCTGGCCAACAAGCTCGGGACTCGGCAGTTCGAGACGGCTGAGGAACTCGAAGACGTTGTTGGGACCGGGTTCGATCACAACATTGTCTTCGACCACGAACAAGAACTAGCTGGACGGAATGCTTTGTCATGGGAGACGCTTGCCAGCATCAGTGGTGGCTCCGACAACACGCGGTACTTCGTGTCGGGTCTGTGGAAGAACGACGAAGGTGTGATGGAAAACACCGGGTTCGACAAGCAGTCGTTGCGTGTGAACCTCGACCAGGACCTTGGCAACAATGTATTGGTCCAGGTGAGCACCAACTTGCTGCACACATCCGCTGCGCGTGGCGTTAGTAACAACGACAATTCAGGTACGAGCCCCTACATGGTGTTCCCGTTCACGTACAATGTCGCCGATCTAAAACCGGATTCGGCGGGCACGTACCCCGACAATCCCTTTGAGCGATCCAATCCGCTCCAGACGTTGGCGCTGAGCGACATCGACGAAGATGTATGGCGGTTGATTGGGTCAGCTCGACTCGAGTGGGATGCGATCCAGAACAGCCAGAACAGCCTGAAGCTCTTGGCGAATGCAGGCGTGGATTTCTTCCGCCAGAAGAACAGCCTGCTGTTTCCGCCGGAGCTGCAGTTTGAGGCGTCGGGGTCGACCGATGGCTTGATTGGAAGCTCTCTGCTGTCGAACAGCGACAACGAGAATGTCGATCTCGGTGCGAGCGCAGTATATGGATACATGCCTGGGAGCGGGGCGTGGAACGCCACGACCTCGGCCGGTATTCAATACAACACGCAGGATCTCAACGTTGCCCGCATCGTCAGTAAGAACACTGTGCCTGGACAGAGCAACATCGATCAGGCCACGAACGTACAGGTCAACGAGCTTCGGGCGCGCGTAGAGAACCTGGGGTTCTACGTTCAAGAAGAAGTGTTGTTCAACGATCGGTTGCTACTGACCGCTGGTGTACGTGCCGACCAGACCAGCGCGAACACTGAGGATGACAAGCTGTTCTGGTATCCCAAGGCAGCGGCGTCCTATCGATGGACCACTGGAAGTAGTGCGGTGGAAGAGGTCAAGGTCCGCGCGGCGTACGGCGAATCTGGCAACCAGCCACTCTACGGACAGAAGTTCACTCCGCTCAACACGACCGTGAACATCGGTGGCATCCCCGGATTCCAGGTTCCTCTCGGCGGTCAAAGCCAGGTAGTCCCGACAAGTTTGGCATCCGAGCGCCAGCGGGAGTTCGAGGTCGGAGTCGATGCGCAGTTGTTCGGAGGAAGCTCGATACTAGAGGCGACCGTGTATCATCGGCGCGTAAGTGATCTGATCTTGCAGCGCCAACTGGCACCCTCGACCGGATTCGTCAGCGAATTCTTCAACGGCGGTACGATGCGGGTGAACGGTTTTGATGCGTCGCTCGCGCTCGTACCCGTGCAGGGACAGGATTGGAGCTGGGTCTTCCGCACAACGTTCTCGATGAATCGCAGCAAGATCACGGAACTCCCTGTACCGGCGTTCTTACCGGGTAATGCCGGATTCGGCACGGGTCTCGGCTCGTTCAAGGTCGAAGAGGGCGAATCGGCCACGCAGATCGTGGGTACCGTACCCAGCGACACCGGAAGTGGAACGGTCGTCGGCAAGGTCGGTGACTCGAACCCAGATTTTCGCATGGGATTCACCAACGACATCGGCTGGAAGGGGTTCAACCTCTTCTTCCTCTTCGATTGGCAGCAAGGTAGCCAGCTCGTGAACCTGACGAGGCTGCTGTATGATGCTGGTGGTAACAGCATCGATTATGTGGCAGCTGGCGAGGAACGAATCAACACCTTTGGAGAAGACATCCGCGTGTACATCGAGGATGCGACATTCGTCAAGATGCGTGAGATCACACTGTCGTACGAGTTGCCGGCGAGCCTGGTGGGCAGTGTCTGGGGAGCTGTACGGTATGCACGGCTATCTGCTAGTGGCCGTAACCTTCTTACTTGGACCGGTTACAGCGGCATGGATCCCGAAGTCAGTAACTTCGGCAGCCAGGCCGTTGGTCGGAACATCGACGTGGCGCCGTTCCCGAGGACCCGCAGCTTCTGGTTCTCCATAGACCTTGGCTTCTAACCATGACCACGCGAATGAGGTACCAATCGATGCGAATCAATAGACGATTCCTTGGCGTCGCCCCGTTAGTCGTGGTCCTGACACTCGGAGGTTGTAGCGACCTTCAGGTTCCGGACTTCAACAATCCGGGGATTGACGATATCGCAGACAATCCTAATCGTGGCAACATCAACGCTCAGGCGCAGGGCTTGCTGATCGCGGCTCGTAATGGGATCGCCAACCGCGCCGGGTATGTATCAGAACTCGGGATCATCGGACGCGAGTCGTATAACTTCGATGCGGCCGATCCACGTTTTGTCACTGAGCTGTTGCGCGATCCATTGAACGGCGGTAACGGCGCCTTCGGTGGGAACCACTGGGCAACCCGGTACGCCAACATCCGAAACTCGAACGGACTCCTAACCTCGGTGGATGCCGCCGAGCAGGACGGGACCATCTTCACCCCTGGGGAGATCGAGGGCTTGCGAGGCTTTGCAAAGACGATGCAAGCGCTGGATCTCCTGCTCGTCATCAACACACGTGACACGTTCGGTGCCCCGGTCGACGTAGGTGGTGATCCAACTGGAGAACCGGCGCCGATCGAAACCCGGGAAGAGGTATTTGACCAGATCGTCGCCCGGCTCGATGAGGCCGAAGTACACTTAGGCGACGCCGGCTCGTTCTTCTCGTTCAACCTTGGTTCCGGTTTCGGTGGGTTTGACACTCCATCTACGTTTCTCGAGGTCAACCGTGCTATCCGCGCCCGCGTTGACGTCTACATGGGGAACCACCAGAGTGCATTGGATCATTTGGCGGAATCGTTCATCGTCGATGCCCCGGTACCGAACGTAGATGTGCTGGACATCGGCGCGTACCACACGTTCAGTGAGGGCGCGGGTGATGTAACGAACGTGCTGTACGATGCTGCGCAGGCCGTCATTGTAGCTCACCCATCGATCGTCAGCGATGCGCAAGCTGGCGACGATCGCTTGGCTAGGAAGACCGTGCAGTTGGCGGATCCAGTGTTCGATCAGGCAAACGTGGGCGTCTCCACCGACGTAGCGTTTACGATCTACAACAGCCTGAGCGACCCGGTCCCGATCATCCGGAACGAGGAGCTCATTTTGTTGCGGGCCGAGGCGTACCTCGGGCTGGACATGCTGGAGGAGGCGCGTTTGGACGTGAATCGAATCCGCCAGGGCTCTGGAAATCTGGCGGCCATCGATCAGCCCACCTGGAATGGCTTGACCGATGCAGAACGGCTGGACGAGTTGCTGTACAACAAGCGCTACTCGCTGTTGTTCGAAGGGCATCGATGGATCGATCTGCGACGCTACGACAGACTGGCTACACTGCCGCTCGACGATCAGTCGTTTGTGATTCACGACAAGTTCCCGTTTCCGCAGACCGAGTGTGACCCGCGCTCGACCAAGCCGACAGGTTGCACGTCCGGGTGATCTCGTAGAGTAGAGATCGGCAGGAAGAAGACCCCCGTGGTGCTTCGCACTACGGGGGTCTTTGCGACTACGTCCAGAGTTGCAACGGTAGAGCGGTGGAAACGTGGAAGGATGTTTGGTGTATGAACATCTCGGTATATTAGGAATGGGTACTGCTTCGGAGGCCAGTCATGTACTCTCGGTCGCTTCCACTGCTCGGTATTCTGCTCATTGCGAGCGGGTCTGTTGCCGAAGGGCAAACTCGTACGGTAGTAGGGCGCGTCTTCGACGCGATCACGAAGGAAGCTGTCAGCGCTGGAGAGGTGGTTGCGAAGGGCATGGATGCGAGGGACCAGATCCGGCCGGACGGTGTGTTCGTGCTTCACGTATTACAAGGCGGCGATCTGGAGATACGGGTTCGTAGTATCGGTTACCGCCAGCGGACAGTTCGCCTATCGTCCGATGAAGAGACGATACTCATAGAACTCGAGCCGGACGTGCTCGAGCTGGAAGGAGTTTTTGTCACGGGCCACGGTACTCAACGTCGCCAGCATCTCGCGACGTCGCAGTCTCACGTCAGCGGCGACGATCTCGACAACGTACCGGCTGCCACCATCGTGCAGGCGCTCGAAGGGAGGGTCGCGGGAGCGGATATTCGCCAGAACTCCGGTACGCCTGGTGGGGACATCCAGGTGCGGCTGCGGGGCGTCACAACCATCCTCGGCTCGGCCAGACCTCTCTATGTCATAGACGGGGTCATCTTCAGCAGCCAGTCGATCGGTTCAGGAGCTTCGGCAGTCACGGCGGGCCAGATCCCGCCTTCCAGCCGCGTAGCTGATCTAAACCCGTATGACGTGCAGAGCGTCGAAGTGCTGAAGGGGGCGGCTGCCACTGCGCTGTACGGTTCGCAGGGGTCTAACGGCGTGGTGATCATCAAGACCAAGCGCGGCCGCTGGTGTAGCTGGCCCTGAGGAAGAGCCTTATTTGATCTAGCGGATCCAGACAAAGTAGTTGGACCGGCTGAGTGAAGTCTCGATCACCCACTCGATGACGATGCCGGGCTCCACCCGTATTTGGTCGGTGGAAGCACTCGCCGACGATCCTATTATCTCAACCTGCATTCTGATTGTGCTGCCGGCGACCAGCAATTCGTCGGGCAGATCGAACTGCTGCTCGTTCAAACTAGTCACGGTTCCCAGGCGATACCGGTTGGTCGACCTGACCAAGAAGACCCTTATGTCGCGGGAATTGCGATTCGTGACCTTCACCGTGGCGCCGGTGTGACCGGCACCGACGGGGACCACATCCGCATCTTCCAGCTGGATCAGTGCTAGGACGCTGTCAAAATCGCTCACCTCGGCTGTGGCGAGTCCGAACTCAATGGCCTGATCACCGTCGAGTGTGAGCAACTCACCTGATTCAACAAGACCATCGATCACGATGTCCGGATTCAACATTGCATCTCCGAGGATTGGGTCTGCCCCTCGGCGCTCGACCAGTCGCCGCAGTTCCGACCGCATCGCCCGCAACGCAACCTCAGGAAGTTCGGCGACCGCACCGGCTTCCATCGGATCGGCGCCGATGGATGACGAAGGTGTCATCAGGGTCGTGTCGGTTGCCAGTGCGATCATCGCTCCTGGACCCCAGGCACGAGTCACCCATGCCACGGTCGGGACCGTGGCTT
>JBDGZZ010000277.1:0-5451 GCA_039588335.1 Gemmatimonadota bacterium | reverse complement strand
CCTCCGTCATCGATTCAAGTTATCGAAACCATCATGCGCAAGGAACTACGGCCCCCCTCGTGACTTCCATCACGACAGCGGACGGGCAAAAGTGTAAAGATTGTGTAGATTACCCGGCCATGCTGAAATCAACTCGGAGCGTCTGACCGGATTCTACCTGGTGACCGACCGAAGAGACTTCCTTTCCGCAATGTCAGCCCTTGGCGGCTACATGGCAGCTCCACCGTGGATGCGCACGCTAGCTGCCCCACCGCGCGTGGATGCTGAGACCACAGTATTCTTCGCCCCACCGGATGGGGCGATGACACTCGTGCGGTTCTCGGTGGTCGGGTTGGATGCACCGGCTGGACGTTTGAGAGTCTATGACCGATCTCGACGCCTGCTCGGAACTGCCGGGGTACTTCGCCGGGGGGAAACCATATACGGCGAGTTGTGGCTCGGGATCGATCGCAGCACGAGAATCATCTCGGAGTTGGAGGCGCCCGGTTTGAGAGGTCCATTCCGGACTGTGCACCAGCTGAGCCCGCAGCGCAGGTGGACGCTACACTTACTCACCGCGTTGGACCCAGAAGACCTGACGGAGGAATTGCAAAGCCTGGTGCCATTGCGACGCGCAATACAAGCTTCCCTGTACAAGCGTTTCAATGTCGCGGCCAATCCTCTGCCGCACTCGACGGCGCTCACCCGGCTGGAGCACATCCCGTTCTTGCAGATGGCGAACAAGGCCACGAAGGTGGAACAGCAGTTCGGTATTCCGATGAGCGACACTGCTGTTCTGGAGGCAGGCACGCAGTTATCGGGAACAGCCGTTCTTGCGTTGGCCGGCTCAGGCGTCCAGGTGATAACCATGGAGTCCGCTGCCGATGAACCTTTTACATGGCTGCAGGGGCCGGATCGTTCCCGTCTGCTCGCCGTCGTACTGCCTCCCGGAGGGACGACCAATTCCCTAGGTTTCGCTGAAACGCCCGATGTAATGGCTGGACGAATCGAAGCCTGGCTGTCGGATTCTCCGGTGTTCCAGTCTCCAGCCTACGAACGCAGTGCTGCGATACTGGTCAACACGTCTGCGGATCGCGATCCGGTTGCCACTCAAAAGGCCATCGATGAATGGAATTCCCGATTTGCTTACCCGAGAATCACAGTTGGCGGAAGTGATTCGCTGGTGGACCTGATTGAGCACAGTCGTGGCACCGAAATTCGAGTATCCGATCCGAGTCCTGTGGTCCGGAACAGATCAGTGTCTCTCACAGAGTTGGCTGACGTAAGCGAATTCCGCGCTGAAGCGAAGTCCGAGCGGACTAACGGCATCATTGCGGTGCTTGCGCGCCAGTTGGATGCACCTGGCTCGGGCTTGGAGGCGCTCGCATCCCAGGTATCAGCGTTGATACCAGGTACAGTCGTTTTCAACCCTGCACCGTTCTCCAAGTCGGGGCTCGTCAGAATGACCGATGGTAGCGACCGGATTGCGACCAACGTTCCAGCCCTCGGATATGCGTATTTCCCCGATGGCAGGGACGGTGAAGGTGGCAGCGGGTGGCTGGAAACGGCTGCTGGGTATGAAGTCGGGGGTGAGCGGTTCAGAGTTCGAATTGACAGTTCGTCGGGAGCCATCTCCTCACTCGTCAACCGGGACAACGGCCGCGAGTGGGTGCGTAACGGATCCACCGGTTTCAACGCTGTGTCGGCATCACGACTCGAGGGAGTTACTCGTTGGCGCCTGCCGGACATCGCCACCCGCATCGAGGCACGTCGCTGGACACCCGGCCGAGGAACACTGCGAACCGTGGTAACAAGCTATGACAGTCTTCCATGGATAGACGTGGTGAACGAAGCCGAGGCCGTCGGAGCCCGCTCCATGGAGTATCGATTCGCCTTTGCGGTCGACAATCCGCAGGTAGCCTGGGAAGTGCCAGCAGGATATGAGGAAGCGTCGGCGCCGGTCGGATTGTTCGAGCATCTTCGTTGGCTAAGTCTCACCGGAAGTGACGACACCGCCTTGTTTCATGGCCTCGACACTCCCGTTACCTCAGTAGAGTCAGATGGTACCGTCCTCAGTTTTTCCCACCAAGGCCGAGCCCGCTATCGGCTTGATTCGAAAACACGGTATACCAGCCCAGACATGCCATGGATCTTTGGTTGGGGTGCGGAGCCGTTCGTCACAGCTCGTGTAGAGCCCGCCGGAAGGGCCATCCTGCCTACTTTCGGAACCATCCTAGACGTCGACCGAGTAGGCGTAGCCGTCTTGGGACTTACGCCTGTGGAGGATGACAATGGGATCCTCATCTACCTCCAGGAACTGCTCGGAGTCGATCGAGAAGTGTCTGTTGCAGCAGGCCTGATTCAGTTCCGCAATGCCCAGGTAGTCGACTATCTCGGGCGAGATGCCGGAGATTCATTGCAGCCGACGGACGGGAAGGTGATGGTTCCCGTGCGCGGTCACGGAGTAATTGCGCTTCGCTTGTCAGGTGTGGAACTGAATGCCCATTGAAGGGTGTTGTAGAGACGTACATCACTTCTGAGGACCAACAGCCATGAGTTCATTGCCGATGACCCTTGGGGAGCTGAAGCGAACCGAGTGGGGAGATCCGAAACGTCATCTCCGTTCCGTGAAGGACGAGATGCGACAGAACTTGATCTGTATGCTTGAAGAACGACACGAGGTCTTCCCCGGGATAGTCGGCTACCAAGACACCGTGGTTCCACAGATCATGAACGCTGTGCTCGCGCGACACAACTTCATCTTGTTGGGGCTCAGAGGCCAAGCGAAGAGTAGGATTCTGCGCGCCCTGATCAGTCTGCTAGATCCGGAGTTGCCAATTCTGGCCGGCAGTGAAGTCAACGACAATCCATTTCGACCGCTCTCGAAGTACGGCCGCCATCTGGTAGAAGAACATGGAGACGACGTACCTATAGAGTGGGTACATCGAGACGCTCGCTACGTGGAGAAACTGGCGACTCCAGACGTTACAGTCGCCGATATCATAGGCGATGTAGACCCAATCAAGGCGGCCCGAGGTGGACATATACTGTCAGACGAATTGACGATCCACTTCGGTCTCCTGCCAAGAAGCAACCGCGGCATTTTTGCGATCAACGAACTACCCGACCTCGCCGGCAAGATTCAGGTGGCGCTGTTCAACATCATGCAGGAGGGTGACGTTCAGGTCAAAGGTTATCCGGTCCGCTTGCTGCTCGACGTACTTCTGGTCTTCTCTGCCAATCCCGAGGACTACACGGCGAGAGGCAAGATCATCACTCCGCTCAAAGACAGGATCGGGAGCGAAGTCATGACACACTATCCAAATACGGTCGATCAGGGCATCGAGATCACGCAGCAGGAAGCATGGCTCGACCGGAACGGGAGACCACTATCCATACCAGACTTCATTCAGGACATGATCGAGCGTATCGCGTTTGAAGCACGCTTTGACAAACGTGTCGACAGGAGATCTGGAGTGAGCCAACGTTTGCCAATCAGCCTCACTGAGCATGTCATATCGAATGCCGAGCAGCGCAGCATCGTGACCAAAGAGAAGCGTGTGGTGCCTCGTGTGTCCGACGTCTACGCATCTCTTCCAGCGATTACCGGTAAAATCGAATTGGAGTACGAGGGCGAACTCCAGGGCGCAGAGGTGGTAGCCAGAGATCTGATAGCACGCGCTGCTGGCGGCACCTTTGAGTCGAGAGCCGGAGGAGCCGATTGCGACGCCGTCATCGAGTGGTTCGACAACGGAGGCGCTCTGAAGGTGTCACCCAACGAGAGATCCGACATCTGTCTCAAGGGCTTCTCCACGGTAGCTGGCTTACTCGACTTGGTTCAGCACATCGGACTGGCAGGAAAGAAGGACCCGGCTGCGATGGTATCAGCCTGTGAGTTGGTATTGGAAGGACTCGTCGCCCAGAAGCGCATCTCCAGAAGCGAGGAGTTGGGTTACTCCAGATCTCGGCCCGAGCGGGCGCCAGGTGGTGGCAAGGGGTTTGACGGGTTCGACCCGCAGATGCTGGCATGAAATACACGACGTACTCCAAGTATATACCAGAACTCATCGACGCTCTCAATTTGGAAGATTTGCTCGATGAGTTGAGTGATTTCCTACTACAGTCCGGATTTGCGGGGCGTCCGTGGAGTCATCCGTTTTGGGGTGACGCCGGTGAAGAAGATGCCGATCGTTCTCTCGATTCTCTGAAGCAGGCGATACTGCAGAAGCTCATCGAGTCGGGGAAGCTCACTCCCGACATGCTGCAAGTTTTGCGTGGTGAGTCCTCCGGGGACGAGCGCCGAGATACCGAAATCGAACAGCAGCTTGCCGACTTGCTCAATCAGATCATTCAAAAGTTGATCGATGAAGGTTACTTGACAGCAGAGCAAGTCCCGCAAATGCCCGACGCCCATCAGCCGATGTTCGGCACCGGCGGGCAAGCGCAATCTGCTGCACAGCAGGTGCAGTTCAACCTCACCGAGAAAGGAATCGACTTCCTCGGATACCGGGCGTTGAAACATCTGCTCGGCAGCGTGGGCAAATCAAGTCTTGGCAGTCACGAAACGTCGCATCTGTCAACTGGAGTAGAGGCCGACGCTGTCTCGAAGCCCTACGAGTTCGGCGATACACTCAACCTCGACGTCAACGCAACCCTCACCAACGCGATGGCCCGGAACGGGCCACGTGTGCCGATCGACATCGATTACAAAGATCTCATGGTGCGTCAGACGGAGTATCGGTCAAGCGCCGCGACAGTACTGATGCTCGACTGCTCTCACTCCATGATCCTCTACGGCGAAGATCGATTCACCCCGGCCAAGAGAGTGGCCCTTGCGTTGACGCATCTCATCAGGACGCAGTTTCCTGGCGACTCGATACGCGTTGTGCTGTTTCACGATACCGCCGAAGAAATTCCCCTGGCAAAGCTCGCCCGTGCTCAGGTCGGACCGTATCACACGAACACCGCCGAGGGATTCAAGTTGTCGCGCCGGATCTTGCTGGCACAGAAGAAGGATATGCGGCAGATCATCATGATCACTGACGGCAAACCGTCCGCCCTTACGATGCCCAACGGCCACATCTACATAAATTCAATGGGCTTGGATCCGCGCATCCTCAGGGACACCTACCGTGAAGTTGCGATCTGTAAGCGCTCAGGCATCATGATCAACACGTTCATGCTGGCACGCGAGCGGGCTCTGATAGAATTCGTGAAGAAGGTGTGCGAGATCGCACGTGGCAAAGCGTACTTCACCAACAGCGTCACGTTGGGTCAGTATATCCTGATGGATTTCATGAAGCGAAAGACCAGGAGAGTACGCTAGGTACAGCACTGTTCAACGGGCGCCCCGAACCACCTCTCTCGCTTGGTCAACCAGATCGTGTTGTTCCTCATCGAGACCCACTTCGACCGCAAATTCCTCCATCCAGTTCACCATCTCCTCAGCTTCATCGACGCGTCCTACCTCGA
>JBDGZZ010000276.1:0-5484 GCA_039588335.1 Gemmatimonadota bacterium | reverse complement strand
TGACTGGCGACTATGACCTCTTTGCCGTGTGGCCGGTGAAGCCGCCAGTGGGCTGGGAGATGTTGGCGCGGTTGGCTGAGCAGCAATTCGCATGGACGGCCCGGCTCGAACAATGGAAGCGGGGAGCAGACAGCTTCAAGGGAAAAGGAAAAAAAGGAAAAGTTAGCTTCTTCCTCGATAGGGCAGGAAAGGCGTTTTCGCTAGAGCTGCGGGCGTCGCCGGATGTCTTTGTAGAGGTCATTCCCGGTTTTGCGGAGATCGGGGCCTGGGAAAGCGAGGAGCTTGGCAACATCAACGACGCGACGGCACTCGTTGCCAGCTCCCTGAACGACACGGTGAGTATCGCCGCCGAACGCCGCCACGGTGGTCGGGGTGCGGGGCGAGTTGCCCCGAACATGGCCTTCCACAGCGATGAAGGGGGGCGGCCGGGGATCGACGAGGTAGACTATCCGTTCGCCGTTTTTCTTCCCAAGTCGCTTTTCGAGCGACTAAAGAAAGACCTCAAGAAGAGTGACCTGGGTAAAGATGATAAGAAAAGGTTGGCGCCAACGGGACGGATGTTGCTCATCGATAAGCCAAGGCACGACGACTTCCTCGATCTGGCGTGCATGCTTCGCGAGAAGTGTTACCTGCTGTTCAACCATGTGTGGCTCATGCAGATGTTCGTCCTGCTCTGCAAGAAGGACAAACTCAAGAATCCCGGGATCGACACAGAAGGTGAAAAGGACCCGAAAAAGGTTAAGAAGGACCGGGAGAAATACTTCAATACACGATTAGAGGAACGGGCGCTGAAGACGCTGGAATTGGAACGAATGAAGGCTCGACTGACAGAGCTGTTCATCGGTAGTCAGCTGAGGACGACACATACGGATCTGAAGGTCAGGAAGATAGAGCAGGCGGCCGCGAAAGCCTCACTGGCCAATTTGGCCGTTGCTTTCCAGGAGATCGCGGCCAAGGATCTGGAAGGAGACATGGGGACGGTGGAGAGGATAATGGATCGACTGCGGAAAGCGATGATCAACATTCCGGTCAGGGGCGAAAAGGCGAAGATCCCGAATCCGAGAGGTACCCAAAAAGATGCCTAGTGCCGAAGATAAGGATACAACCATCGGAGCAGAGCTGCGACTGGACAGCTCGACGCTTCCGCCAGAGTGCGTGCAGCAGATGCAAGCGTATCTCGGCACGCGGCGGATCGTCGCTCAGGAGCTGGATGGCGGTCACCAGGGCACTGTCCTGGGAGTATCTTGCAGGGTTGACTACGGGGGCCTTGGCCAGAACTCGCCATTGGTGATCGTGGCGGCGCGGCCGAAGGAGGACGCTCGTTGGAATTTCGGGGACTGCTTCCCGCGCCTGCCGGGTGTATGGGACGACTTAAGCGCAATCGAACTCTTTCGCTTGCGCTTCTTGACGCTGAAGAAGGCGCTCTGGCTGTTCGTGTGGGGTCGCCACGTTGAGAAGGGGCAGGTACGGGATCACCTGGCGGCGACGGCGTGGTTTAAAGAGTGGGCGCAACAACGAGAGGTGGCTGATACCAGCGAGGAAGGGTTGCAGGCGTTCTTCGACACGTTGGGATTCGAGGCACGCGAGCTACAAATCGATCCTCAGGTTGGGGGAAGCTCGGACGACGGCGGCAGCGGATTCGTGTCTCATGCCAGCGAAGCGAAGATCTCCCGCGGCGGTCTGTTCCTGTGGGGTGACGTCGCGCAGACAAAGTTGATCGGCGTGACGAGTCAGCCTGAGGGCACCTCGGTCAGCATCGGATCAGCGGCGACTAGCGCGTTGCCGAAGCCGAAGCGGGAAGTCCAAGCTCTTGGTCTGTTCAGCGAGCTGGATCACTTTCTGGGCGGAGCTGGCGATCTATTGTTCGCGAGGGCTAGGGTCAAACACGAGGATGGGTTTCCTCATCTCATCGTTCAACTGCCGCCAGCCAGCGACACGTTCGGTGTCGACCCTCTCGGCTTTGAGAACGCCGCGGTGTACTTCTCATCGCCGATGTACTTTTCTCCGGAAGACACGCGGGTGGGGGTGAAGGGCGACTTCGTCTTCAAGGACAAGCGCATCCACGTGGATCTGCAATACCCGATCGACGGCGACATCATCCGGGGGACAGGCAAGTACATCGGCGGCCCGGAGCATTTCCTTGGGGACTCAGCCTCGTTCGGATTTCCAGGGCCAGCGCCTGTGTTTCGGGCGGACGACGAGATCGAGCTGGACCTGGAGTTCTCGAAATCGGACAAGACGCTGACCAAGCTGAGCTTCTCTCTGGAAATGCACGAGAAGCACTGGTCGCTGATTCCCGCGCCGGTCTTGCTCGCGCTCGAGGGCGTTTCGTTCCACGTCACGATCTTCGAACCGCTTGACAAGTCCAGGCGGGCGGTCATGGCTCGCATCGCCGCCGAAGCGACGTTCGGTGACGAGGGCGAGCAACAGTTCCGTCTGACCTGCGGCGGCTCCTATCCCAGCGGCCAGCTCTTTCTGCAGTCCGAGACGAGTCTGCCAGTCGGCAACCTGATCGAAAAACTGGTGGGTCCGTCCAAAGGGCTCGACACGCTCGAAGTCGACGATCTGCGAATCGAGTACAACTACCGGGCCAAGTTGTTCGCGCTCGAGATGGACGTCAAGGGTCCGTGGGAAATCGTCGCGGGCTCGCCGGAAACTTCAGATGCACCCGGCAACGTCATTCCAGACCCACTCAGAAAAACCAAGGGTTTCGTGATCGAGGACATCCGTTTTCGAATCCAGGGCGATGAGTCCTACAGCGGCGGACTTGCGGCGAGGCTGGAGATCGCGGGTGTCGATGTTCAGCTTAGTGCGCTCTATGATCAGGGCTGGCAGTGCGAAGGCAGCATCGGACCGGACCAGGAGATTCCGATCGACACACTGATCGACGATCTGGTGGGCAAATTCGGCACCGACAAACACATTCCCGCCAGCATTAGCGGCCTGAAGTTTGAAAATCTTCACGTCGCGTTTAACACGGCAACCAGGGATTTCACCTTTACCGGTGAAGCTAAGTTTCCAGTCGACAAACATCAGGTTGATATCGCCGTCTCGATCGATATCAAGCATTTGCTCGACGGTTCGGTTCAGAAACGCTTTGGCGGCGTGATCACATTCGGGGACTATGAGTTTGATCTCGTCTTTTCGGACTCGGATTCGAAAACGGCCGCGGCGGAGGCGAAGCCGGGTGCTGATTCGGCCCATGTCAGCACGTTCCTGGCTGTGTATCGCCACACAGGCGGAACGGCGCCGGGTATTCGTGATCTGGTGAAGCTAATCTCAGATGACGCCAAAGCCCTGGTCCCTGATATCACCACGCAAAGCGCGTTTTTCGCCTATCAGCGCCAAAAATCGGGCACTCCTACTGTGTCCAAATGGCTCTTCGGAATCAATATCGAGGGCGGCTTGAACCTGTCCAACATCAAGTTGCCGGAGCTGCCGCTGCTGAGTGCCGGTTCGCCGCCGGATCTGTCGCTGAAACTCGACCTGCAAATCCTCGTCGCCGGTGGGACGAAAGCTGGCAAGAGCAAGGCCGAGAAAGACAAAATAGCCTTCAATCAACAAGAGATCGCCCTGATCGGCGACCTGAACGCGACCGACGATTTCAGCCTGCCGGACGGCGATCTTAAAAAAGGCGTAGACCTGCTCACCGTGCTGCGCATGGATGGCAAAGTCGTCCCGCTGAATCTGCCGATGAAGGCGACTGGCGACGGCGTTCAGCACGACTCGTCTGAAGCGACTGCAAAGCCATCACCGGCTGAAGCGCCAGTCGATGCAGTCAGCCCGGACGATGATCACGGCTTGACTCAGTGGGTCAAGATCCAGAAACATTTTGGACCCCTGCATGTGGAACGCCTGGGCCTGCACTATGAGGGCGGCGAACTGGGCGTGCTGCTGGATGCCGGAATCTCCGTTTCCGGTCTCACCGTTTCGTTCAACGGTCTCGAAGTTGACACCGCGCTCACCAAATTTGATCCGCACTTCCACCTCAGCGGGATCGGGCTCGATTACCAGAGCGACACGATCGAAATCGGCGGTGCCTTTCTCAAGCGGGGCGACGCCTACAGCGGACTGGCCGTGTTGCGCACCGAGCAGTTGGCCCTGGCGGCCATCGGTTCCTATGCCAAGTTCCATCGTGAACCGTCACTGTTCATCTACGCTGTGCTCGATTATCCGCTGGGGGGACCGCCTTTTTTCTTTGTGACCGGGCTGGCGGCCGGTTTCGGGTACAACCGTCGCGTGATCGAGCCAGCGGTCGAGGAGATTGACAAGTTTCCGCTGGTAAGCGAAGCGGTTGGCGGGCCGGCCCCGCTGCCCGCCGATCACGAGCAGGCCAGGCAAACCTTGTCGGCTAAACTGGCGTCACTGGACAAACATATCCCGGCCTCTCTGGGCGATGTGTTTCTGGCGATCGGCGTCAAGTTCACTTCCTTCAAGCTGATCGATTCCTTTGCCCTGCTGATTGGCCAGTTTGGCGAGCGTTTCGAACTCACGGTGTTGGGCGTCTCACACTTCCAACTGCCGTCTCCCGAGGCGGGCAGCACTGGTTCGCCGCTGGCGGAAGTGTTCATGGATTGGAAGGCGGTCTTCCGGCCTGACGAGGGCTTGCTGGGATTGAAGGCGGTTCTGGCACCGGGATCGTATGTCTTCAGGCCCGACTGTCAACTAACCGGCGGTTATGCTTACTATGCCTGGATGAGCGGCCAGCATGCGGGCGACTTCGTCTATACCGTGGGCGGATACCACCCGGACTTCAAGAAGCCGGCGCACTACCCCGACGTGGACTGCCTGAGCCTCAATTGGGTGCTCAACGATCTGCTGCACCTCAAGGGTAAGGCCTACTATGCGCTGACCGGCCACGCGCTCATGGCCGGCGGCAGCCTGGACGCCACGATGGACGGCGGCTTCGACGCCGGTGTCGCCGGAGTGCACTTCCACGCACATTTGCACATCGGCGCCGATTTTCTCATGACCTGGGAACCATTCCACTACGACGCCCAGGTTGATCTGGCCCTGAACATTGATATCTCGGCGCACCTGCTGTTTTTCTCCAAGCACTTTTCGCTGGATGTGGGCGCCGACATGCACATCTGGGGGCCGGAATTCGCAGGGGTCGCCCACGCGCATCTCAAGGTGTGGCGGATCAGCCACACGCTCGATGTTAAGTTTGGCGGCGGCGCAGCTCGGTTACGGCCCATCACCTGGGACCGATTCTGCAAGGCGTTTCTGCCGGTAGAGAAGAACGGTACGCTCGACAAAAGCGCAATCTGCAGCGTCGCGGTAAAGCGGGGGTTGATCCGCACTATCACAGATGGAGAAGACACCGAAAACCAACGCGAGCATTGGGTGATCAATCCGAAGGAATTCGCACTGGTCACCGACTCGGTGATTCCGATCGGTGACGTGAACCTGACACGTTACGGGGAGGACGGGACCTCAGTATTCGGTGATGATGAGAAAAATAGGGTTGATGCCGCGCTGTAT
>JBDGZZ010000275.1:0-5490 GCA_039588335.1 Gemmatimonadota bacterium | reverse complement strand
GTCACCACGCGACGTTGCTTCCCGGAGACTTCAAGCGGCCTGAAGTGGATGCCATCGTATGTGGAGAAGGGACGTTCACCTTTAGAGACCTCTTACAACAGTTGGAGAGTCGTCGTCCACCCTTCGAGGTGCCGGGCATGTGGTATCGCCAGGGCCGAGACTTCGTGTTCACCGGGTCGCGCAACGACATTGACAGAATCGACGAAATGCCCATGCCCGATCGCCGCATAACCCAGCGGCACCGGGACCGATACTTCTACTTCTGGTGGCGCCCCGCAGCACTAGTGCGGGCGTCAGCAGGCTGTGCCTTCCGCTGCGCCTACTGCCCGATCTGGAAGGCAGCCGCCGGTAGGTGTTCGTATCGCACACCCGAACTCGTAGCCGAAGAACTGTCCACCATCGACGAAAGCTTCGTGTATTTCGCCGACGACAACATGTTCTTCGATCGAGCGCGCATGTGCCAACTGCATTGTGCCATCGAAGGCCGCAACATAACGAAGCAATATTTTCTCTTTTCGCGTGCCGACGCAGTGGTGCGCTGCAGGGATCTCGTCGAAAAGTGGGCTGCAATCGGGCTCAGGCAGGTGTTCCTCGGCCTCGAGGCGGTAGACGTCGAGAAACTCGTACCACTCAACAAGCGAACCGATGCCCAAACGAACGAGGAGGCAGTGCGGATCCTAAAGGAGAACGGTATCGATCCGCTCGTGTCATTCATGATATTCCCCGACTTCACCACCGACGACTTTGACCGTATCTACGAGTACGTCGAGCGGCTGGGCGTGTACTACTGCGAGTACTCGGTTCTCACTCCTGCACCTGGGTCGGATCTGTACGCGGCGGTGGGCGATCAGCTAACGACCCGAGATTACCGGCTTTACGATTACATGCACGCAGTGCTACCTACCAGGCTCGACGGACGTGACTTCTTCGGCCAGCTAGCGCGGTTGTATCGCCGAACATACTCACCTGCACGTGTACTGAGGACCAGGCCGAACAGCCCACCTCCCACGACACCGCACCAACTGGTTCGGAGCCTGTGGGTCGGACTCAGAACGCATCGACGGATTCGTAACGCCTACCGCGGTAACATGTGCGGTCCGCCAGTCGGAGCCTCAGCAGCCTAGCGACCTTTGCGGCATCGATTCTCAAATGCCCGCGAGCAACCTGGTGCAGGTGCCAAGATCATTCTTCGGCTCGGTTGAGGATACGCACGTCACCTGTGATGCCGTTGACCTCAATCGTATCCCCGGTACGGATCTTCGTAGTGGCGCCCTCCACTGCCACGACCGTTGGAATGCCCAACTCCCTCCCTATGATTGCGGCGTGTGAGAGGATACTGCCACGTTCGACTACAACGCCACGCGCCGCGTACATCAGGAACATCCAAGCCGGCTCCGTGGCCGGAGCAACCAGAATCTCGCCGTCTGTTCGTATGTGTGGTGACGGTACCTCCACTACACGTGCCCGCCCTCGCGCCATGCCGCTTGCCGACGGAATACCCCGCAGACAATTGCCGTTGGACGCCACAGCTTCATCGCGCGTCGACCAATCGAAACTATGCACAGAGCCACGACATGCTAACCGATGCGGCAGACGCTCCCTTGCGTAAGTAGCGTACGCGCTGCGCCGGTGTGCTACTGCACTCTTGAGACGAAACCTACCGTCTTCATTGCTGACGAATTCTGCAAGTTCCCGCATCGTTAGAAAAAAGACGTCGTCCGCGCTGCGAAGGACACCCCCATCGGCGAGGTTTGCTCCGATGGCTCGCACAAGCCGTCGCAAGATGCCGAAACCACGCGCCCGCGCGAACGATAGATATTCCCGGGCCGCTACGCCCCGACGTACCCTGTTGAGCAAGGACCAGACAATCGGTCGCATCCAAGGGCGACTAGCGGTTTTCGCTCTGAGAGTTCTCTCTGCCTCTGCTCTAGCCTCTGATTCTCTGGCACTAGCCTGCCGGGGCGGTATCGCATCGCGGCAGCCTCTGAGCAATGACACCAAAGCCCACGGCTGGTCTCGCAGTGCCGGTGTCTCGAGTTTCAGTTCCTCACCGGTACGGTCACCATAGAGCCTCAGATGCTCGGCCGCTTGCTGCTTGAAAGCTCGGGCATCCGGTATTGCCGACATCCGCTCCCAAGCAGCTTCCGGGCGAAGTGGACCTTGAAGTATCTGATCCACTTGCGGCAACGACCGAGCCGTGTCTGCCAATGCGAAGAGCGAGATCAGCGGTTCGAGGCTTCCCACATCGCGGATTCCAGCTATCACCCGCCGGTGTATTTCGCCATCACCAATCAGTCGTTCCAGCAGTGTGTTCTGCACAAAGAGGAAGAGATCGTTGAATATGTGCACCGTCCATAGGTCAACGAATTCGTCATTCAGTTCATTGAGAATCCCGACTAGTTCGGCCGCCGTTTGATGCTCGAAGGACACGCCATTCCAACGATCCAAGAAAGCCTCGGTTTGTACTGTGAATTGCTCCACCTCAGAGTCTATCTGTCGGAATCGTGCGACCAGGCGTCGTGCCGTTCTCGCTAGGGTCAACGGTGAGAAGCGGCGGCCCAGTCGCACAGCGCTTCGGAGGGAGTCACCCCCCTCTATTCCCAGAGCAGCCTCCCACGATCCCACAGTCCAGCCAAATCCCGGTAACGCGGCAAACATCCTGTAGTAGTTAGTGAGATTGAGATAGAGGCGGCCACGGATGAGCTCGAGCAAGTCCTGGAGCGGCTGATCCAACTTTGCAATATCCTGTCTCGGCAGCCCGACTTCGACGAGCGCATTGCGGAAGAGCCGCGCGTACAACCAGCGTACGTATGAGGCCGTCAGCGGCAGAGTGAGGCCCGGAAAGTTCTCGCCGATGTTGCTGTCGTCCCAGATCTCGAGATCCCCGCGTGGCAGCGCGGTCAGCGGTCTAGCCTGCAGAAGCGCAAACTGTCCGTCGCCATTGGACGCCCATTCCACATCCATCGGGCCATCGCAACCTCGATCGAGCCGGTCGAGTAATCCAGCCAGTTGTTCGAGCGCTGCCGACGTCAACGCAGGGCGATTAGCTAGCGCCGCCGGAACCGTGACAATTGCAGGCTCCCCTGCCCCGGGGACGCTCCTCACCGCTCGTGTCTTGTGTGCCATGCGATGCCGCCATTCTTCACTCCACGGCGGACGTGTGAACATATCTGCCTGTACTCGGTCACCAACAATCCCGCTACCCAAACCGTACCCAGCCGCCACCACGTATGCCGGTGCACCAGTTCGGGGATCAGCGGTGAATGCGACACCTGCGACTTCGCTATCCGCCATCTCCTGCACAATCACCGCGATGCGTGGCCACACCGCGGTGACGCCGCGCCGTCTCCGGTAGTGGGCCACATGATCGGCGAACGCACTCAACCAGCATGTCCGCACCGCCTCGGCCACTTCCGCCGTCCGCACGTCGAGCAATGTCCTGAACTGCCCCGCGTGGCTTGCATCTGCGCCGTCCTCTCCAGCCATGCTCGATCGCACGGCAAGGCGCCTGCTGGTATCGAGCTTCGATAAGGCCCGTGCTAACTGCCGCTCGAGGCGCGGCGGCCAAGGAGCTGCACGCACGATGTGCTCGATCTTCTCGGCGTCACATTGACCGGAGACAACCCGGGCCAGCGTGTGCCGCTGCGGATCGAGCACGACCGCTGCCGCACGAGTGGTGACTGTGATCCATCGAGGCACCGGGAGTCCCAGCGCGACCAGCCGCTGTAGCCCTACGGCTTTTCCACCCACCAGGTCCGCAGAACCTCGGACCCCGGGGCCCAGCACTAGGGGAAAAAGTGTGGTCATAACAGCGTCGTTCCGTGCCGGAGCAGCAACGCGACCGCCAATCCCCCATGGGCCACGGCCCCATACAATTGCATCCATGGACCGAGTCTCGTACGCTCGCGCGTCGGCCTGAGCAACAGGCGAGCACAGGATCCCAAGGCCAGTAGTGCAGCGAATGAGAGGAGGACGGCGTATGCAGTCCCGGCCTCAGCAGCTCCGGCAAGCGGCAGGAGCATGATCCAGCTAGCGACAACGAACGATCCAGTGAGCGCGGTCGCCCCGCGCCAGCCGAGTACGCTCGAGTAAGTCGCATACGCGGTTTCTTCGGCCGGGAGCCGAATCTTGCGTCCGACCTCCCAGCACGCGACCCCAGCGCAGGGTGCCAGCAACAATGGCACGGTCCACCGAGTGAGGGCCCACCCGATCTGGTCCACGTAGACCGCGGCAGCGTATACGGCAACCAACACGGTTAGACCTTTCCTCCCGAGGTATGCCAGTGGACCCGGGTTGCGTGACCACCGCTCGATGAAGAACCAGCGGAACCCGAGCCACGTCACGAACCAGCCGAAAACACAGGCTGCAAGCGCCACCGACAGGCCGAGCGTCACGTTTAGCGCGAGGAATGCTGCCAGCGCCGCCGCCGAGAGCAAACGAAGGTCACTGTGCCTCACGGCTCCGGTTACAGTTGGCCGACCCTGATATGTAGGGTCGCCGGCTGCGGCGAGCTTCCGGTCCACCTCCATATCGGCGATGTCATCGTTCAGGCGAACGAGCAACATCCATAGGACAGTGCTTACGATTCCGACTGCGGCCGGCCAACCGAGCTGGATCGGGACCGCTCCGGCAACTGCCTGGAGGCCGAGATATACAGACAGAAAGAACGCGGCGCCGGTGGCTAGCATCCGCCCCGGCGGAAACATCACGTTAACGTACGCGCGCAGGCGTTTGATTGTGCCTGCAATCATGCGGCGGCCTCTCCAGAAGTGGCTGCGGCCCGTAGCTGTTTCTTATAGAGGCGATAGGTCTTTGTGATTGGACAATCAAAGGCGTCTATCACGTGGCGTACGGGGTCGTTGATCTGCTGAACCAATGACAGCTCCAGATCTACGCCAAGGTGTCGGGCGGTTTCCCGCACGTGGAACGCGATCAACGCTCCGACTCCCGAGCCCCGGTGTTCCGGGAGCACGCCCAACAATATGAAGCGAAACGCACGGATGCGCGGAACTGCCCGCGCTATGTGTAGCCAACCGAACGGGATCAATCGCCCATTGGTGCCTCTCAACGCCTCGTTGATGTCCGGGAGCACTAATGCAAAGCCCACGGGCTCACCGTCCACCTCTGCGATAGGTACCAGTTCGGGAACCGCGAACTGGCGGAATCTCTTAGCGCGCGGCGCAAACTCATCCCAGGCGATAGGTACGAACCCCCACACCGATTCGAACGCCCGGTTATACAGCGACCAGATGGTCCGCGCTTCACTATTCCAATTCTTCAAGTCGAGGGGCCGGATGCGTATGCAGCGGTTCTTTCCATTAGCGTATGATCGCACCAGCCGCTCCACTGCCGGGCTCACGTCACCAACGAGAGTCGCACGGTAGGCGTAATAGTCGTTCGCCGGGGTATAACCGGCCGCATGGAGCAAGCGGTCGTAGTAGGGTGGGTTGTAGGGGGTCATCAGGCTGGCCGGGGCATCGAAGCCGTCTA
>JBDGZZ010000274.1:0-5496 GCA_039588335.1 Gemmatimonadota bacterium | reverse complement strand
AGTCCTGACATTGTGAAGGGTCCGGCACTGGTGAGCTGTTCGTGCCTGGACGTGACCGTTCGCGACGCTCTCGATTCACTTCTCCACGGCACCGGACTTGTGTACGTGGAGAAGGCAGGCAATGTGGCCGTGGGTCCACCCGCCGACGCACCGGCACCAGGCAGCGGTACTTCTGTCGCCGCTGCGGCCGCGGCTCCGCAGCTGCGGCGTGTGTCCGGATGGGTGGTCGCAGGTGAAGATAGCACTCCCGTTGTCACAGCTCTCGTGCGCGGTCTCGCGTTCGGCAGTCGAGCGAACACGGACCATCTTGGGCAGTTCGTGCTCGACGATGTTCCACCTCGGCCGGTCCAGTTGGTTGTCGAGGCCACTGGATTTGCCACGGCCATTGTAGCTGTCGCGCTGACTCAGAACGATTTGACGGTGCTCCTCAGCAGGGTGGCAGTAGAGCTGGAACCTGTCACGATCACTGCCGATGCTCTAGTGACACAGGCTCGGTCACGGTTCGACAGCACCACCCAGATCAGCGCAATCACGATTCAGCTGACCGACATCGTGAACATTCCCGGGATGTTCGAGCCGGACGTGATTCGCGCAGTGCAACTTCTGCCCGGGACAGTTGCGAAGAGCGACTACTCAATCACTTATAACGTGCGCGGAGGTGAGGGAGACCAGAACCTGGTGCGGCTTGATGGAATAACGGTGTTCAACCCGTCTCACCTAGGTGGGCTATTCAGTACGTTCGACGCCAACTCGGTCGATCGTGTGGATTTCTTCACCGGCGGGTTCCCTGCATCCTACCCTGGACGTCTCAGCAGCGTGCTGGACATATCGCTGAAGGACGGCCGGCGCGATGGCTTGCACGGAAGTGGGCAAGTATCACTGCTCTCGAGCAAGATGTTGCTCGAGGGACCACTGGGCCCGGTCTCGTTTCTGGTGGGGGCAAGGCGAACGTATGCCGACGCCGTTATCTCCGCTTTAACGACCCATGACATGCCCTACTACTTCACGGACGCCGTCGCAAAACTCCACCTGCCGTTTCGATCAGGCGGCTTCATAGCGCTAACTGGTTACTGGGGTCGGGATGATTTGGACGTCAACATGGTCAGCAGCATTGACGAAGCAAATCCCTCGCTAGAACCGCGGGAACCCATCGACATGGTCTTCAACTGGGGGAACCGGCTGGCAGGGTTGACGTGGCGTTGGCCTCTTGCCTGGGGAGCTGTCGAGACGAAAGCCAGCGTGACGGAATTCTACACAACCCTTGCGATCATGCCCGACATGGCTCGCTGGGACAATAACGTTCGACTGCTGTCGGCGAGTTCGGACGTCGCCGTTACGCCATGGAACCGCCATCGACTGCACGTCGGAGCCGGGGTCGAAAGGTACGACATGACCTACGGTCTAGTGTCACCGTTGTTCGAGTTTGGTGGGCAACCCGGCAACTACGGTGGATTGATGCCGCTGTTCAACACCGACTACGACCCAACGATTTGGTCTCTGTACGCCGACGATGAGTGGGATGCGTTTTCCTGGCTGAGAGTACGCCCTGGAGTTCGCGTGGAGCATGTTCCGGAGGCCAGCTTCACCGGTTTGGCTCCCCGCGCATCGTTCAAGCTGTTTCTGACACCCGACAAGGCCCTGATCGGGTCGGTGGGACGTTACCACCAAGCTGTACACTCGCTGCGGGATCAGGAACTCCCCATCACTATCTACGAATTCTGGATCGGAGCCAACGAGTTCGTGCCCGTGGCTCAATCCGACCACGCAGTGCTGGGTTATGAGCAGTGGTTCGGCCGCGGCTTCCAACTCAACGTCGAGGGCTATCGCAAGACGTTCCGCAACCTCGTGATTCCCAACAGCGCTCAGAGTCAACGCGACGTCGGAAATCAGTATCGTCCCATGGAGGGAGAATCGTGGGGCGTTGATGTGTTGTTACGACGGCACAGCGGACGCGTCCAGGGATGGATCAGCTACGGCTTCAACAAGACTGAGCGACGAGCAGGGGGGGAGATTTTCCCTCCGGCACACGACAGGCGCCACACAATCAACATCGTGCTGCGCGCGCCTGGGCCCTTGGGGAGCGAGTTTGGCCTCCGTTGGGGGTGGGGCTCCCCACTTCCCTACACAGGACTGAACGGGGAATGGTCCCATAGGACGTATCGGCTGTCAGAGCACAGCTTTGGCAGTGGAGACACGGAGCCAATCAGCACCGCCATCAACGCCGAGCGATTTCCGAGCTACTCGCGGTTGGACTTGGGACTCCGCTGGCAGTTCGACAAGTGGGGGATTCAGTGGAATCCCTACTTCCAGGTTGCAAACGCATACAACAGACGAAACGTGTTCCTGTACGTCTTCGACTACGGATCCCGTCCGGCCACTCGCTCAGGGGTTACCCAGGTTCCACTCCTTCCAACGTTTGGGATCGAGTTCAAATGGTGATCTCGCGCCACGCGCCGAGTGCGCTTGCCCTGTGCCTCGTCCTGTCAGCCTGCGAGCTGGATGAGATAACGATCCCCCAGGCTCAACCGGTGGTCGTGGTGCACGGCGTGATCAACGTCGGTGAGCCATTGCAGTTTGTCATCCTCGAGCAATCTCTCACGGGACGTTCCTCCCAGCACTATTCGTCCGGCCCAGTGCCTCCGGCTCCCGCAGGGGAAGGAATCCCGATTGAAGGTGCGTACGTGACATTCACGTATCACGGCACGGGGTCCTGCGTCCAGCCGACAGTTCGACTTCACGAACGACCACCGGTGGAACTCGGGGGTGTCGGTAACGTAGCGAGCGGCACTTACGAGACGAGCGAGTTGTGTTCCCTCTCTCCCGGGGACAGCGTGGAACTGCGGGTCGAAGCACTGAATGGAGAGGTTGTGCGTGGAATGACTGTGATCCCCGGGGCGCGATCGATCGACGTCCATACGCGGAGTGAGCGGGGCGATGACCTCACGGTAAATCACGGGGCCGATTCCGTTTGGATCGACGTCGACCCCATCGTCGGTCGGGCACTGGTCTTCGAGTTGTCACGGGATCCGCTTCGCACTCCAGACGGATACGGCGGCACACACTTCACGCTGGCCAGCGACACGACGAGCATGGTGCTTGCCGGGGACCTGATAACATTCGAGGATGAGGACGAAGGGGAGGCCGTGTTCAGGCCCGGTAGCTACATGACCCTGACTGTCGCGGTCGCCGATACGAACTATTACGACTTTGTGCGATCGTTCAGCAATCCGCTCACCGGTCGCGGATTCATCAATCATATGCAGGGTGGAGTCGGTGTGTTTGGCAGCGTTCTTACGAGTGAACGGTACCTACGCATCACCGACAATCAGGACGATGAACGCGAGGGGCTGTACCGGATTAGCGGAACGGTTGACAGTGTGGACGTGGACATTCTTCTCGACCTTTACCTCGAGCCGTTGTTACGAGAGGGCGAGTTCTCGGCCTTTGTCGACGGCAACTGGGTGAGTGGACCAGTGTCCACGAGCGCCGACGGGCAGTACCGGTACACCTCGGCAGCAGCCCACTCCGGACCGGGAACGTTCGACGCGACCTTCATGACGGTATCCGAGAACGGGCGCGCGTGGCACGCGATATCCGGCGCTCCCAGTCAGCCGCGTGCTTCGTTCCAGGCGCTTGTGACCTCGTCTGTCGAAATCGAGCCGTATGTCTTTCGTCACTCTACTGATACCGTGATGGTGGAGCGCGTCGCTGAAGCACGAGGTCCAGAACGGACCCTCATGACGCCCCTCTACGAGAGATGACCACCTCACGGCCGCGGCTTATCAGGCGCAAATTCCCGACCGTCCCTGGGAGGCAGTTCTCCATTACCTGCCGGGCAAGAACATCGTTTGGTCGATGGCCAAGTTGAAGACAACATCGCTATAGCGCCGCTCGTGCAACCGTGTCGTACCGTCCGGTAACCTCTCAATCGAACTGTTATGGTGCGGCACCAGAATGCCGCCAACTCTCCGGTAGTCATCCACTCGTGTTAGATCATCTATGTTCTCCGGGTGCCCGTTCATGCCGTAGCACAACCCAGTTGCTGAGTCGAAGTAGAAATCCCATTGGTCTCCCTCCGTCCACGTGACACTCACCACCTCCAATTCAACACCCTCTCGCTCGATCCTGCCGGCAAACTCCGCACGGTAACCCTTGTCTGCGAAGCCGATGAATGAGCCAAGCAGCCGGTCAAAGTCCGAGTCACGACTCCGCAGCACAGACCGCGCCTCACTCCACGTCATGCTGTCCCCGTCAGCAGTCATTCGGCCTGACCATGCGGACCTGCCATCTGTTATGTAGATCCCGCCATCTTCAGGATTCTCGGTCCGGTAGTAATGGGGTCGCATCGTGTAGATCGTACGGCGGCTCTGTTCTGCAGTCACATCTCCCTCAGTATTGAAGACGGTGCGGACGTACCGCATCGTCTCAACTGACGCCAGCGCAGCGCTTCCTCCGATTGCCGCTATGTATCGGTCGATGATCTGCTCAGCAGTCTGAGCCACCGTGGGTCGTGGAACCACGATGAAAGCCACGATGGCTATGCCAGTCGATACCAATCGCATGCTCATTGTCTCTACTTCCTGCCTCCAAGTGCGAGCCCACATCGCCGAATGACACCGCGCTGATGTCTAGGTCTGCGCACAAGCCACTCTGTACAGGTTGGCCCGCCCCTGCTTGCCCATCAACTTGATTACCGTCACTTTTCGCAGACAATACACCATCTTCTGCGCCAACTGTATCCTGACACCTATCGCCTCCGCCAAATCTCTCGCGGTGAACGTCTCCAAATCCTTGGGAAGAAACGCTCGCCAATCTGCCGGATCCTCATACAACCTCTGCTCTACCACTCCCAGCAACCGACGCTCCTCAGTAACCCATCCTCTCCTGCGCCAATTCCGCTTCCCCTCATAACGTCTGACCTCTTCTTCCCTTATCATCAATACTTCTAGCGAGAAGTTGGCGTTCGCCAGCAACTGTGGGAAGCTCACCATTTCCCAGAACAGATCTTCCACCCGACCTCTCTTGGGCGATTTGCGACGAGTAGTTCCACTACCGTCATCCTGCGCCAACTTGACAATCCACTTCTCCTGGGCTATCGGATAGATCAATCGTATCTGATGTGAACGTGCCAGATCTTTCAGCTTCGACTTGATGGATGCAAGATTGCGGGTCTGGATTTCCAGCAACAGATCATCTCGAACAATATCAATCACAAACCCATCAACCGCGACTTCAAATTGGTCTTCTGGCTGTGCGTACCATTCCTTCAACGATGCGTGGAGCGGCTTTTCATTCAGCAACCCAATTCCTGACATTTCCGTCCAATTCCGTAGCGATTCTTCTGGCGCCCAACTAATACTCGACTGAGCAGCATATGCGGCTACCGCACTTCATTTCGGCAATGTAGCACCAATGGCGAAAGCTGGACATTCGCCCCTACTTGACGGGCGCGAAGAGCAATTCGGGTGTTGTCCTGACGAGTGTACTATAGTCGGA
>JBDGZZ010000273.1:0-5540 GCA_039588335.1 Gemmatimonadota bacterium | reverse complement strand
CAACGGTGCGGGCAAGACCACGCTGCTCAGGATTCTCAGCGGCGACCTGGATGCTAGCGAAGGTACGGTGTCAGTTCCGAAGCGGCTGCGGCTCGGCGTGCTGCGCCAGGATCAATTCGTCTACGACGACCAGGAGATTTTGGCCGTTGCGTTGATGGGCAACCCCGAGATGTGGAACGCGATGGCGGAGAAGCAGGCCCTGCTCGCGCAGACAGACGAGCATTTCGAAGCGGACAGGTTCGCCGAACTGGAAGAGATCGTGCTGCGCCACGACGGATACACCGCTGAGGCGCGCGCTGCCACCATTCTCGAAGGGCTCGGCCTGCCGGCATCGGTGCATCACGACCCACTCTCCACGCTGTCCGGAGGGTTCAGGCTGCGAGTGTTGCTGGCCCAAGTGCTGGCCAGCACGCCTGACGTGCTGTTGCTGGACGAACCGACCAACCACCTCGACATTCTCTCGATCCGCTGGCTCGAGACATTCCTGCGCGACTTCGCAGGCACTGTGGTCGTGATCTCGCACGATCATCGGTTTCTCGACAACGTGTCCACGACCATCTTGGACGTCGATTACGAAACGCTGCTCTCCTACCGAGGCAACTACACTGACTTCATCCAAGCGAAGCGCGCTGAACGGGAGCGCCGAGGCAAGGACATCGCCGCCCGCGAACGCGAGATAGCGCACCATCAGAAGTTTGTAGACCGATTTCGGGCCAAGGCGAGCAAGGCACGGCAGGCCCAGAGCAAGGTCCGGATGATCGAGAAGAAGGCCGAAGCGCTAGAGGTACAGCCGCAGAGCTCGCGCCGCTATCCGAGATTCCGGTTCGAGCAGCGGCGCGATAGCGGACGCGAAGTGCTCGCCCTGGCCGGCATCAAGAAAGCGTTCGGCGACAACCAAGTCCTGCACGGAGTGGATCTCACCGTCAACCGGGGCGATCGGCTCGCGATCATCGGGCCCAACGGCATCGGTAAGTCCACTCTCTTGAAGATTGCGATGGGTCACCTCGAAGCCGATTCGGGCGAGGTTGAGTGGGGCTACGAGACCCATCCCGGGTACTTTGCACAGGACCACCTGGGACAGTTCGACAACCCTACGGGCAGCGCCGAGGAGTGGATCTGGAATTTCTGCGCTGACCGGGATTTGGGGTACGTGCGCAGCCAAATGGGGCTCATGCTCTTCACGGGCGACGACGGCAAGAAGAAGCTGAGTGCCCTCTCCGGTGGAGAGGTAACGCGACTCGTCTTCACCCGTCTGGGTATCGAACGGCCCAACGTGCTGGTACTCGACGAGCCCACCAACCACCTCGATCTCGAATCGATCGAGGCTCTTGTTGAAGGGCTCGCGAAGCACCCGGGCACCCTCATTCTCGTGTCACACGATCGCTGGCTCGTTGGCCAATTGGCCACGCGCGTTCTAGAGATCCGGTCAGATGGTATTACCGACTACCTTGGCACGTACGAGGAGTACGTCCACGCGTGCGGGGACGATCATCTGGACGTCGACCAGGTGGTTCTCAAGGCGAAGACGGAGAGGCGGCGCACGGACCCGTCACAGAAAAGGATTCGAAGGTCCGAGGCCCGCAAACTCGAGTCGCAGCTGACGAAGTCTCAGCAGCGCCTGGAGCAGATCACGACGAGGATCGAGGCGGCCGAAAACCGTGTTGAAGAGATCGACGGAATGTTCTGCGAACTGGACTACTTCCGACGGACAGCAGCCGCAGAGGTTCACACTTTGGAGCAGGAGCGAAACAACCTGAAGAACGAAATAGCAGACCTCATGACTGAATGGGAGCAGCTCGAAGAAGAGATCGATTCGCTGCAGCAAAAGCTGGAGATTCACGCGGATAGACCGCATGAACCCTGATGTGCGTCCAGTTCAACTTGCACGACCCAACGCGCAATCCTATTTTGCCTCGTTCGTATCGCGCGTGCGCCTGCGCCCACCAATCAGCAACACCCATAAAGGAAGATCCATGATAGTGCGTCGCGTTCTCCACCTGAGCCTTTTCTTGACCCTCGCGGCCCAATTGGCCGACCTCTCAGCCCAGGCCACATCCGACCTGCCCGAGCGTGCAATCCGCCGTGACATTCCGATCACCAACGCGATCCGGAACGCCTTCGAGGCAGGCACGCGCGATTCCACGGGGCACCCCGGTGCCAACTATTGGCAGCTCCAGACCGACTATACGATCAACGCCAGCCTCGATCCCGCGACGCAGACGATCACCGGGAAGCAAACTGTGGTAATCCACAACACCAGTCCCCTGGCGATGCCTTACATCGCGCTCCGGCTGGATCACAACATCTTCCGGGCCAAGGTGCCGCGTGGCTTCTCGGTGCCGGCCGAGACCACGGAGGGAATGATCGTCACCAGCATCACAGTGGACGGTCAGTCTGTCGATCTCAATGCGCCGCCGCAGTTTCGTCGTCGCGGTGAACCGGCCCCACCGCCGCGGCTAGCGGCTTCGGGAATGGACCAGACGCTGGCGCGAATTTCACTGGCGGAACCTGTAGCGCCGCGGTCCTCGGTAACGCTGGAGATGGAGTGGCACACGAAGCTGCCGGGTGGCCCCGACGGTCGCGGCCACCGGATGACCCAGCGGTGGGCGGACTCGCTGTTCCAGCCTACGCAGTGGTACCCACGGGTGGCAAAGTTTGACGATCTGCGTGGATGGGACACACAGATCTATCTCGGGCCTGCCGAATTCTATAACAACTTTGGTCGCTTCGACGTGCGAATTGACGTTCCTGCAGGCTGGATCGTGAGCGGGACGGGTGTGCTGCAGAACCCTGAGGACGTGCTGACGGAGACAGCGCGTGAACGCCTTTCTCGAGTGCTCGCATCCGATGAGACCGTGACTATCGTGGGCCTGGATGAGGTTGGCCCCGGCCGGGCGACCGCTGCGGGAGACCGACTGGAGTGGCACTTCGTGGCCGACACGGTCAACGATTTCGCGTGGGCGACTGCGGAGAAGTTCGTTTGGCAAGCGTCGCGTGCGACGATTCCCGGAAAAGGACCGGTACCCATCCACATGGTCTATCTCCCCGGGCGTGCCGAACGGTTCGAGAACGCCGTCGCGCTCACACGGCACGCACTGGAGTTCTACTCCGAGTTATGGGCTCCCTATCCGTTCCCGCAGCTCACCCTGCAGGACGGACCGAGCGCGGGCATGGAGTATCCCATGGTCATCAACTCGAACCAGGGCGCCGCCGATCACGAGACCGCCCACGAGTGGTGGCCCATGATGGTTGGGACCAACGAAACCTGGTACGGTTGGATGGACGAAGGCTTCGACCAGTACATGAACATCCTGTCTCGCGCCCACCGGCAGGGCGAGGAGCCCGACCTCGACGGTCTGGGCCAGCGGTACGGGCGTACCAGCGGCAACGAGTCGGAGCCGCCGATGATGTGGGCCGCCAACTACGGCGGTCCGATGTACGGCTTCCAGACATACTCGAAGACCCCTCTCATGCTCTCCATGCTGGGTGGTATTGTCGGTGACGACGCCGTCCAGCGCGCCATTAGCGAATACACCGAGACTTGGCGTTTCAAGCATCCGTCGCCCTGGGATTTCGTCTTCCTTATGGACAATGCACTCGGGCAGGACCTCGGTTGGTTCTGGTATTACTGGTTATGGACCACGGAATCGGTGGACGGATCTATCGAGAGTGTGACGACGTCGGAGTCGCAAACCAGTGTGACTGTACGCCAGGATGGTCAGATGCCCTCGCCCGTGGTGCTCGAAGTTCAGTTCGCATCTAGCGGCCCTGCGATCCAGTCGATGCCCAACGCGCGAATGGTCGATGAATCGACCGCGATTGTAACTTGGCCTGTGGATGTGTGGTTCGGCGGTAGCAGAACGTTCCAAGCCGACCTGGACTTCGGTCCGCGCCGCATCGAGAAGATCACTCTCGATCCGTCGCGCCGGTTTCCCGACCGCGATCCGACCGACAATGAGTGGAGCCGCGAACAGGACGAATGAACACTGGTTTGTCTTCCGAAATGATAGCGAGCGGCTCGAAGCGCCGCTCGCTTTTGATTGGTACGGTAGTGTTCGGTGGCATCCTGCTCGCAGCCGCCCGCGCAGCGACGGCACAGACCATCGATACCACACGCGTATCAATTCTCTACACGGGACAGAGCCTCGGTGCGCTTGGTGTACTACGGGCTCAGGCAGAGCACGAACTCTTGACTGAGCAAGCCAACGCAAAGAATACCCGGTTTCGTTTGGTCAGTCACCCCGCCTGGCGCCTGCCCGGATTCGCGATCTTCCAAACTTCCGAGGCCCCTCGTGGCGACGAACTGCCTGAGATCCTAGCGGCAAGAGACACCATTGAGCAGGTGGATTCAGTGCCTGCACTGCGATCGGACAACGTCCTGATCGTTCAGGACCCATGGCGTGAGGGCGCCGACCTCCTCCAATGGATCGAGGACAACCCGCGAACGCAGGCGGAATTCCCGGACCTGCGCCGTACGGTGGTCCGCATGAGGCGGATGCGCACGCGGCGTGACGACCGAGCCATGATCGTCGAGGAGTACGGGGCCGAGTGGATCGACGACCCCAACCGCTGGCACGTGGGAGAAATGAACCGCGTTGACGTTGGTGACACACGCGTGTTTGAGTTGCCGGTGAACTTGGGCGAGATCGGGCCGCGTCACACGGTTATAAACGAATTGCTCGCCGATTCGGTGCGGGGTGCGGACTTCACTATCATCACTGACCTTGGCGAACGCGGCGGCGACTTGGGCGCGACCGAGGAGGATCGGGCGCGACTCGACTACGCGACCCTCTCAGAGCTCGGGTACTCACTGTCCGTCCCTTTCGAGTTCGAACTGTCCTTGGGAGCAACGGGCCTCGAGCGGGTACGTGAAGAGTTTCCTGGCATAGCGTTTCTAGCCGCCAATGTGCGAGCCGAAGACTCACTCCTGTTCACGCCACATCACATCGTCGAAGTCGGCGCGGCGCGTATTGGCTTGTTCGGGCTCGTGAATCCCAAGGTTCGCGGATTGCTGCCCCGGAGCATCCTCGACGATTTCACTTTCGAGACCTTTCAAGAGGCCGCGACACGTGAGGTGCGCGCGCTCCGCGCGGCTGGCGCCCACGTCATCGTCGCCCTGACGAATCTCGACCCGCCCGACAATGCGGCGCTGGCTCAGGAAGTATCGGGGATCGATGTCGTGGTGGCAGATCTCGTCGAGCAGTGGACAATCGAACCCAAGCGAACCGTCGTCACGCTCCCAAACCGCCCGTTGTCCAGGCCGGAATCACCGGCACTCATAGCGCAAGGTGTCGGGAACGGAGTGGGCGTTGGACGGCTTGATTTGGCACTCGCGATCAATCCCGATAACGGCGGCGTGCATTTAGCATCCGTCGCCCACGAGACATTCCCGGTGACCGACCGTACCCCGCGAGATCCCCAGTTTCTCGCCGAAATCGCTGCCAACGCAAATGTCACCAGACCCGATCGCGGCGAATTGATGTTCCCCTCCTTCGTCGAGTTGACCGACAGGCATCCTCACCTCCGTGACTATGACGAAA
>JBDGZZ010000272.1:0-6184 GCA_039588335.1 Gemmatimonadota bacterium | reverse complement strand
GGGGCGGTGTGGACACCCCTTGACGTACCCTAGCCATTACCCTAAGATATGGCAAAGCACTAACGGCTAGTGCTAATTCTAAATGGAGGGTACGAGGATGAAGATTCGAATCACGTTAGTTGGGCGTTCGCCCCTTCTCATGCACAACCCCCGGATGGTCGATCCTGAGTACGAACTGTGCCGGGAGATCAAAGCACTCACTGCAAAGCGGAAGAAGACGGACAACGACTTGCAGGCGATTGCAAAGCTCGAGTGGCACGGGGGCTTGTACCACAACGGGGTTGAGGTCGTCCAGCCCACCTCTAAGATCAAGAAATGCTTGGTCAACACCGGCAAGATCACCAGGATGGGAACGGCCGTTCAGAGGGCCATTGCCTTCAACAATCTTGAGGAACCTTTGGTCTACGACGGGCCAACAGGGATCGACGAACTGTTTGCCGACAAGAGGTTCCACTCTCGCCTCTCCGTTGGAATCGGAGGAAAGCGGGTCATGCGCGTTCGACCGCAATTCTTGACATGGACTTTGATTGCCGATGGGTTCTTTGTCCCAGACGCTGGTCTCAATTGGGAAGACCTCGAAAAGATCATCGATCACGCTGGATTCGTCGAGGGAATCGGCGATGGCCGATCCATCGGCTAGGCAAGGTTTCAATTCTCATACAAAGGACATGAAAAATGACAGAACAATTCAAAATTCGGAGATCAGACGGAAGGTCAAACCAACAAGTGCTGATCGACCTCGTGAAATCCGGGCAGCCAGATCAAATCTACCCCTACGAGGTTCTCCAAAGTCTGTTGGACCTGCCTCGACCAAGGGTCCAGCAAGTGGTGGGAAGCGCTGCCCATCGACTTCTCCAGGAGTATTCGTACGCGATGGTCTGCATCCGAAACACAGGATACCGAATCGCAAAAGCCAATGAGCACGGAATGCTCGCCAATAACCGCAAGAGGCGTGCTGACGTGCAGGTCCGCAAAGGATTGGACATCCTAAGAAATGTCCGCTGGGACGACATGGACGAGGAATCCCGTAAGGCCCACCAAGGTCAGCTGATGGTCAGCGAAGGAATCTACGGGTTGATGCAATCCCTGGCGAAACGACAAGACAAGCTGGAGGAGGTCATCAAAGACATGCAGAATCCTTCCGACAGGGCTTGACGCGGCGAGGCGAGGCTTGACGCGGCAAGGCGGGGCTTGGCGGGGCAAGTCCGGGCTTGGCTTGGCTGGGCGCGGCGAGGCAAGGCATGGCTGGGCATGGCTGGGCGTGGCTTGGCTTGGCTGGGCAAGGCTTGGATCGGCAAGGCAAGGCAAGGCTTGGCATGGCGCGGCGAGGCGAGGCATGGCTGGGCGTGGCTTGGCGAGGCTTGGCTTGGCGAGGCTTGGCAAGGCAAGGCAAGGCGTGGCTCGGCAAGGCAAGGCTTGGATCGGCAGGCGGGGCGGGGCGGGGAAAGGCGTGGCGCGGCATGGCGGGGCGGGGCTAGGACTTGTCAGTTAATCAGGTTTTCTGCTAGTCATTTGGAGTATGGAAACTCCAGAAACCCCCCAGACGCCCGAAGAGCCCCAGATCGACGATATCATCAGCGAGGTCTCCGAGACCTACTCTGACGCTGAGTCGTCGCCCCCCGAGTCGCCCCCTGAAGAGCCGCAGTATTCTGACCTGCAGCGGGAGGCGATCGACCAATACGGGCTACCCGAATCACTCGTATCGCGGGTAGAAGACGATGCCGAGCTGACCAACCTGCTCACGGCATGGGACCGTAATGCACTGCAATCTGCTGCCCCTCAGCAGCCAATGCAGCCCCCGCAGCAACAACAACCATACACACAAGCGTATCCGCCCCAACAATACGCGCCGCCACAACCCCCGCCTCAACAGGATTGGCAGCAACCGCCAACCCAGACAGAACCCTTCAAGATCGAACTCTCCGAGGATGTGGACCCGTCCATCCGCGGTGCCATCGAGGGTCTGCACAAACATTACGAGACACAGCTGCAGCAACAACAGCAGCAGCTGCAGGCGTACTTCCTCCAGCAACAGCAGGAGGAGGCCGCCGAATTTGCCGGCTGGTTCGACAACGCAGTTGACGGACTAGGCGATGTTTACAGTTCCGTGTTAGGCAAGGGGCAAATCGCCCCCAATTCCCCGCAAGACTACGCGCGGCAGCAGCTAATGCAGGTCGTGCTCCAGTTCGGCGGGATGACTCCCAACGCCTCTCGCGAAGACGCTCTGAGACGTGC
Source organism: Gemmatimonadota bacterium (assembly GCA_039588335.1). Taxonomy (GTDB): domain Bacteria; phylum Gemmatimonadota; class Gemmatimonadetes; order Gemmatimonadales; family GWC2-71-9. The sequence goes on along the minus strand of JBDGZZ010000272.1, from coordinate 3,949 downwards.
CGTGCGGTACGTCCATGGAAATCTTCAGCAAGAACATGAGAGAAGGGCCCTGGCCGAAAAGCTGAAGTCCCGCGCCAACGGCTCCATAAGCCGACCCACTCATCGTGAGCCTGGATCACTCGAAAAGGGCGAACTCCGCCCCGACGGGCTGTTTCAACAGGATTACGAAGAGATCAAGGCGCTGGCCAACCAGTTTGAGCAAGGGGTCTAACTGGGAGATAAACAATGGCAACTGGATTTCGGCCAGACCAACTGGCCGATCTTGTGGTGACCACTCTGCGCAAATACGATCGCAGAACGTGGGTCGACCTGAGTTTAACCTTGACTCAATATTTCGGGATCGGGAACGTCTTTCTCGATCCTCGACAGAACGAGTCGGGTGGTGTTCAACTGGACTGGAAAGTGCAGCTGAACCACAGCGGGGCAGCCTCCAATACGGGCCTCTTCGCTAAACAAGAGATTAACGTGCAGGACGTCATGGCGACCGCTGTCGTGCCGTGGAGTTTTCAACAAACCCACTTCGCGTATGACGAGCGGGAGGAGGCCTTCAACTCCGGCATTGAACGGATCATCTCGGAGATTGCCGTGCGTCGTCACGACGCCCTCGACTCGCTGGCCGAGTTGATGGAGGCTAATTTCTGGGGCAAGCCGGCCAATGACACCGACCAGGCCGAAAAGCTGAAACCTCGCGGGATAACCTGGTATATCAATCCGTCAGCGACCAAGGGTTTCAACGGCATCAACCCTACGGGGTGGTCGACTACGGACGTTGCCGGGATCAACCCGACGGCGAACACGACCTGGAGAAACTACACGAACACCTACAAGGTGATCTCGCGTACGGACCTGGTCCGATCGCTTAGAGAGGCAATGTACAAAACCCAGTTCAAGAACCCCAACCAATTCCCGGATGGTGGTAACGAGAACGGTCGCGTGCGTTGCGGGATGGCGACGACGTATGCTGTTTGCCAGATTCTCGAAGAACTGGCCGAGCAGCAGAACGATAACCTCGGGCCGGAGATGGACAAGTTCTACGGAATGGTCCGTTTCCGCAAGAACCCGATCGTGGCGGTGCCGTACCTGGACGACAACGCCGGGGCCGCAACTGACTACAAAGCCGACCCCGTCATTGGGGTGAACTTTGACGTCTTCAAGGCGATTTGGAAGACCGGCCTGTACCTGAATTGGGGACGTCCGAAAGACGCGCCCTACCAGGACATGGTCAAGCATGTTCACTGCAACAACTCGATGCAGTACAAATGCAAGAACCGCCGCCGCAATTTCTATCTCTACAAGGTCTGATGAAGGAGATCACTAATGGGACGATCTAGTGTCCAATACGCCTTCACTTCAGAGCCCGATGGTGATCGGTTCTGGTTTGCAGGCACTACAGCATTCTCGAAGGGGGCGGCCTTCTGTTTTGTCGAAGACGCCACCATCGAAAGCACCAGAGGCGAACCTACTCAGGCAGAGAACAGGACGCGGCTGGGGGCGGTTATCGAAAAGCCAGCTACAGCAAGCCTTAAATTGTTTGCCGGTTGGGCCAAGGAGGGAGGCACCGGTCCGTGTGTCGTGAATCTAATGCGACCACAGAAGGGTGCCATTGTTGACGTGCAAGTGGATGGCGGTACAACCAATGTGGCGATCGGGGACAACCTCGTCATCACGGATGCCACCCACTACTTGACAGTGCCGACTGCCCCCACCAATACGGCATTGATGCTGACGTCGTTCGACACGGTTGTTGCCGTGGCGATGGAGGCCGAGACTGACGATGCCGCCAACCAGGCGTCTGGTCAAACCCGACGAGTGAAAGTTCGGTGAACGATGAACTTCGAGTCAGCCTGGGATCGTGCGAAGAAGATTGCTGGCTGGCTCAGCCCGCGTGAGGCGCTCGCCTTGTATGAGGCTGCAACAAAAGCCGACGGAGATATTGTCGAAGTCGGCAGCTATTGTGGCCGCAGTACAACGGTCCTTGCTGCCACAGGTAAACCTGTAACGTCAATTGAACCGCAATCGACCATCAAGGAGGTTGCGGAGAAGTTGCCGAACGTTACCTGGGAGCAGACACGCAGTGACGAATACTCCTGGAAGGGCAACGGTGCCGGCATGGTCTTCATCGACGGGGATCATGTTGGCGACCAGCCCGCCAGGGATATTCGTAATGCGTTAAAGGTTCTATCTGACAATGGGATCATCGTCTGTCATGACTACGGGAGCGAACCGGATGTCACCAAGGCGGTAGATGATGCCGTCAAGAATGGACTGGTTCACGAAACGTTCCAGCTGCCACCCAACAGCTGCGGAGGGATTTGGGTTGGAAAAGTTGGGCCGGGGCCGGATATGCAGTTGCCAAAGGTGTTTCTCGCCCGACCGAACAATGGCATGGTTAAACAGGAGTCTGAACTCAGTGCTGAGTACGCGACACCTGCCGGGTATGCGAACCTCCTTATCGGACGGTCCCCAGCCAGCAGCCTTCTCTGCTGGAACTTCAATTGCAATGTGGCTGAGTGCCGCAATCAGAGTTGCGATTATTTCGCAATGCTACATGGAGATGTCGAGGCCAACGCCGGCTGGATTGCAATACTGATTGACGACATGAACGAGATCGGTGCCGACATCATCCATGCGCCTTGTGCAATCAAGGATCAGCGGGGTCTAACCAGCACTGCCCGTACGGATATCTCCACGACGGGCTACAAAATTCGCAAGTTTAGCATTGCTGATTTTCACCACTTGCCACAGGTGTTTACCTCGGAAAATATCGATTCTCCCATTTTGTTGCCGAACACGGGTTGTTTCGTGATGCGATGCACTCCATGGTTTAATGAAAAATGGACTGGATTTCGCACGATTGACAGCCTTATTCAGGCCGGCGAAACAGAGGGAGGCCAATCTCAGCAATGGAGGGGCCATGTTATCCCGGAGGATTGGACGCTCGGCCTGGATGCGTATCATGCAGGCGTAAAGGTTGCCTGCAGCAAGAACGTACGAACAGTTCACTATGATCTTTTGGAGACTCCTCCGAAGGCTTACGAGTGTGACCTTAAATGACTACCCATTCTCACACATGATTAAACAATTATCGGGACACTGTCGGCCGTCACTGCTAACAAAGCGAATGCGGGTGAAGGACCCGCACGAGGGCGACCGTCCGCAGACAATTGCGACGCGATGCATTCTCGGTCGACCGGTCACGTTTTACCGCGACGGCAGCCGGCAATGTCCGGGGATGACTGACGCCGAAGCGTATGACTCGGAGCTGCTGCGTTTTGCCCATGCGTCACTATTGGCTAGGATAGGGATCGGCGACAAGCGTATGCTGTACGTCGATGCCATGGTTGAGCCGGTCGAGGTGTGGGCATTCGGGAAACCGATCAAAGAATTCATGAGCCACACGGTGCGGCTGATGAGGACTGGGAAGCTGTCGCCCGAAGCAATTGCTGACGAAGACGATCAGGCGGTATTAACCGTCCGACGTGATATCAAAGGAGTATCGCTATGAGCGAAATGAGCGACTTTCTCGAAGATCGATTGATCAATGTGATGTTTCGAACGCAAGTTGCGTGGAAGCCAACGGACATCTATCTGCTGTTGGCGACGGCGACGATCCTTGACGCTGACACGGGCACGGTTGGGATCACGGAACCTGTCGGCAACGCGTATGCGCGTAAGGACACTGGCGGACCGCTTGACGCCGAATGGGATGCAACGTCAGGTAGCGACGGACTGACCGCCAACACGAACGTCCAGACGTTTGCGACCGCGTCTGGTGGCAACTGGGGCACGATCACGGACATGGCTATCTGTGGTGCAGTGACTGCCGGTGACGTGTATTTCTTCACGCCGTTGACTACGCCGAAGGCGATCAACGACGGCGACACGGCAGAGTTCGCAGCTGGTGCGATCACAGTGACGCTGGCATAAGGCCGTCCGCGGGAGGGCCCAT
>JBDGZZ010000271.1:0-5552 GCA_039588335.1 Gemmatimonadota bacterium | reverse complement strand
AGGTCCGCCTTCTCTGGCCGGTACTTGGGTGATGATGAGTAGGCCCTGGGGTGTATCCTCAGAAGAAGAGAAACGGGACACACTCACCAGCACCAAGGTCGCCACAGCGCCAAAGACGATGACAGTCCGATTGCGACGCATTGGTCTAAGGTTCAATCACCTTCAAAACCTGTCCAGCTCGAACATTCTCGAGTGTTTGAACGGTGCCCGAAGGCCACACTATCTCGATCTGCTCGGCGGAGTCACTGACGCCCAGCCCGAAATGCATACGTGGGTCGCTCTGCGACAGATAACCTGTCGAGTTCTTCTTCTGGAGTACCTGGGTCTTGCCGCCCGCGATCACAGTCACCCTGGCACCTATTGCATCACGGTTGCTGACTCGACCTTCTAACTGCAGTAGCAGCCAGTTGTTCTCGTTCCCACCTTCATTGCGCAGCAGCACGCCCTGATCGTTGAGATTGACAATGAAGGCATCGACGTCACCGTCATTGTCATAATCCCCGAATGCAGCCCCCCGGCCCACTAGCTCCTCTTCAAAGTATCTGCCGCGATCGAGGGCGACATCGCTGAAGTTTCCGTCGCCAAGGTTTTCAAATAGCTGATCTTCTTGACCATACAAATGGTGCAGGTCGCCGTTTACCTGAAAGATGTCGACGTCGCCGTCGTTGTCGTAGTCCAGAAATGCAGCAGACCAACCCACGAACTGACCGCTGGACGAGGCGATTCCTGCCTGGTACGTCATGTCGGCGAAGAGGCCTTGTCCTTCATTTCGGTACAAAGCACTGTATGACATGTCGGAGAGGTAGATGTCCGTGTCGCCATCTCCGTCATAGTCCGCGAAGTCCACCGACATACTCGATGTTGCGTTACCGCGGTGGTTGTAGGCAACACCAGCGATGAGTCCCATATCCCTGAAACTCGTCCCGCCTTCGTTGCGATAGAGTGAGTTCTCCATTGCATCGTTTGCGACGTAGACGTCCACGAAGCCATCGTGATCGTAGTCCGCAGCACCAACTCCCATCGCCCGGCCATCCGATCGGTAGAGGCCGGTGTGTTGCGTGACATCCTCGAATGTCCCATCGCCTCTGTTTCGGTAGAGCACGTCGGGCTGGCCCGCATAGGCTTCCGGACCGGGGAACCCGTCCGGCGTATAGAAGTACTCGTATTCGGGATCGAAGTCGATGTAGTTCCCCACGTACAAGTCCAACAGGCCGTCATTGTCGTAGTCGAACCATACGGCTCCGACGCTGCAATCGTCGCCTCCTACTCCCGACCTCTCGGTGACGTCGGAGAAGGTCCCGTTGCCCTGGTTGTGATAGAGAACGTTGGAGCCATAGTTGGTGACATAGATGTCCGGGTAACCGTCGTTGTCGTAGTCGCCAGTCACGACCCCCATACCGTATCCTTCATCACTCACCCGGGCCCGATTGGTCACGTCGGCGAAGGTGCCGTCTCCTCGGTTTCGATACAGCCGGTTTTGGAGTTCTTCCCTGGGCTTGGGTCCGTTGCTGAACCCTTCGACGAATGCACCATTTGCCACGTAGAGGTCCAGAAAACCGTCCTGATCGAAGTCGAGGAAGGCTACGCCGCCGCCGGATGACTCAACGAGGTTCGAGAGACTGTCATCTCCGATTGAGTGTACGAAGTTGATCCCTGCCTGCTCCGTAACGTCGGCGAAGTGCAGGCCTTCTTCTGACGTCGCAACATGCGGGGTCGACTGCGGCGTGCCGGTATCATCTCTGTCGGCCGAACCACACGCAGCGCTCAGCAATACGACCACGACGACAAGAGCGTTCCCGACGTCAGTGATTGGTAGATCCCGTCGAGCGTGCTGTGGAGCGGCTCGGATCACTGGAATTCCTTCCTGAGACGAAGTTTCACAGTCGCTTGCCCCGAGGTAGTACACTCAAGAAAACCTGCGGTTCTTGAACACATCGCCCTCTGTTTCGTGAAACCGCCTTAATGATGTGTGGATCGGTCTCGGTGGGCGATGGCCGGACCTGGTCAGAGCGGTCCCAACTTGAGCCGGAACTGAGCAGTATAGGGGATGCTGGCGGGGCTACGCCTTGACTGACGTCATTCTACACATTGACGCATGTCAATTTTCTACACGCCGGCCAGATCTCGCAGGGACCGTAGGTTGCGCACTCTTATTCCGCTGGGTGACGTCTCAATGACTCCCTGGGCACTCAGGTCACCCCGCACGCGGCAGACTGTCTCGGGCGAAAGGCCGAGAATACCGCCCAGCTCCTTCAGGGTCAGGTCGTGAGCTACCATCTGATTGTGGCCCGTCTCGTCCGAGCCGTCAGGAAGACTCTGGATGATGTACGAGGCCAGCTTGGCGGAGGCGCTGAGCGCACCGAGGCTCATCTGGCGCTCACGTGTGCGACATAACTGGTGGTGTAGGTACCGCGCTATATCGCCAGCGAAGTCTGGTATCTGTGCCATCAACTTGCGGAAGTCATCGCGCGAGCCCTGGCACAGTTCGGAGTCTGCCAGCACTTCTGCGGCAGTTGTGTAGGAGCTGTCGAACACGGCCTCGAAACCGAACATGTCCCCGGGCTCGAGAACTGCAGTCACATGCTCGCGTCCGCTCGCGTTCACCTTGACGAGCTTCACCTTGCCGGAGCGGATCGCGTACAGATGGGAAGCTTGGTTTCCCTCAGAGAACAGGATCTGACGCCGTTTTGCGGTCACGAGCCACATACGCTGGCATATTGCCTGTATCGTAGATGATGAGATCCGGGCTGCCTGCAGGCTGTGCATCAGGAGGCAGTTCTGGCAGTCCGCAGTCCGGACTTTGCGACCGCTAGGCCGGGTGTGCGATGTTTCCAATACGACGTCAGGAAGCGTGTTCGCCATGAGCGTGCTCTTCCACTCCATAATACGGGATGCACCCGGCAGCGCGCCGGTGCAGTCAAATAGTGCTCTGAAGTACAAGTCGCTCGAGTCGCGAACCAGGTCCGTAGCGTTTGGCAGACCTCCTCAAATCAACGTACTTTCGAACGTAGAATCAATGGTGATATGAACTTCCGACCATTTACGGCGATTCGCGTCCATGTGTGGTAGATACTCGCTCGACGCCACTCCCGAGGAGCTGGCACAGGCCTTCAACCTCTCACTCGAGGAAGTCGAACAGCTGTTCGAGCCTCGTTACAACATTGCTCCCACTGACAAAGTCCTGGCCGTGCGCCAGCAGCAGGCAGGGCGCCAACGGGAACCAGTGCTGCTCAGGTGGGGCCTGATCCCACACTGGGCACGCGATCGGGATTGGGGCGGCCGCACTATCAACGCTCGGGCGGAGACCGTTGAGACGAAACCGGCGTTCAGGGATCCCTTCAGGAAGCGTCGCTGTCTCGTGGTCGCCACCGGGTTCTACGAATGGCGGAAATCAGCCGGGCGCAAGCAGCCGTACCTGATCCGCCGGCACGATGGGAAACCACTGGCTTTCGCGGGGCTCTGGGACCGTTGGCAGGGCCCAACGGATGAGGTAGTCGAGTCGTGTACCATCGTGACTACCGATGCCAATGGCATCGTAAGGCCGATTCACGACAGGATGCCTGCGATCCTGCAGCCAACCGACTACGATCGCTGGCTGGAATCGGCCACGCGGGACACCCAACAACTGATTCATCTACTCGAGCCTGTTCCTGACGAGGTATTGACGGCGCATCCGGTAAGCAGCCTGGTCAACAAGCCCGTCAACGATGTCCCTGAGTGCGTTGTGCCAATCCAGCTGTCTCTCCTCGACCCACCGGAAGATCGGTAGCCGATGGCTGCGTCTCCCCTCGTGATTTAGCTTCTCTTACGCCGATGCTCACCACTCTCGAGACACTCCGACCGATCATTGTAGCGGTACTCTCAGGGGTGCTGGCGGTAATCGCGTCGGCCCACGCGATACTGCACAAGCGCGATACGAGGGCTGCTGTTGCATGGGTGGGTCTCATATGGCTGGTGCCGGTCCTGGGTGCGCTACTCTACTTGCTGTTGGGGATCAACCGAATTCACCGTAGGGCAACTGAGCTTCGCAAGCTGGGCATCGACGTGCGGTTCGCCCTACGCGATACGATCACCGACTGGCAAGTGGTCTCGGCGGACCTGTCCGGGTCCCAGGGCCAACTGGAAGCCCTGGCACGCGTCGTCGGAAGAGTCACGACGAGGGCGCCACTGCCGGGGAATCGGCTGGTACCGCTAGTCAACGGCGATGAGGCCTATCCGGAGATGTTGGAGGCAATCGAGCGAGCTGAACGCTCGATCGCGCTGGGTACCTACATATTCGACCAGGATGACGCCGGTACCGCCTTTGCGGATGCTCTCGAACGCGCGGTCAGGCGCAGCGTGCAGGTCCGGGTGCTGATCGACGCAATCGGAGTGCGTTACTCTTTCCCTTCCATGGTGCGGGAACTGCGCAGACGGGGTGTGCGCATCGCCCGTTTCATGCACAGTTGGCTTCCCTGGAGGATTCCATTCGCGAATCTGCGGTCGCACCGGAAATTCTTGATTGCTGATGGAGCCGTGGGTTTCACGGGCGGGATGAACATTCGCGCGGGACACGTGCTCAGTGCCAAACCCAAACGCCCGGTCCAGGATCTCCACTTCCGAATAGAGGGTCCCGTAGTTGGGCACTTGATGGAAGTGTTCGCTGAAGATTGGGCATTCACTACCAGGGAGGTGCTTCGCGGCGACGATTGGTTCCCCATCCTGCACGAGGCTGGCTCGGTTGTGGCGAGGGGTATATCGGATGGGCCAGGTGCGGACTTCGACAAGCTCCGACTGACATTGCACGGAGCGATTGCAGCCGCGCGATCGAAAATATGTGTGGTCACCCCCTACTTCCTACCCGACCGCGAGCTGATAGCAGCTTTGAACATCGCCGCAATGCGCGGAGTCGAGGTTCAGATCGTACTACCCGAAGTCAGCAACCAACCCGTTGTCGCGTGGGTATCCACGGCACAGCATTGGCAACTGCTAGAACGAGGGTGCCGCATCTTCCTGACTCCACCGCCGTTCGACCACACCAAGCTCATGATCGTAGATCGCACTTGGACTCTCATTGGTTCCGCCAATTGGGATCCCCGCTCTCTGCGGCTCAATTTCGAGTTCAATGTCGAATGTTATGACGAAGCCCTGGCCACTGAGATGGAGCTGCTGGTCGAACACAAGCTGCGGGGCGCCCGCGAATTGACCAAAGCCGAAGTCGACGCCCGCCGCTTGCTGATTCAGTTGCGGGACGGGACCGCTCGGCTTTTCAGCCCGTACATCTGACCTTCGTTAGACCTGAATCAGTCTTGCCAAACCTAGAGCAACCTCGACGGAATCGCCCTAGGAAGTCTGGAAAAACCAACACCGAGCCCGCTTCCCTTCCGCTCCCTGCTCCCTGCTCCCCGCTCCCCGCCCATACCTTTCCTAAAGTGTCTTTTCTTCCGGAGACGTTATGACCCGAGCAGCACATCGTTTCGTCCCATTGGACTTCGTTCGCCGGCCGGAGCCGGAGATGAAAGCCCGGGCTGAAGAGTTCCATCGCCTGATGAGCCGGCGCCGATCTGTCAGGC
>JBDGZZ010000270.1:0-5679 GCA_039588335.1 Gemmatimonadota bacterium | reverse complement strand
CCTTTCATCACATACTGGATGTCCGCGCTGTTTCGTATGTCATCAAGTGGGTTACTGTTCAGCACGACAAGATCGGCAAGTTTTCCCGCAGTCAGGGATCCGAGATCCTGATCCAGGCCAATCATCTGAGCGCCCATTAGTGTGGCGGAACGCAAAGCATTGTAGTTCGAACCGCCACTCGCCACCGACCACAGCTCCCAGTGATAGCCCAGTCCCTGCAACTGACCGTGAGCACCAATGCCGACCTGTCCTCCGGCATCCACAATTTTCATGGCCTGCTCCGCAACACGGGTTGTGGCATATTCACGTTCGTGAACCCAGGAACCTCTTCGCAGCGTGCGGGCCGCGAGAGCGTCATACGGTGTGAAGCGCCGAAGCTTGGCATCATCGTGGGGCGATTCGTTGTTGTAAAAATAATGCTCACCCGCAGGCCCGCCGTATAACACGAGGAGGGTCGGCGTGTAGGCGATTCTGGTTTGGGCTGCCAGCTGCACTACGTCGTCGTACAACGCGTCCAGAGGGAAATTGTGCTCGTTGCCACTGAAGCCATCGATCATGTGGGTGAGATCCATCTTCATATCCAGACCACCCTCGGTAGTCGGCATCAACTGCAACTCCTTTGCTGCCTGCAATAACCACTGACGCTGTTTGCGGTCTCCAGTTAAATAAGCCTTCAGGTTCCTTACGCCATAGTGTTCTTTGTATCGCTTCAGCACACCGTAGGCCTGTTGTTTGGAACTGAATTGGTGGTCGCTGAAAATTCCAGGCCCAGTGGAATAGGCTCGAGGCCCCAGCATGAGGCCGGCGTCGACCATATCTTGTGCGGAGATCAGATCGATGGTGCTGGGCTGTACATCGATACCCGTCGTTACACCGTAGGCAAGGTTTGCCAGAAACGACCAGTTGCTGAAACTCGGGACCTCCTGACGAACATCGTAGTGTGCGTGCGTATCAATGTAGCCCGGTGCGATAACCTTGCCGCTCATGTCCCAGCGGTCGTACCCCTCGGGGATTTTTACGTTGGCGCGCGACCCCACTTCTGCGATGCGGCCGTCTGAGATCACAATGACGCTATCCTCGATTACCTCATCGCCATTCATCGTAATCGCTGTGGCATTGACCAGCGCGATGGCGCCGGGTGTCTCGGCTCTGGGTAGGAATACCCTGACCTTGTGCACCACAACCGCTTCGTGCTCTTCTGCCAGCGGCTCGGGCTCTTTTGATTCTTCCGAGCCCTTAACCTCTTCAGCTGATTGTTCTTCTTTATCCTTGTCCGCTTTTTTCTTTGCCTTAAAGTCCAAAGAAACGAGCGGGCGTTGATAAAAGTGATTGCCTGCCGACCATGTGATCGTGTCGCCTTTTGCATTCCAACGCACGAAACTAGCGCCAACATCTGTAAGCTTGACCAGAGGAAGTGCAGAACTCTTGATATTCACAGCCTGCTGCGAAAGCCAAGTGTTCACCAGCGCAGCGACATAAGCTTGATTGGAATGCTGAATCAGCGCGTGGCTGCCATCGGGCGATAGTTGAATAACTTCAGATGCCATCGGCTCGGCACTGGAATAGCCGGGCCCTCCCGAACTCAGGATCTCCCGGCGGTCAGTGCCATCAAATCGAACCGATACCAGCGAATTCTTCTTGCCACCAGACCCAAGCTGCAGGTATAGGCGATCGGCTTGAGGCCCGAAGTGTGGCCGTGATAAGCCGCGCGCCGGCACAACCAGGTGCGCTTCTCCCCCTTTCGCATCAAACCAAAGCACATCGGAACCAGTTACCGGGCCGAAATCCGATTCGCGAATCTGCCGTTCATATCCCGACCCCCGCAGGGCAACTATGCGCGCGCCGTCCGGCGACCAGACCGGGTAAGAGTAATAGGCAGCGTGCTTGCTGATCCGCTTCGGTTTGCTGCCCTTTCTGGCAGCCTGGCGATAAATATGGCCGCCCCCATTTTGCCAACTTGCATAGACGATTTCGTCACCCTTTGGCGACCAATCGGGAAACGCCGTTGCTACGCCTTCGGGTGATACGGCTTCCACACGGCCACTTTCAAGGTCCTGTACATAGATGCGGGCGAAGGCCGAAAATGCCAGCTTACTGCCGTCCGGTGATAACACCGGATTAGAGATTACTCGCGCTTCAACCGGCCCGGTCTCGACCCGGTACGGGAAGTGGAGGCGCTCGGCCACCTGTTTTTCAACATCAACCTGAAACGGTATATCGACGACAGATTTTGTGCGTGTATCAATTCGGACCAACTTGCCGTTTATGGTCGTAATGATTGCCTCGCCATCTGGCGTGAAAGCAGATGCCGGCAGAAGATCACGCTCAAACCAGGCCTCCTGTAAATCCTTTTGCACCGGGAACGCGAGCCACTCGTCCTTACCGCTGGCCAGGTTTCTGATCCGCAGGCCGGTTTGCTGTTCATAACGTGTGGCATAAACGAGCTGCGATCCATCCGGGGAAATCATTGGCGAAAATGCGCTCCCCTGTGCCTTCGTCAGAACATCCTCATCGCCGGCTCTCAGGTCTCGCCTGGCGATCTGCCACATGGGAAACCTGAGGTTATAGCCAAATCCACCGGATTTTTTGGCAAAGTAAAGGTAGCGACCATCCGGGGAGAATGTCGGTCCCAGGGCATTGTGCCGATCACTGGACCGCGTATCTTCGCTTGGCTTGGCTTTGGTGATTTGTACCCCGCTGCCGCCATCGATGTGATAAGTCCACAACTCAAAAGTCCCCAGGCTCCCGACCGTTCTTGAAACGACGATGCTCTCGCCGTCGGGTGACCAGGTCGGGGAGGTTAATTGCGTGTCCCAAGTTGAGCTTGTCAGCTTCACGGGTGCCTGCGCGTCGGCATCGTTATTGTCGTCACTGCTGATGCTTGCTGGCATGATCCACAGATCATCCGGGCCATTCCGATCACTGATAAAAGCGATCTGCGACCCGTCAGGGGAAAACCGAGGCATGCTGTCGAAATGCATGCCGGTACTCAAAGGTATGGCCTGACCGCCTTCAATCGGCAGCAGGTAGAGATCTCCAAGTACCTCGATCACAAGTCGATCGCCTTGCGGCGATACATCCAGCGACATCCAGGTAGCCTCGTCAATGCTGAAGCTCAGTGTTTTGTCGGATTTAAGAGGCAGCGTCATGTCATCATCCGACGCAACTTCGGACGCCTCCGCCGGCGTTTCGGCGGCGGCTGCAACCGAGGGAAAACAAGCGATAAACACCGATATGCACAACCACACAGGCTGCAGAGCTGAACTACGTTTTTTCACGGGTAACCTCACTACTTGTTGATTACATCCGATACCGAGATCGGTACGGGCTGGGACTTTCCTGGCATGCGTGCATCGCGCGTGGCAGCATGATCCGGGAAGCTCGTCATGGCGAGTGCTGTGGCTCCGGGATTTCGACTTCAATCGAACAGCAACTACCCCTGTGAAGGTGACTGATCATACTTCAGAAGGGATTTGGTGGGGAATGGCCTGGTCCGTGCGCCTTCTCCCCGCCGGTTCGAATTGCCCGCGATTCACTCCTCCGGACAATCCACATTTCGAAAAGGGCACAAGTTCGAACTCTTGAACGTGGGCGCCTAGACGAACCCCGTTTCGAACCGAGAGAATAGTCCGAAACACCGATCACGTGGGGAGCCACGTAATCCCAGTCCCGAGTCATCGGGACCCACGCATAGAGAGCCCCGATCGGCAGACGCCGGTCGGGGTTCGTATCTTTTGATACCACGCGGGCTTACGTGCCACCAGAAGGGGCACGTTCCCACACTCTCGGGCTGTTAACCGGAGGGTTGGATCCGAGCCCCATACGGGCGCGTGGTTCGAAAGGTCATGGCTGGACCTGCGTGTCCAGTCAGCACAGCTTGCAGCATCCTCGTTCGGATGAATCTCTCGACGACGGCAAGGCTGCCGTACCTGCCGATGGCCCAAAATCGCTGCCGGATACCTCGACGATGACACCACCTTCTGAACGCCGCCGAAACGAACTGCTTCCCTTGATCAGTGATGAAGTATTTAGGTTCAGCTCCCGTCTTACAGATCGTGTGTCCAAGAAATGCTCGTACGGCAGCAGAGGTGGGCTGTTGTGCATGGACGGCTAAGCCCATGATCCGTCGGGAGAAGTGGTCGACCGCCACCGCAGCCCACCAGCAGAAAGGCCAACGCTGCGGCAGGGCAAATGGCAACCAGGATGTCCAGAAACCGAGTGACGTGGGCACCGTCGTGAGGTCGAGATGCCAGACATCGTTCGGTCTTGCAGCTTGCACGCTGCGACCGGCCGCTTGGATGACGGTTGTCGGTCGGGGCCGCTGAGGCTGCGCAAGTAATCGTGCCACGGTGGTGGAGCCAAGGTGCAACCCGGCCCGGCAGAGAACCTGCGCGATCTGCCTCATCTTAACGAGAGAATTGGATCCTTCATCGTCAAGACAGCTCATCCAGTAGGCCACAGTAGCCGGGGTGAGGAGGAGACGGTTCGCCGTCTGACACACTGACCAGCCTCGTGCGGCCCGAAGCTCGAGGATCGCCATTCTCTCAATCGGGAGATAATGAGGACGACGTTGAGCGGGAATCCGCTCCATGCGAGCATCCTTGAGGCGCGTTTCCCCGCGCAGGAGGGCCAGTTCTTGCCGGAGGCGGTCGATGTCCTGTTTCAGTCGGAGGCGGGCATTCCAGCTGTTGGCAGCCCAACTGCGGGTGGCGGTGAGGGAGAAGTGAGCCAGAGAAATTACGTGAATGACTGCGGACCGGACACGACGAGACCAGCCTCTTGGCAGGGGGATGGTGTGATACTGCGCGATTCTCAGCATGAGCAGCCTCCGGAAGGAATGCGAGAAGGATCCGTCCGGAGGTAGGATAACTGCTTGCTGGAGCATGAGCTAAGGGCGGCGTTCAGACCACACGATTCGGTGGACCACTACACCTTCGAACCACGAGGACGGGGGCCAAATGAATTCGATGACGCGGATCGGAAACCGGCGCACATGGCTATCGGAGATACCGGGTGTCTTGACGCTGGTGCTGCTCTGGGTGGTGCTCTGCTCATCCGGTTGCGGTTCCGGGCGGACGCCCTCGCAGGCAGAGCTCCCTGGTGTGACGAGAGCCACCGTGGATCATCTGACACGGGAGCATGCGCGGCTGAGAAAATCCCAGGTGGATGACGTGGCCTATCACCTGGATATCGATGTAACCCGGCCGGGTGACCGATTTTCCGGGACGGTGCGGATCGACTATTCCCTGAAGAAGGTGGTGCGCGACCTCACCGTGGACTTCTCAGGAGGGTCGGTCGATCGGATCATCGTCAACGGCCGTGATGTGGGACCGGACTACAACGACTTCTTCATCACCGTCAGCCAGGAGGATGGTCGCACCTATCTGTACAGCGATCTGTGGCCCTACTATGCCAACCGCCTGTTCCCCTGTTTCGACCAGCCGGATCTGCGGGCGACCTACGAGCTGAGCGTCACCGTGCCGGCGGACTGGGTGGTCTCCTCCTCCACGCGGGAGGTCGCTATCGAGGACGTCCCGGGTGAGGGCCCCCCGCGTCGTCGCTGGGATTTTCCGAGGTCGGCTGAATTCAGCACCTACCTCTTCTCGCTTCACGCCGGTCCGTATCGGGTCTGGGAAGCGCGCGATGATGCCATTCCGCTCCGGCTGTTTAGCCGCCGGT
>JBDGZZ010000269.1:0-5608 GCA_039588335.1 Gemmatimonadota bacterium | reverse complement strand
GTGGGAACGTTGCCCGATCCACAGTGCGAGGTGTTCATCGCGCAGATGGGGGGGGCCACGAATAGGATCGGTGCAGACAGCACGGCTTATCGTCACCGCGACGCCGAGTACATCATGAATGTTCACGGTCGATGGGACAATGCGGCCGATGACGACCGTTGCATAGCATGGTGTAGGGAACTGTTCGACGCCTCTACTCCATACGCCACTGGCGGGGTGTACGTCAACTTCATGACGGAAGAGGAACAACAGCGGGTACAGGAAGCCTACGGAGACAGCTACGATCGGCTCGTGCAGCTGAAGAACAAGTACGATCCGAAGAACATGTTCCGATTGAATCAGAACATCCAACCGACGGCGTGAGTCAAACACATTCGGGTTGAGGATACCTATGAATCCTGACCGACCACCGCGGGGCCCTGGAGTCTAACGCGGTGGTCGGCTGCTGGTCTGGCCCAAGCCAATGAGATCGCGTATTGTGATACCAATCTAGATTGGTGGGTATCCCGAAGAGACGGTCCTCGCACTCGAGATGCTGCAATGACCCTCTCACGCGAGCGGCTTCGAGCTGCTCTGGCCGACGTCTACAAAGTCGAGCGTCTACTCGGTGCTGGCGGTATGGCCACCGTTTACCTCGCGCACGACATCAAGCTCGACCGCAAAGTCGCTGTGAAGGTGCTGCGTCCGGACTTGGCGGAGGCACTTGGCACGGCTCGGTTTCTCCGAGAAATCGCAATGACCGCGAAACTCGACCATCCCCACATAGTCCCAGTGCACGATTCAGGTGAAGCGGATGGACTGATCTACTATGTCATGCCTTATGTCGAGGGCGAGTCACTCCGTCAAAGGCTGGACCGTGTCCAGCGCCTCGAGCTGGAGGAGGTAATCGAAGTAGTGCGTGACGTCGCGAGTGGCCTGCGATATGCCCACGAGCGCGACGTCATTCATCGAGACATCAAACCGGAGAATGTTCTGCTGGCAGCCGGTCAAGCGCGCGTCGCCGACTTCGGGTTGGCGCGGGCCTTGAACCAGGCTGGAGGAACTAGACTGACCGAGACTGGCATCGCGGTCGGAACTCCGGAATACATGAGTCCCGAACAGTGCATCGGTGTGACACATCTGGATGCGCGGACCGACGTATACGCACTCGGCTGCCTTACGTTCGAGATGTTGGCTGGTAGGCCACCGTTCACGGGAGGACCAGTACAGACTATCCTCTTACAGCAGCTAAGACATCCGCCACCACAACTTGCCTCGCTGCGACCGGGCCTGCCGAAGCACGTGACGCGTGCAGTGGATCGGGCTTTGGCCAAAGATCCAACGGGGCGTTTCAGCAACGTAGTCGCGTTCGTGGAGGCCTTGAGCGGCAGCAAACCGGTTCCTAGGATCAGTCGCAGGGTTGCGGTGGTGGCCGCAGTCGCTGCGGTGCTGGCGCTGACGATGCTTTTGTTCGGTCTCCTGGCGTTCTGAATTGGACAGGGGGTACTACTGAGAGAACTGTCGTTTGTGGACTCTATTGGCCCTCGGTGGCTTCGTTCGTAGCTTGCTCACGCGGCAGCGGAGGATCGAAGTCAAACCCGAACAATTGCGGGTTTTCTCCAATCACCGCTGCCGAGACGATGCTAAAGACGTAGTGATATGTCTCATCGGGAATTCGATCGCGGTACTGAGACAGTAACTTCCAGAAGTTCCTTTCCCGGGGGCTCTCCGGCATCGTGCGAATGAGCCTCAACACATTGCCCTGGCCCCAGTTGTAGGATGCCATCACGAGAAGTCCTGAGGCCTGCGCATCAGTGGTGTAGATATCGCGCAAGTACTCCGCAGCCGCGCGCGTCGATTCTTCGAGATTATGGCGGTCGTCTCGCGGGTCGAACTGCGCAACGCCCACTAGAGGCCCAGTCTGGAGTCCATACGCGCGGGCTGTTGCAGGCATGAACTGCCACATTCCCTTGGCTATCCCATAACGTGTTTCGCGACCTACTGCTTCGAGTTTGAGATCGCTCTCCTGCAATGCCAGATAGAAGAACTCCGGGGGCAGGTCGTTTCCGAGCATCACCTCTGCGATACGCTGTCCGTAGCTGTCTTGGTGGGACCGAGCTACCGACTGTTCCAGGCGGCCCGATGCATGCCAGCGCGCTATGTAGCGCCGCACTTCATCCACGAACGCGCGGGGCACGTTCACTTCAGATTCACCGAACCGGTGTACAACGCGGTAAATGAGTTGAATGTCCTGGGGCGTGTCGTCACCGTAAATTCCCAACTGCTCCAGGTAGTTGAGGTACTGCCGTCTCATCTCGCCGCGCTGATCGCGGTAGGTCTGCGCGTCGGGTGTGTTGAGTCGCAGCCGGGCAACCTCTAGCTCCAGCGACTTCATTGCGTAGAAGAGGTCCGCAGCGGCCATACGGGCCCGCTCTATCTGCTTGCGCTGCACGTAGACGTAGGCGCTCGCGATGACCGCTACGACGGCAAGTGCCGCCAGTGCGACCCAGTACCGCTTGGCCCGGCGCTGTTGTTCGGTTCGCAATACCCGACGTAGCAGCGCGGTATGCCGGCTCATGTCGGCTGGCGTCCGGCCACCGAGAAAGCGGTTCAGGATCAGGCTTTCGGAGGGTTCCGAGACGACCGTCTCACGTGATACGAGGTGAGGGGTCGCGATAGTCAGAACGAGTGTAGGGCCGTCGTGGCCGAAACGAACCAACACCGTATCTGAGATTGGTGCCCGCTCAACTTGCTTGCCTGCGATGAAGATGCCGTTGCTGCTCTCGAGATCTTGAATGTGCCACCGACCCTCAACCAGCTCGACTGCCGCGTGCTGTTGGGACACCTGGTCGTCCTCGAGGACCACGTCGCTTCCCGCAGCGCGTCCGACGTGAAACGACTGCGTGAATTCTCGAGTATCGGACTCTCCCGCCATCCGTACCAGGATGGCAGGGCTTGCGGTGGGTGAATGATCAGCCATAGACAACATAAAATGTCACTCGGGACCGCTCGGCGGGAGAGGCTACTTGCAAACAGGAAAACCGAATATTGACATCGATGTTATACCAATAGTTACGGAATGCTCGGTGTTGTCATCGTGCAACGGCGAGCGGCCTTTGGTTGAGCGCTTTTCGCCGTGGTGATGCGAGATTGTGACAGTGTTCACAAGCTCAGACCCTAGCCCTGACGGGTCGTGAGCCGTATAGTTCAGGTGCTACGGACACTGGAGTTCCCCAGTTTGAATATCCTCGCCGACGGTCTCACGGCCGATACTGTCTACACGTGCACTATCGAGCGCAAGCTGGTCAACACACTGGTCGGCGGCGGTATCCGAATGAGCCGGAATGAGGGCATCCAACGCCTTAGTAGATGGGAGGCACGGATGTCACAGCGGCCGTCATCACAGGGGCAATGTGTTCACATGAGGAACGGAGCTCGGGCGTGAGCTTGCGCTCGACGATGAGTCCGGAACGTTGGTCACAGATCCAAGAGATCTTCCACGCGGCCTTGGAGTGTGAGCAGGGCCGGCGTACGTCGGTCCTTGCCGAGATGTGCGGGAACGACGTCGAATTGCATGAAGACGTGTCGACGCTGCTGAAGGCACATCAGGACGGTGGACTAGTGGAAGCTCCGGCAAGGAGCATAGGGCCAACGGGCGAATGTGAACAACTGAGGGTAGCAGTAGCAGCTCGTTACGAAGTACAGCGCCCATTGGGAGTGGGTGGTATGGCGACAGTGTATCTCGCTCAAGATCTCAGGCATAGCCGCCCTGTAGCCATCAAGGTGCTCCGACCCGAGGTGTCGGCGACTCTGGGAAAGGATCGCTTTCTTCGCGAAATCAAAATCGCTGCGAGATTGAGGCACCCGCACATACTTCCGCTTTACGAATCAGGCGAGGCTGACGGATTGCTGTACTATGTCATGCCGGCGGAGGGCGAAACGCTGCGGCAACGCCTGCAGCGTGACCGCTTCGTGCCGCTTGCAGAGGCGCTCGAGATAACTCGGTCAATCTTGGATGCGCTCAACTACGCCCACAAAGAGGGTGTCATACACCGGGATATCAAGCCCGAGAACGTTCTATTCTCCCAAGGGCACGCTGTGATAGCCGATTTCGGAATCGCGCGGGCGATTCGCGTGGCTGGAGGCGAACAAATAACCCAAGCGGGACTCCCAATAGGAACGCCAGCTTACATGAGTCCCGAGCAGCTGATGGGCGATCCAAGGCTTGATGGTAGGAGCGATCTCTACAGCGTCGGTTGCGTGCTGTACGAGATGGTGACTGGTGGAATGCCGGCGGTGGGTCGCGTGACTGAGGCTGTCGATTTCAGCGAAGTTCCGGAGGCCGTTCCCGCGGCAGTGGCCACTGCGATTCGCACCGCATTGGCACATGACCGTGAGGATCGCTTTGGTGCCTGTGTCGATTTTGCGCAGATGTTGGCGACGCCCACTCTCGCGACACCGCAACCGGACGATCGAGGTTCTCGCTCCTCACTGCAGTCGATAGCCGTGCTTCCATTCACCAACATGAGTGCGGACCCCGAAGGTGAGTATTTCAGCGACGGGATGACCGAAGAGGTCATCAACGTGTTGACCCAGTTCAAGGACCTTCATGTCGCTGCCCGCACGTCTTCGTTTGTCTTCAAGGGCAAGAACGCCGATGTAGCAGAAATCGGCGCGAAGTTGAGGGTAGCGACGGTCCTCGAGGGAAGCGTTCGCAAGGTAGGCTCCCGTGTGCGGATCATGGCCCAACTCATAAATGCGGCTGACGGGTACCACCTGTGGTCAGAGCGGTACGATCGGGAATTGGATGACGTGTTCGCGATTCAGGACGAGATCTCGCGGGCGATAGCAGATCGGTTGAAGGTTACGCTCTCGGGAGAGAAGGCTGGATCGCTAGTGAAACCGCCGACCGCTAACATGGCAGCATATCAGCTGTACCTGAAGGGCAGGCATCTTTGGAACCGGCGCACCAGGAAGGGCTTGGAGCAGGCGGTCGAGTTCTACCAACAGGCAATCGACCTCGATCCCGAGTTCGCCTTGGCACATTGCGGATTGGCGGACACCTACCTGTTGCTGCGTTCGTACAACTACATGCCGTGGGAGCAAGCGTTGAACAGGGCTAAAGAGGCAGCCCACCAGGCACTGGAACTCGATGACACGTTGGCGGAGGCGCATACGTCCCGCGGCCAGATCATGAGATCTGAGCGAAACTGGTTGGAGGAGGAGCAGTCCTATCGCTGTGCAATCTCGCTCAACCCCGGATACGCCACGGCACACCAGTGGTATGGCACGATGCTGGCGGCGCTGGGACGTTTCGACGAAGCACTGAAAGAGATCCGTCGGGCAGAGGAACTCGATCCCCTGTCTCATGCGATCAGCGTCACGGTCGCCGTGGTGTTGTTCGTTGCTCGAAAGTACGATGAGGCCATCGAGCAGCTCAACAAGGCGCTGGCACTGGAGCCGAACTTCGCCAGTGCTCATGCCTGGCTCGGTATTCTCTATGCCGCGACGGGCAGGCACGAAAAGGTAGAACCGGCAGTGAATCGCGCAGTGGAGCTCAGTCCGGACAATCCGAACCTGGTGGTAGGCCTGGCCTACAGCTACGCTATGCGGGGCAACAAGAAAGAGG
>JBDGZZ010000268.1:0-5652 GCA_039588335.1 Gemmatimonadota bacterium | reverse complement strand
GTCCTGGCGCTGGGTCCGTTGCAGGCGGTCGTCATTGCCTTTCTGCTGTCCACGATCGATCTGCTGCGCAGGGCTTCCCGGCCGGGCACCTGGGTGCTGCGGGAGGCACCCGACGGCAGTCATTTTCTTCCTGAGGAGCCAGGCAGCGCTCCGGATACGTCCGGGCTGATCGTCTATCGATTTGGCGCTCCCCTTTACTTCGCAAACGCTAGTCTATTTGAAGAAGAGATCGCGAAGTTGGTCACGCAGGCCACCACACCCGTCAAGTGGTTGGTGCTGGATGTGCAAGCCATGGTCGATATTGACACCAGTGGCGCGGAAGTACTGCACCAGGTTCTGTCACGGTTAGCCGAGCGCGGCGTGACCGTCGCCATCAGCCGCGCCAATGAGCCAACGGCCGCTTTGTTGGCGCAGTATCAACTGCTGGACTTGATTGGCGAGAACCGACTGTACCCCACCAACCGCCATGCCATCGCCGCCTTTCGGCAAGAACATGGGCAGCCGGGCCCGGAAGCGGGCCCCGCATCGGCTTGAGCGAGGAGGATAACCTGTGGCTATTCATGCGCAAGTGAAGAAGGCCGAGATGGACGGCATTGTAAATTTCTCACGTATCGATGGAACCGAGGGATTCGGGGGGGCTACGGCGGGATTCGGTGGCGCGACTGAACCGTCTGCGATGGCCGAACTGAAGAAGAACGGGTTCGCGACCGTGCTCAACTTGCGACTCGCGATCGAACCGGGCTCCGAGATCGATGCCAGTCGCACCGCGGCCGAGGCCGCCGGACTGAAATACATCCACTTGCCGTTCGATCCCGCGAATCCGGGTCCCGATCTCATCGACGACTTCCTGGCGGGCGTGTCGAACGAGGCGAACGAGCCCGTCTACATCTATTGCGCGTCCGCGACCCGAGTGGCCGCCCTCTGGATGATTGGTCGCGTGCTCGAGGACGGCTGGAGCCTCGACGAGGCCCGCGAAGAGGCCACAGCGATTGCGGCAAAGCCTGCCGAAGCTATCGCGTTCGCCAGCGCGTACATCGCGTCCCAAAAGAGATAGCCCGGCCTGTGACTATTGAGAACGTCTTCAACGTTGCGGTGGTCATTTTCACCGTCGCCAATCTCGCGGCCATGGGCCTCGAACTGAATCTGCGCGAGGCGTTGAAAACCCTGCGGAGCGTCCATGCCATTGGGCTGATCCTCCTCTGGGGCTGGGTGGTCGGACCGGCGCTGGCCTGGCTCATCATCACGCTCATTCCGCTGATGGAAGCGCACGCGGCCGGACTGCTTCTGATCAGCCTGGCGCCGACCGCGCCGTTCTTCCCGCTGATGGTGCGAAGGGCACGCGGCGACATGTCCTTCGCTGGCGCACTCATGCTGCTGACGACAGTTGGCACCGTGCTGTTCCTGCCGTTGCTGGCGCCGCGGTTGATCGACGGTCTGACGGTGGACGCCTGGTCTTTGGCGAGACCGCTGCTCGTCATGGTGCTGTTGCCGATGCTGATCGGCGGCGCAATCCGGGTGTTCGCCCCGAATGCAGCGGAAACACTCTTCCCGGTGGTGAAGAAGATCGGCGGGATCTTCCTGCTGCTCGCCTTGGTGCTCACCCTGGTCCTCTACGGGCGCGACATGCTCGGTGCCGTGGGCAGCTTCGCCCCCGGAGCCCAGGTCCTGTTCTTCGTCGCGATCACGGCGATCTCGTACAAGATCGGCTTCGGCCTGGAACGCCAGCAGCGTAGCGCCATGGCGCTTGGGATGTGCACGCGCAATATCGCCGCGGTGTTCGCAGCGTATTTCGGCATCACGAACCCGCCGCCGGGCTTGTTCGTGATGGTCGTACTCGTGGTCCCGCTCGCGGCGATCGTAGCGATGGTGGCGGCGCGTATATTTGCCACCGACGCCGCTATCACCGCCGAGGGAGGCGCGGCTTAAGCCAGCTCTCGAACCCCGGTAAGCACCCATGAGCATCGACATCATCCTCACCGATATCCTGTCGGATGAAGGTTGGAACCATGGATATCAAAGCGAAGAAAAGTTGGAGGCCCTAAGACAGATCTTTGAAGCCACTCTGGAATCGATCGCAACAAGTCGCAGGAATGTCCGATGACCGACCCAACACTTTCTCATGTCTTATGGGCGCTGGCCCTGGGCGCCGTCAGTGCCGTGTCGCTGCCGCTCGGCTCACTCATCGGGCTCAACTTGCGTTTCAGCGCCCGGTCCATCGCGATCTTTGCGGCATTCGGCGCAGGTGCACTGATCGCGGCGCTCAGCGTCGAACTCGTCGCGCCTACGGCCACTGCTCTCACGGAAACGAACCATGAAGGCGAGGAACACGCGTACGCCAACTTCTCCGCTTTGCTGATTGGGGGAGTACTCGGAGGGTTGCTCTTCGTGGCGCTCGACGCGGTTGTCAACCAGCAGGGCGGTTACCTGCGTAAAACCTCGACGACACTCGCACACAGCGCGAAACGTCGTCGCGAAAGCGTGCGTCTGTTGATCGAGGCCGTGCGCGGTGTTCGTCCGTTCGACGCGTTGTCCCCGGAGACGGGTGAGACGCTCGCGCACATGCTTCGGCCGGAGGACTTCAAGCAGGGCCAGGTGATTGTGGGGCCAGGCCAGGAATCAGCTGCCTACATTCTTCTGGAAGGCGAAGTGGACATCGAGATTCTCGGCAAGTCGGAGAGGAGTTTCGGTCCGGGGACGATGCTGGGAGTGGTGACGCTTTTCGTGCCGGAGCTGACGCGTATGGGGTCAGTGCGGGCAAACACCGATCTCAAGTGCCTATCGCTGAAAACTGAGGATGTCGATGAACTCAGGGCTCTTGATCCCGCATTCGACGAGACATGCCGCAGTCTGGCGGCGGAGCGTATGGATCAGGTCGAACAACACCTGACCACACAACTCTCAGACACCGTGGATTGGGCTCGGTCTGCGGCCTCAGCGCTGCGTCGTGGTGACCAGGTGCCGGCACTCGCCATCCGCAGGGCACAAGCCGAACACGAGGGTTCGCCTCTGGCCGTCTGGCTGGGCATTCTGCTCGACGGAATCCCGGAAAGCCTGGTCATCGGCGCCGGACTGTTTGCGGTGATTGCTGCTTCGACTTCGGTTGAGTCGCTCAGATTCGTGCACGTCATCCCCTATACATTGATCGCCGGACTGTTCCTGTCCAATCTGCCCGAGGCCTTGTCCAGTTCAGCCAACATGTTGTCGGCCGGTTGGACACGTCGTCGCATCTTCCTGATGTGGTTTGCATTGATGATCGCGACTGCCATCGGGGCAGGTCTGGGTTTTTTACTCGCAGGTGTGCTGACTGAGACGTGGCTGGTCTTCGCCGAAGGAGTGGCTGCGGGCGCGATGCTCACGATGATCGCAGCCGCAATGATTCCCGAGGCGGCAGCGCATGGCAGCCCCGGTTCGGTGGGACTGAGCACGTTGGGCGGTTTCCTGGCTGCTGTTGCCTTCAAATTGTTCGAGTAATCCGACGATGGTTAACCCGAGTTGCTTGTTTATCGTTTCGGCTGAAATGAACTGGTCGTGCACCTACAAACCATGAAAGGTAGCAAACCCATGAAAGTAATAATCGTTGGTGGAGTAGCGGGCGGTGCCTCGTGTGCGGCGCGCTTGCGTAGATTGGACGAATCAGCCGAGATCATCATGGTTGATCGTGGACCGTATGTTTCCTACGCGAACTGCGGGCTGCCCTATCACGTCGGCGACGTGATCCCGGAAGAGTCGAAACTGCTGGTGGCCAGCGAGCAGTTATTCCGCACTCAATTTAACGTGGATGCGCGGACTCAATGCGAGGTAATCGGTATTTCACCGGACGAAAAGAACGTGCAAATGAAAAATCTCGTCACCGGCGAGACGTCGGTGGAATCCTGGGACAAGCTGGTCCTCTCGCCCGGTGCTCCGTCGATTCATCCTCCACTGCCGGGCATTGACCTGCCGGGCATCTTTCCGGTGAGAACCGTGCCGGATGCCAGAAACATCCGTGAATGGCTGGAGAAGGGCAGTCCGTTTCTGGCGGGCATGCACCGTTACTCAGGATTCCAGACGGTCAGGCCGAAAACCCGCGCCGTGATCGTGGGTGGTGGCTTTATTGGTCTCGAGATGGCCGAGAATCTTGTGCATCGCGGGTTTGATGTCAACCTGCTGCAGCAGGGAGATCAGGTTCTGAACCCCATCGATGTCGAGATGGCACGTGTCGTCGAGAGTCATGTCGCACGGCATAGTATTCAGGTGCACCTGAACGATGGAGCTGCCGAATTCCGTCAGGGTGAGTCCAGTCCTCTCGAAGTCATCACTCAGTCCGGGAAGGTCTACCCGGCCGACGTGGTGATTCTCGGGATTGGCGTCCGCCCCGACACGACGCTGGCCAAGATGGGCCAACTCGAAATCGGTCAACTCGGCGGTATTCGCGTCGACGATCAGATGCGCACCAGTAATCCCGATATTCTTGCAGTCGGCGATGCCGTCGAAGTGAAGGATTTCGTGACGGGTGAGTGGAGTCTCGTTGCCCTGGCTGGACCGGCCAATCGTCAGGGCCGTATCGCGGCGGATGTCATTGCGGGGCGAGACTCACGGTATCGCGGCACGCAGGGAACTGCGATCATCGGACTCTTTGGGGGAGCAGTCGCCTGGACGGGAGCTAGCGAAAAAACGCTCAAACGAATCGGCCACGATGACTACGAAAAGATCTACCTCTATCCGAACTCCCACGCCGGCTACTATCCCGGCGCGAAACCGATCGCCATGAAAGTGCTGTTCCGCAAATCCGACGGACGCGTCCTGGGCGCGCAGGCACTCGGTGAGGATGGCGTGGACAAGCGCATCAGTGCCTTGGCCATGGCGATCCAAATGGGTGCGACCATCTACGACCTCGAAGAAGCCGAGTTGTGCTACGCGCCCCAGTTCGGCAGTGCGAAGGACCCAGTCAACTTCTCTGGAATGGTTGCCGCGGATGTGATCCGTGGCGACATGCCGATCCGTCACTGGGATTCTGTTGACGGTAAATTCCTCCTCGATGTGCGTGAGGCGGTGGAACTCGCCGTGGAGGAGGCGTCGGGTGCGGTCAACATCCCGCTGGGCGAGCTTCGGGGACGGCTCGACGAACTCCCGCGCGATCGCGAGATCCTTGTGATCTGCCGTTCCGGTCAGCGTGCTTACTACGCAACGCGGATTCTCCTTCAAAAAGGTTTCAAAGCCCGAAACGTCTCCGGGGGCATGCTTTCGCGGGCTCATACATCGTTTTTCTTTCAAGAGGAAGCAAAATGAGTGCTGCGCCAATCCGGAGGAGAGCCCCCCAACATTAAAACGCAGGTTCTAATTCTGTTCACAAGGAAAACCAATGCTTGCTGAGAGTCATTCCTATTTTCACAAAGCCGCCGATGTCATTGGGTTGACAGACAAGGTTCGAACGATCCTGCTGATGCCGCGACGCAGCGTCAAGGTGGAGATCGCCATCGAAGGAGAAGATGGTGGCCTCCAGGTCTACGAAGGCTACCGTGTTCAGCACAACATGGCTCGTGGACCGATGAAAGGTGGACTGCGCTATCACCCGACGATGGATGAAGATCACGCTGCTGCGCTGGCTAGCCTCATGACCTGGAAGACAGCAGTTGTGGATGTTCCGTATGGCGGTGCCAAAGGCGGTATCAA
>JBDGZZ010000267.1:0-5674 GCA_039588335.1 Gemmatimonadota bacterium | reverse complement strand
TGACTGTCACACCCCTCGCTTAACGTGGGTGCACACGGGAAAGGGGTATCTAGATGGAAACCAACGTCCAAATCTCGACCAAGTTCCTCACTACTCAGAACGCCCACCAGGTGGGAATGCTGATAACGGTTGCCGGAGACGAACCGGTGGACCGCAGCCCGATCAACGTCGCGCTGGTGCTGGACCGCTCCGGCTCCATGTGGGGTGAGCCGCTCGAGGCGGCGAAGAACGCGGCGATCCGGTTTGCCACGTTCCTGGGCGAGAACGACCGACTGGCGGTGGTCACGTTCGACGATCAGATCGAGACCGTGTTCGGCCCGCAACCGGCTGGCGACAGCAGCGCCGAGGACGCCATTCGACGGATCGAAACGGGTGGCTCGACCAACCTGTCGGGTGGCTGGCTCAAAGGCCGCGAGCACGTGCAATCCCAGTTGGTGGATGGCACCAACCGCGTCGTGCTGCTGACTGATGGTCAAGCCAACCAGGGTATCACCGACACAAAGAAGCTCAACAAGCTTGCACGTGGAGCGCGGAGCGATAGGGTGAGCACGACCTGTATCGGGTTTGGCTCGCAGTTCAACGAGGACCTGCTCCAGTCGATGGGTGATGCCGGCGGCGGTAACTACTGGTACGTGGAGAGCGTGGATCAGATGGGCGACATCTTCGACGAGGAGATCGAGGGGCTAGTCGCGCTCGCTGCCCAGAACCTCGAGATCGGTGTGCACCTGACCGACCCGCGTGTTGCCGGAGTCTCGTTCCCGCAGTCGTTCGACCTCAAACGAACCAGAGAGGGAGCCTTTGTCACCACGTTCGGAGACCTGTACGCCACCGCTCCTCGTGCGCTGGGGATCATCTTCCACGTCGAGAACCTGACGGAGTTGGGTCAAACGACACTGGGTGAAGTAATCGTCACGGCCGATTACCTGGTTGAGGACGGCATAGAGCATCGGGTCACCAAGATGCCGGTGGTCGCGAACCTGGATGCGCACGATCATGTGGTGCCGGAAGTGGAAACCAGGCTGGTACGTTTCGAGGCGGCCAAGGCACGCGAGGAAGCGGTGCGGCAAGCCGACGAGGGAGATCTACCCGGAGCCGCCAGCACGCTGCGCAGTGCGCACGCCAAGTTGGGATCCTTGCCGCACACCGCCGAGCTGGAGGACGAAATGGAGGATCTGGAGGCCGAGGCGCAACGCATGGAAGAGGGCGAGTACAGGGATGTTGACCGCAAATACCACTTGGCCCGCAGTGCGGGGATCCACAGCATGACTCCACGGTACGTGGACAAGATCACGCGTCGCAAACGGAAGGAGCGGGACTAGCAGAGACCGCGAAGGAGTCACGCGGAAATGAAATCTCGAGATGGGGAAGGGCCCCTCGGATTTCTTCGTTCACCGTACAGTTGTGATTATCCGGCCGCCTACCGTCCCTTACCGTCTTTTCCCGTCTCTTCTTACCGTCCCTTACCGTCTCTTCCCGTCTCTTACCGTCTCTTACCGTCTCTTCTTTCCCGTCTCTTCCCGTCACTTAGGGATTTGCGAATTCTCGCCCGCGACTGCACTTTGTGCGATTCTCGATTTGCCGACCCCCTCCCGGAGGCTCCAATGAAGCGACGCAAGTTTCTCCAATCCTCGGCAGCGGCCATGGGCGCCACCCTACCGCTGCCGCTGTGGTCCCCTGGTTTCCGCTTCCCCCATCAGGACATCGACGTAGACGCCGTGACCGGCGACGGCCGGGAGATTACGCTCGGGGGAGCCCCTATTAAGGAATTGGATTCTCGGATGCGGGGCCGCGTGCTCCTCGCCGACAACGATGGATACGATGAGGCGCGTCGCGTGCTCAATCCGTCCTTCGACAAGTATCCTGCCTTGATCGCGCGGGTGACAGGTACGGCGGACGTTCGCCTGGCGGTTGATTTTGCTCGCGAGCACAGGCTGTTGACGGCGGTGAAGTGTGGCGGGCACAGCGCCTCGGGTAAATCGACGTGCGACAAGGGACTGCTGATCGACCTGTCTGGGTTCCGAGGGGTGCGCGTCGACCCCTCCGGGCGACGCGCCTGGGTGACGGGTGGAAGCCTGCTCGGCCGGTTGGATCACGAAGCTATGGCCTACGATCTGGTCACGCCCATGGGGACCGTGTCACACACCGGCGTCGGTGGGTTGGTGACCGGTGGCGGGTTCGGCCGAGTGGCGCGAAAGTTCGGTCTCGCGATCGACAACCTCACGTCGGCAGACGTCGTGACGGCCGACGGGGAGTTCCGCCGCGCGAGCCCGGACCGGCATCCGGAACTCTACTGGGGTATTCGCGGTGGCGGAGGGAACTTCGGCATCGTCACGTCGTTCGAGTTTCAGCTCCACCAGATGCAGCGGCAGGTAACAGGTGGGGCAATCTTCTTCCCCATCGAGAGTGCTCGCGATGTCCTCACCATGTATGCCGACTACGGTCGGGAAGCGCCCGACGAACTCGCGCTCGATCTACTTGTAGTGCTGCCACCCGGCGGCGCACCCGGCATGGTGGGGTTTGGCGTCTGCTACTGCGGCGACCCGAGCGGCGCCGAAAGCGTGCTTGCTCCGGTCCGGCAAGTGGGGACGCCGATGATCGATGCCATCGAACCGATGGACTACGTTGCCCTGCAACGGTCGGGCGACACCGACGACCCGCGGGCGCGCGCCAGCTACCTCAAGAGCGGGTTCGTTCCCGAGGTGTCATCGGGTCTGATCACGGCCATCGTCGACGGTGTGGAAGGACACCCGAACCGCTCGACCATCATGTTCATTCAACACAGCGGCGGAGCGATCGGTCGCGTGGGGGCCGGCGACACCGCGTTCCCGCATCGCGATGCGTTCGGCAACCTCGGCCTCGGTGTGGATTGGGCGTTCGGGGACGACCCCAGCGAGCATGTCGCCTGGATCAAGGAAGTGTGGACCCGGATCGAGCCGCACACGCAGGGGTTCTATGTCAACGACGGAGATCCCGATGCGTACGAGAACGACACCGTCACCAACAATTATCGCACCAACTATCGCCGGTTGGTCGAGGTCAAGAACACGTACGACCCGACCAACTTGTTCCGGTTGAATGCGAACGTCGAACCGACCGTGTGAGTTAGTACACCGACCGCAGTTTTGCCCGTGGCTTCACGCCACGCAAGAAGCCGAGGGAAAAAGTCCCTCGGCTTTCTTCGTTCACCGTACAGTTGATGGTCATCCGGCGCCTTCGCGTCCCTTACCGACCCGTACCGTCTCTTACCGTTCCCTCTTACCGTCCCTTACCGTCTCTAATTGACAAACCCGAGACCCTTTCCTAGCTTCTACGAAGATATTCGTAGATGCCTCATTCAGCTGGATTCAAAGACAATGAAAAGGCTACTGACTTTCTTGCTTGCCCTCGTCCCCACGGCCGCTACGGCCCAGCAAGGGGCCATACTGTACGAACGCGCGGTGAAGTACGAGTTCGAAGTGCCGGACCAGTTGCCGCAAGAATACAGGGACTTGGTCCAGGCTGCCAATGTCACGTCCATGCTGCTGTTCTTCAGCGAGTCCGCCTCGCTCATGATGCCGGCACCCGTCGAGGAAGAGAAAATGCTGACCGGCGCGGAACAGCGCGCGGAGGGCCTGACCATGAGGCTCAGGATGGGGTCGAGCTCCCGCAGCGATCACGAGGTTCTGCTGCAGGCCTACGTGAACTACGAGGATGGCACCGTCACCGAGACCTACGAGTTTTTGGACCGCACCTTCCGCATACCCGGTATACAGCCATCCTACGCGTGGAAGCTCTCGGGTGAGCAGAGCGAGTTCCTCGGGTACACGGTGCAGAAAGCGACTGCCGAGCAAGACAGCACCACGATAGAAGCCTGGTTCGCCCCGGAGATTCCAGTCTCGGCCGGCCCGGGACTGTTCGGCGAACTCCCCGGAATGATCCTCGTCGTATCCGTCAACGATGGACACACGGTGTATTCCGCCACAGAGGTCAATCTGACCGTGGTGGAGGACGGAGTGATCAAGCCGTCGGACGACGGACAGGAAGTATCGCGCGACGAATACGAACAGATCGTAGCGGAAAAGTTGGAGGAACTGGAAGCGCTGCGGAGATCCCGCAGGAGCAGGCGCCCGTAGAGGAGGCCTAAATTGCTGCAGAGTCCGGCACGCGGGCTCGCCGCGTGTCTAGTGATAGTCTGTGGGGTCATGCTAACCGATCCCGCCCGAGCTCAGGAACGTCAATTCGACGTCAGCGGCGTGGTGGCCGACTCCGCCGGCAAAGGCCTGCGGGGAGCCATGGTGGTGGCTCTCACCCGCCCGGATTCCGTACTGACCAAGTTTGCGACCACCAGTGGTAGTGGTGCGTTCACCCTCCGGCGGCTCCCGCCCGGAGAGTACATCCTCCAGGTCACCTTCGCCGGTTACCAGCCGGTAAGGAAAGACTTCACCATCACTGACTCCAACGTGGATGCTGGAACGGTCAGCCTGACGCTGGCGGCCGTGGAGATCGACGCCCTGATCGTGAGCGCCGAGCACGTCCCGTTCGTGGTCAAGCGGGACACCCTCGACTACAACGTCGCCGCGTTTCCGACTCGCCCCAACGCCAATGTGGAGGATCTATTGAGGAGGCTGCCCGGCATCGAGGTCGCTGCCGACGGAACGATCAAGGCGCAGGGTGAGGAGGTAAAGAACGTCCTGGTCGAGGGCAAGGAGTTCTTCGGCGACGATCCGAAGGTCGCGACCCAGAACCTGCCGGCAGACGCCGTGGAGCGGGTCCAGGTCTTCGACAAAGAATCCGACATGGCCGAGTTCACCGGCATCGCTGACGGTGAGGAAGAGAGGACTATCAACCTGCAGCTCAAGGAAGATGCGAAGAGTGGCTACTTCGGCAGAATCAACGCTGGTCTCGGGGGAGGGGTCGGCAGCGAAACCGTGGTCGACCCGGATGCCCAGCGCCGGGCAAGGTACGACGGGGATTTCAGCATCAACCGATTCTCGCTCACCACCCAACTCGCCGCCGTCGCGAATGCCAACAACATCAACAAAGGAAGGCAGACCGACCAAGGATTCACCGACATCCGCAACCTGGGTCTGAACGCGAGCCACGACTTCGGAGCAAAGAGCTGGGTTAGGAGCAGCTACCTGCTGAACAGCAAGGACAACCTGCAAAACAGCGTGGCTCAGCAGCAAGAGCTGTTGGGGTCCGAGGTGTCATCGATCCTGAATCAGGCCGGCAGTCAGACGAGCGACAATCTCACGCACGGGATCAACTTGAACACGAATCTCGCGTTCGCAGAAGGACACGACCTGCGACTGCGGGCAAACCTGGCCAAGGGTTCCACCTCGTTTGGTAACGAGATGTTGCAGCAAACGCTGACCGCGACCACAGGCGATACGGTAAACCGGGCAGCCACCAACTCGGTGACCGATCAGGACACTCCAAGTGGCTTCGCGCAGCTCACGTGGCGCAAGCGGCTCAGCGAAGGCGGTCGCAGTGTCGTAGCTGAGGCCCGGGCCAACCTCACCCGGCCCGAGCTGGCGGGTGACCTCAACTCGATCGTCGAAACCTTTGACTCGAGCGGTGCAGGCACGACCTACGAGACGCTGCAGGAACAGTCACGCGATAGCAAAACGCTGAACCACACGTTACGGCTCTCGTACATCGAGCCATTCGGGACGCGTGTTCGGCTAGAGCTGTT
>JBDGZZ010000266.1:0-5696 GCA_039588335.1 Gemmatimonadota bacterium | reverse complement strand
CACGCGTTCTGGACACGCCTACGGTGGGCGGGCGACCCCGATGTTACGCCGCCCCCACTGGACGTTCTCTTGTCGGAGGAGTACTGGGAGCAGCAGGTGGCCAAGATAGACCCGGATCGGGCCACTCGGTTTGTCCCGCCAAGCAGGTTCGGCGACGAGAAACACACAACTCATTTCGTCGTTGCCGACCGCTGGGGCAACGTCGTGTCGGCTACCCAAACCCTTGGGAACGCCTTTGGGTCCCGTATCATGGCGGAGGGAACTGGGATCTGGCTCAACAACTCACTGGCTTACTCGACGTTTGAGCCCAAGGGCAACCCGATGGACGCCTTTCCCGGCCGCCACAAGTTGTCCGGTGATGTGCCGCTTTTCGTGATGAGGGAGGGCCGTCCCTGGATCGCCATCGGCACACCCGGCGGCCACACCATTGCCCAAACCGTACCTCAGATGGTCATGAACATGGTGGATTTCGAAATGGACGTTCAGGCGGCCATAGCGGCACCGCGGATCAGCTTCGTAGAGCCGGATGTTCTCGTTGTGGAGGAGCGAATCCCTCGAGAGATTCGCGACGCCCTGGCGGGGTTGGGACACGAAGTCAGAGTCGGCCGGAGTCTGGGTAACGCGCACGGTCTCATAATCGAGTACGATGCCGAGGGACGGCCGGCGCAGTTCTACGGTGGTGCTGACCCCAGGGGGAGGGGAAGAGCGAAGGGATTCTGATCGCGAGCTATCTCAGATCTTTCTCTTCGAACCGAAGCCCGACGACTCCCGTCCGGCGATTCACCTCCTGAGCAAAGTCGGTGAACATTGCTGAGCGGCCGGATTCATCCACAACGCGCACTGTAGAGTTGCTGAACAGAGGGTAATAGCCGATCAACATCCGGACGCTGCCAGCCGGGACCGTGCAATCGCACGCCATTTCGTGGGGAGTTGTCGCGTTCACTATGACCGTGAGCGGGCCTTCCGTTTCGTTTGTAATGAGTGGTGAGAAATACGCCCGTTCGCCGGGAGTCGCGTCTGCCGAGCCACGCTCGCGGCCGCGCGGGTCGGTGAGCGTAATGACGCCCACCAGCTCGACCCCCAGATGCCGTCCCTCGGTGTTCGTGGGTCGCTCGACCGCCCACATAACGTCGCTCAACCCGCCGCCCGGAACAGGCATGGTGGCGCGCCCGCGGGCCTCCACCAAGTATTGCTCGCTGCCGATGCTTACAATGACGGGAGCGGCCAGCGGGTTCTCGAACGAGAGTCTCGGGCGCGTGCCCCACCAGACGGCCAGCGCCGCCACCACGATCAGTGGTGGGCCGATGAGGGCCAGCCGGCGCACCAGTCCGCTGCCTGGAGTGGCGGCCGTGAGTGGTACGGTGGCCTCCACGACCTCGGTTGCGGCGTCCGGATCTACCCCACCGGCCAAAGGGCTCTCCACAGGAGGATCAGGGAGGCCGGTCTCTCGGCCGGCCGCGAGCGCCTCGACCACCGCATCCGCGGATTGGAATCGGTCGGCCGGTTTCTTCTCCAGGCAGCGAATGATCACCTGCGACAGCCACGGCGGGACCTTCGAGTTGACCTCGCTCGGTGTCGGTGGTGGTTCTGCCAGATGTTTGCCGACGATCTCCTGGGAGGAATCACCCTCGAACGGAGGGGTGCCTGTCACCATTTGGAAGAGCACTGCCCCGAACGAGTATATGTCGGACCGGGCGTCGAGATCACCCTGTCCCAGTGCCTGCTCCGGACTCATGTAGTAGGGCGTTCCCACCACGAAACCGGTCTGAGTCAGGCTTCCTGCTGCGTCGAGGCGCTTTGCGATCCCAAAATCCATGAGCAGCGGGCGGTTGCTCGGCGTGTCGATCATGATGTTGTCGGGCTTGATGTCGCGGTGGATCAAGCCGCGCTCGTGTGCGTGCTGGAGTGCCCCCAGCACTGGAATCGCGATCTTCAACGCACGTTTGGGCGACAGCGCTCCCGAATTGCGTAACAACTGGCCCAGCGAGTGCCCTTCGACATAGGGCATCACGTAGTAGAAGAGACCTTCACCTTCGCCCACAAAGTGGATGGGTAGAATGTTGGAATCCTGGAGCCGAGCTACCGCACGCGTCTCCTGCTTGAAGCGCTGCAGCATGCCGGAAGTCCAGGCGACATCCGGCCGCAATACCTTGATTGCGAGCCGGCGCTCCAGTTCCCGATCCCAAGCTTCGTACACCTCGGCGAACCCGCCGCGGCCGACGAGGCGCCTGATCTCGTAACCGGCTCCGACGGCCCGAGCGAGCCGGGTTTGGGTGTCGGATTCGCTTGGAGGGGATGGCACGTCGCCTAATGTAGTTAAACAGATGCCGATATCCGATATGTTGCATCGGCGGGACTGTTTACGAATCCGGTCGAAATGCCGATACTGTGTGGGTGGAGAGGAGACATACGATTGGCGGAGCTGTCTGGTCGAGGCGTTGCCGGACGGCGAGGGGGTTATCCATCGAATGACGAAGCCACGACGAGTCAAGTTTGTGAACCTGACCCTGGATACGCTTCCAGAGGATAAGGTCCATGTCGAGGTCGAGTTGGAGTGGCGGGGGGAGAGCTACTACGGCAGGACAGAAGAAGTCCTCTTGCAAGAAGACATCGAGTTCACCTGTGCTGCGAAGGCGGCGTGTGGGGCTCTCAACACCCTCATGGCAGACAGGCAGACGACCTTCGAGTATTTGAAGTGCGAGCCCATAACGGCGGTTGGTCAAGAACTAGCGGTCGTAGCGGTGGCAATTCATGTCGACAGTGACAACCAGTACACGGTGGGAGTGTCTCGCGTCAGGGACGATCCGCCCCACGCGGCAGTCAGGGCTGTCCTGAACGCGGCCAACCGGCAGCTATCGATCCTGCTTACCTGACGAGCCCTTTCACGAGTCGCTGCTCCTGCGGTTCTATTGGTGTTCCAACCACCATACCCCAGCTCTCAGCTAGTTCACATCACCGCCGGGATAAGTATTGCCAGATGTTCGGACACGGGCTCAGGAGATCACCAGCACCCCAACGCGACCGCCATAGTCGTCCTCCTCGGCCCGGACGCCCTTGGGCACTGCCCAGGGCCCGCCGTTGAGTCGAATGTTGAAGCGGTGGACGCCCGGCGAGACTCGTATCGTCATTTCCCAGGACGCTCCCTCGCCGCGCGTCAGGGAAACTGGCTCCCAATCGGTGAAATCACCGCTCAATTCGACCGATTGCACTCCGGGTGCCTCCACCCTGAGAGTGCGGTTGCCAGGTGTCGACAGCTCGACGGTGATTCGAGCCTCCCCCGTTCGTAGCCGCTCTGGGCGCTCCGACTCTCGGAGGAATTCATTCGTGGCAGGCGTAGTTGGGGAGGAGAATGCTGTGATGCGTACGCCTGCGCTCACGTAGTTGGCAGCAATCACTCCTCGGACTGGATCAGAAGGGTATCGCCCGCCGGCAACAACCGCGGCGATCTGATTCCAGATAGGCACTTGGACGTGCATTTCGCCATAGACCCCTCGGCCGCCACCGTCACTCCAAGCACGGAAACCCAGGGACCCGTTGACCTCGATGTCGTCGTCGCGCCAGCGGCCGGTGCCTACGACGTCCAGGTACGCGGTGTCCGCTATCCAGGTGCGTTTTGCGACCAAGCTGGCGGCAATCCCGCTATGCACCATCCAGCCGCCGAGCTCGAACTCGAATGGAGTGGCAGATCCAGAGCCCAAGTAGGACTGCCCCACCGCACCCCCAAGCCATCCCCCGCTGCGCGAAGCGGATAGGTGGAGCCGCGCCCGGCCGAGAAGGTGACCGTAGCCGGGGTAGTCCTCATACACGTTGATTCCCGCCGCTCCAGATAGCTCGGCTCTGAACCGGCCCCTCAGCCTCGTGCGCCATGCGCCTGCCGCCAGCCCCTGCAGGATGCGGTTACCGCTTTCAAAGACGACGTAGCTTCCAGCCGCCCCCAACGACAGGCTGGGAGAGTCGTATTGGAGTGTGGGGCTGACGAACATCGCCCCGGAGGCCAGGAAACCTTCGTAGTCTACCCAGGACGCACCGATGTTCACTGACCCAGTTCCCTGTGCGGAGAGTGCTGGGGCCACCGCGAGGAACAGGATTTGGGCCACCGCCGTGGCATCCCGGCAGCGATGAGTCACTTACGGCCTGGCACCTACGGTTTACGCGGGCGTTGCGGTCGCTGTGGAAGCAGCCGGTCGGCCATTTCCGCAACGGCGTTCAATCGAACTCCGAGCGCCGTGACTGGTGAAGCACCCAGGGCGATGTCGCTTTCGACGTTTCGTCTGAACGCGAGGTAATCTGCATCCTCGGTGTCTTCTGCCAGGGCGATGACCGCGGCGACGGCGGTGTCGACCGGAACGCCTACCGCGACCAGGTCGGCCAGGACCGCCGTTGCAACGGTGAGCGGATGGCCCTCCCGAAGTCGGCGCAGATAAGCGAGGTCTTCCGGCTCGGCGCCCGCTCGCAGGGCACTGGCTCCGGCTACGATTTCGGAGGCTGAGGACTCGGGCCCCATGGCGCTGCGAGCGGCGAGTAGCTCAGCTGCCAAGCGTCTCACCGCCGCGAGGATCAAATCGGGTCCCGCTCCCTTGCTTGCACCTTCCAGGGCTCGGTCGACCAGAGGTTCAATTGGCAGTGACAGTGTTCGGGCGGAGTCCAGAACCAGTTCAATCTCGACGCGGGTTGGTTCCGGTACGCGGCCCTCGAGTCGTGGATCCTGAGCTAGGGCCGGAACAGCCAGTGAGTTCAGGACCATGGCCACAGCGAAAGCCAGGGCGAGTCGATTGGTTGGCGTCCTCATAGCTCTCCGATTGTGACGACCGATCCGGGCCGTCCGAATTCGTCATCCAGGGCCGGCGGCGCCGACGGATCGCCAAGCCATGTGCTCCCGTCCACCAGAAAGGCATAGCGGTAGCGGCCCACATCGAGTGAGACCGTCACCTCCCAGACTCCATTGCCCTCAACACGTCGCATTGGGGTAGCCGAGCTTATCCAGTCGTTGAAATCCCCCACGAGTGACACGCCGGAAGCAGCGGGAGCTACGATCACGAACTGCACTGCCGAGCCCTGAGCCGTGGTCGCCGCCGCCGTGCCCGGTGAGGTGGGTGCCAGCCATCGTTGGCCAACTAACACGACAAGAGCGATGCCGGTAGCGAAGGCGAGACCGCCCAGCGGACTCACCCTGACAGGTCGTCCGCGCTTGAGCCAGTCCAGACTTCTCCAGAAGCGGTGTGGCCAAGCCTTCGGAGCCGGCATCGACTCGAGCTCTGCCATCACTCTCTTGTCGAGTTCGGCGTCGATCTGAACCGGCTCTCGTAGTAGATGAACCGCTCGCTCGAGTCTATCACCGTGTTCAGGCACGTACTACCTCCTCGAGGAGTCGCTGCAGCTCTTCACGAGCTCTGGCCACACGCATCTTGAGCGCCGAGATCTTCGCTCCCGTGATAACGGTCATCTCATCGTAACTCAAGTCTTCCACGTGCTTCAACAAGAATGCCTCACGGTTCGCCGGTGATAGTTGAGCCACCGCCCACTCTATCGTTTCTCGCAGTGCATCACGGTCCTCCGGGTGAGCCACAGATGCCTTCCCGACGGCGGCTTCGTCTGGAACCACTAGTTGCTGTCGGCGCGCCCGCTGCCGGCCGATTGTCCGGCAGCGGTTGACCAGGATTGCAAAGAGCCACGCCCCGAACTTGCCCGTGTCCGTG
>JBDGZZ010000265.1:0-5706 GCA_039588335.1 Gemmatimonadota bacterium | reverse complement strand
CGCGTAACCATAAACGCGACGGGCGACCCCGACGCTGAACAGTTCCAATTGGAGGTACGCAAACAGGGTGTGGGCTCATGGGTAAAAGTGGAGGAGTAACTCACAACATGATCATCGTCAGCGATACGCACGCTGGCTACAAATACGGGCTGGTGCCACCGCGCTGGCGCACCGTGGGGGGTGAAGCAACAGACGCCACCATGAAGTTCCAGAAGTACCTGTGGGAATGCTGGGAACATTTCGTCGAGACGTGCCCAGAAGCCGAGGTCTTGGTCATCAACGGGGACGCAATCCACGGCGAGGACCGCAAGGATGTCGCGCTCAACGTCGTCTCGAGTGATATGTACGAGCAGGCCCAGATGTTCGTGGAGTTGATCATGCCGCTCCGTGAGAAGTGCGACCGGCTCTGGCTCGTGAAGGGGACTCCGTACCACGAGGGTCGCGGAGCTGACGAAATAGAATGGATCGGGAAAGAGATCGGGTCCGAGAAGTGGCAGGCAGGCCGCTACAGCGGCTACTCGCTCTACTTCGAGTGGCAGAAGCTGAACTTCGGATTCGCCCACCATCAGACGAGGGGGTGGCTATACGCAGCAGGCGCAGGAGATCGAACTGCATGGCTACAGAAGAGTGCGGAGGCTCAGGGCAAGCTACCACGCGCTGACGTGATCGTGAGGTCGCACCTGCACATGCAGCGCATTGTCTGGGCGCGTGACACCTGGTTCGTGGCAACGCCGGGCTGGACGGTCGTCAGTCCATGGGCCGCAAAGGTCATGGAGCACAGTCGTGCGCACGAGTCCAGCGATATCGGCGGGATCATTCTATCAACCACCGGGAACGGCAGCGTCGGCTTCCAACTCGAGAACTACAAGCCGTTCCAAGAGGCTGTGAGGAAAGGCTAATGGACAGTAACAGGCCCGTTCCTGACTTCGACGAGAACGATCTGCTCTCCGCGCTCAGTGAGTTGCTGTCGGCCACAACGGAGGGTGAAGAAAAGGGTTTGACGTTTCGCGAGATACAGGTGAAGACAGGTTTTAGCAAGGTGATGCTCAGGCGGTTACTGCAAACCCTGAAGGACGGGGGCCGACTGAGCACGGAGCGTGTGAGGCGCAAGTCGATCGACGACGCCTACCGTACGGTACCGGTATACTGGGTGGTGCCTGTGGAAGACGAAGCCGAGGAATGACCATAGAGATCGCCTTCTATTCGGACGAAGAGCCGATCCTCGAGGGCGGCGGCGAGAAAGAGGCCGCAGTCCGCGATGAGATCAAGCGGATGCTCGGCTACTGGCTGAGTGTCTGCAACGTCCATACACCTGTCGTGAAGGTGTACTGGATAGATGGTGCGGAGAAGGATCGGGCGACGTGTGAAGTCGATCACGAGTACGACGAACTGCACTTCGAGTTCAACGTCGCTCGGATCATGGCCGAGCTCAACGCCGAGGAGTTGTTCGGCGAGGTCTGCCACGAGTCGGCGCACGTCCTTACGTGGCCGATCTGGCGGATCGCCAACCAGCTGCTGGACCGGCTGGTGACGGAGAACATCTCGGAAGGCGAGTTGAAGAAGTGGCGCGAGGATATCAGGGACGCGGGCGAGTTATCGACGACGTGGGTCCACAGAGCGATCCTCCGCGCCTGGTACACGAAGCAGGAAGCGGATGAGTAACCTGATCGATGTCTTCGTTTGGCGCTTGTACTACTACAACGGCGACGTGTTCTCGGATAAGGATGGCGAGCCTTGGGAGTCCCCGACTGAGGGGGTCGTAGTGGTCGGCCAGTTCGAGCACGTCAAGGCGAATGACAACCTGAACAACGCTCTGGCGTATCTTCATCGCTCTGACCTGAACTGCTGGCTGCCCGTAGGAGATGCCGAAGGTTTGCGCGACCACCTGTCTCTGTTTGTGCGGCACATCGATTGTGTCCGTTACGGTCTGTGGTGGCGGCGGGATGAATTCAGAAAGCAGCAATTACGCGCACGCGCCGAAGTGGATGCGATGCGCCGGGCTGCGGGATTGATGGAATGAAACTGCCGTACGATTCGGAATATATACAGGGTCTAATAGAATCGTTGGGCAACCAGTTCGACAACGACGGGCTACCGGCATGGTTGGACAAGCCATGGGTCAGTCCGACGCTCTGGGCGTACGGGTCTTTGCAGATGAAAGACCCGGCCATCACAGTCCACGATGCCGCGTTTTACGATGACGACAACTCCAACGTCAACTCCAACACGGATATAACCGACAGCGGCTACACGCTAGATCGTGCGACGGGCACAGCAAACAGGTTCGTCATTCGGTTCGCGCTGGATGAGACAGGTAGTACCGGCGAGACAAGGGACTTCACCCTATGGGTTTACATAAACGGTAGCCCTAGTGGCGCTCCAATAGGTAGTTCGTCAGATGTGAATGTCACGGGGGCGCTCTACAACGACGACGCTGCTTGTACCCAGCGTCTAAGTAGTGGAGCATCGGGCAGCTACATCAACGGGAAAGCAGACGACAGTGACGGGGCCGTCAGCATCACGTTCTCAAAAGACGATTACTGGGAAATCGCTTACTGTGTTTATCTCACAACGAATCTCAGTGCTGGCGATTATGTAGAGTTTCGACCCGGTTCTGCCAATGTGAGTTGGACGCATAGCGTCGTACCACGGGTCGATGTCATTTCGGCCACGACCGACGGCGAGGTCACGGAAGCCGCCTCCGTTCGCGTAAAAGCACCCTCTGAGGCTACCGAGGTCGGATCCGTTCGTGCCAAAGCACAATCGGAGGTGACCGAAGCTGCATCCATTCGAACGAAACTACAGAGCGAGGCCACGGAGGCTGCGAGCGTCCGCGTCAAGATGCAGAGCGAGGCCACCGAGGCTGCTTCGATCAGAACCGAGGCGCAGGCGGAGGTGACGAAAGCCGCATCGTTGAGGGCGGCGCTTCAAGGTGAGGTGACCGAAGACGCTAGCATCCGCACAGCACTCCAGTCGGAGACGACGGAGGCGGCGTCGGCTAGGGTCAAGGCACAGAGCGAAGTGACCGAAGCTGCTTCAGTTCGCACGATGCTACCGGGCGAAGTAACAGCCGCCGCCAGTATCCGTGTCGAGTTGCCGACATTGCAAGGTGAAGTCACCGAAGCTGCCTCGATCCGTATACTCGACAACTCGGAGGTCACTGAATCGGCCTCGATCCGCACGGCCTTGGCAGGGGAAGCCACCGTCGCCGCCTCCCTGCGCAGTGCGCTCCGAGGTGAAGTGACCGAAGCCGCGTCTGTACGTACGGCCTTGCG
The DNA here is from genome assembly GCA_039588335.1 of Gemmatimonadota bacterium. GTDB lineage: Bacteria > Gemmatimonadota > Gemmatimonadetes > Gemmatimonadales > GWC2-71-9. The sequence goes on along the minus strand of JBDGZZ010000265.1, from coordinate 2,431 downwards.
CGGCGAAACCACCGGGGCTGCCTCGCTGAGGGCGAATGCGCCGAGTCAGGTAACGGAGGCTGCGAGCGTACGTGCCGCCCTGCGCGGCGAGGCTACCGAAGACGCCAGTGTCAGGGTCGGGCTCCAGAGCGAGGTCACGGGCGCGGCCTCTGCCCGTGTAGCGCTCCAGTCCGAAACCACGACAGCGGCTTCCGCTCGAGTGGCGCTCCAGGGTGAGGCCACCGAAGCCGCCTCCGCCCGCATCAAGGGTGCGGGCGAAGTCACCGCCCTCGCCTCGATCAGGATCGGCGGGGCCCCGTTCAACATGGTGACGTCGAGTTACATCGCGACCAGCGGTGAGAACACGACTGCCCAGCTGACGCCGCCGGCCACGAAGACGACGGGCGAGTTCAGCGCCGGTCGTATCTCGGACGACGAGAACCCGCTCGACGCCGTCAACATCACGGATGACTACTACACCGAGCTGGAGTTCTGTATCGAGGCGAACGACTCCGCCGAGGACAGCGAGACATACGAGTTCCGTATCACGAAGAACGGAACCCCGATCACGACCTATTCCAAAACACCGCTCTGGACGATTTCGGCTGTCTCGACCGGCGAGGTGACCGAAGCTGCCTCGATCCGTATCCTCGGCCTGAGTGAGGTGACGGAATCTGCCAGCATCCGTACAGCCCTCCAGTCGGAGGTGACGGAAGCCGCGAGCGTACGGGTCGCGCTCCAGTCGGAAGTGACCGAGGCCGCGAGCGTACGGATCCTCGGTGCGAGCGAAGTCACGGTCGGTGCCTCGATCCGCGTATCGCTAGCCACCGTTGGTGAAGTCACCGAAGATGCATCGATCCGTGTAGCGCTCCAGAGCGAAGCCACTGAGGTCGCCTCGATCAGGACTGCGTTGCCATCTGAGGTGACATCTGCGGCTTCAATCCGCTTGAGCTTACAGTCGGAAGTCACTGAACCCGCTAGCGTTAGGGTAGCGCTACCGGGTGACATCACCGAGGACGCTTCGGTACGGATCCTCGGCGCGTCCGAGGCAATCGTCGACGCCTCGATCAGGGTCGAGATCACCGGTCAGGGCGAGGTCACGGAAGATGCTTCGATCAGGGTCGAGGTACTCTCCGAGGTCACGGAAGCCGCGTCGGTCAGGGTCGGGCTCCAGAGCGAGGCCACCGAACCGGCGAGCATTCGTACTAGCGCACCGTCACAGGTCACAGACGCTGCCTCTGTACGAATCGGCCTCCAGAGCGAAGTTTATGAGGTAGCCTCGGTACGGGTCGCCCTCAGGGGCGAAACGACGACAGACGCGAGCCTCAGGGCAGCTGCGCCCTCTCAGGTCACGGCCGGGGCCAGTATCCGCGTTCGCGAGGCCGCGCCGGTCAAGGCGGTCATGGCGACTATCGACGTCGTGCCGCTGGTTTCCTACGAGCTCGAAGTCGAGGCGTTGGTCGACGCCACACTCACAACAGAGGCGCTTGTCAGTCAAACTGACCTTGAGGTCGACCCGATGGTTGAGACAACGGTCGACGTCGATCCTCAGGTGGACATGGAATTGGAGGTGAACGAGGAATGATCAAGCTCATCTATCGCGACAACGACAACCTGATCCGCGTGACAGGACTCCGCGACATCTCGGCCAGCGGCGACTACTTGAACGCGGCGACGGTGGAAGCGAACCTGTACGACGACGACGGGAACCTCGTCAGTCAGAGCGGCGGCATCACACTCTCTTACGTCTCGGGTTCGACTGGCGACTACGAGGGCGTACTCCAGTCCACCGAGAGCCTCACGGTCGGGGACGAGTACAAACTTGAAATCGACGCCGACGAAGGCGGCGCGGTCGGGCACTGGAAGGTCGAGTGCGAGATCGTGGAACGGAACGCATAGGGATCCATCATGGACGAGAAAGAGAAATACGAACGGTACTGGGAGATCCCGAGCGAACGGAAGGTTTCGCCGGGGATGCGTACTATCGAGGAATTCAGTGCGGAGGCGCGTGAACGTGGCTTCGCCAAGATCCTTGACCTTGGTTGCGGCCAGGGCAAGACAACCGTCCACCTGCTCGACGATGGCTTCGACGTCATCGCTACGGACATCGCCCGCAATTGCCTCAACGACGACCTGCAGTCCACCCTCTACGGTTGCTTTGTGCCTGCACCGGCTTGGGATCTCCCCTTCGATGACGATTGCTTCGACTGCATCTTCTCGTGCGATGTGCTGGAGCACATTCCGCTCGAGTTGGTGCATGACACGCTCGTGGAACTGGCGCGGGTCGCGCCCGTGGCCTACCTCGAGATCGCGTCGTTCGACCGTCACGTTACGCACACGAGCGGTGAGCACCTGCACGTCCACCTCGCTGTACAGAGTATCGACTGGTGGCGGGCGGAACTGGAAAAAGCCGGTTGGGTGATCGAAAAGGCGTATGATCGTAAAGCTAGCG
>JBDGZZ010000264.1:0-5717 GCA_039588335.1 Gemmatimonadota bacterium | reverse complement strand
AATTCCAGAGATCTCGTTGGACCTTTGTGGCGGCACGCATGTTCGTTCCACGGGCCAGATTGGGTCGTTGCACTTTACTCATGAGACGGGTGTGGCTGCTGGAGTGAGACGTATCGAAGCAGTGACTGGTCCGGGGGCTTACGCATTTGTAAAAGCGCTTGGGGGCCAACTCGAGGAGGCTGCGGGTACGCTCCGAACCAACCCTGAGCATGTTGCGCGACGGATCGAGTCGTTGCTCGAGGAAAAGGGTCGATTGGAGAAGCAAGTCGAGGAACTGCTCAAGACTGGTAGCGGAGAGCGGGGAGCGGGGGCCGAAACCCATGAGGTTGGCGGTGTCACACTCGTGATCGATGAGTCACCCGTTTCGGAGCGCTCTCAAATTGGCCTGCTAATCGACAACTTCAGGGACAATAACAAGAAGGCCATTGAAGTGTTGTTCACGGCGGGTGACCGGCCGGGGGTGCATGTTGCCGTCACGGACGACCTGATCTCACAGGGAGTCATGGCAGGCGAGCTGGCACGGCGGTTAGCGGCTGTCAGTGGTGGCAAGGGCGGTGGGCGACCGCATTTTGCGTCAGGCGGAATAGGAGATACGTCCAAGGTGTCCGAAACGCGGACTAAGACGCCCGAGATCGTTGCGGAACTATTGGGAGTGGAGCAAAACTGACCCAACTACCGGGCTGGCTCGACGACCGGTTAAAGGATGCACCGCTTTCGCTCCGGACGCGCATCCTGAACGCGATTCATTCTGGTCCGGCCTCAGGATCGCCGCTGCCGCAGGCGTTAGAGGAACTTGCGCAACGTCTCCTGGAGGAAGCAAAGTCGGGTTCCCCCAATCATGACACGGCGCTGACGCTGCTCGCGGCGGATGCCTTGATCACTTACTTGTGCGAGCTGTTAGCTGAGACAGAACCCCAAAAACTAGCGGAGCTGTGATGATCGATGCTTAGGACCGGCGCATGCTAGACATCCACAGCCACCTCCTGCCGGACATCGACGATGGTTCGAGGTCAGTCGCACAATCGGTTCTCGTCCTCAAGCAGTTCGCCGGCCAAGGGATAACCGATGTCATCTTGACTCCACATGTCAGCGCGGGCGAACTGGAAACCGATAGGGACGATGCGCTCGAGAGGCGCGATGTGGCGTATCAGCTGCTTAGACGCGAGGCCCCTGAATCGCCGCGTCTGCACCTTGGTTTCGAGATCATGCTGAACGTGCCGTTGACACCGGAGATACTCGAGGACCGGCGGTTCTCTCTAGCCGGTTCGCGCTATTATCTGGTCGAATTCTTCGTGTCTGTGTCAGAGGACAACGCTCTGTCGTTGTTGAGTTCGGTGTCTGGCACCGCGGCCATACCGCTGGTGGCGCATGCCGAACGATACAGACAGTGCAGTGTCCACACCGTGTCCAAGTTCAGAGAACTCGGAGCAAGAGTGCAGGTGGATGCGACCACACTCACTCGTTCCAACCACCGTGGGAAAGCTGCCCGTCAATTGCTCGGTGCGGGACTAGTAGATCTGGTCGCGGCTGATAATCACGGCGACGATCGCACCGTGAGGACGGCAGTGGAGTTCCTGGAGGATGACGGGTCAGCGGATGTGGCAAGGCTACTGACAGTAGCGAACACGCAGGCTATCCTGGAGGATACCGAGATGACTGCGGTGCGCGCCGTACCGTTTCGTGAAGGTGTCTGGAAGAAAATAAGAAACATTATCAGAAGCTGACGGAGCCGAAAGTGTCACTAGTAGATCTCTCCAGCAAAGTGGCGTTGGTGACGGGAGGGTCCCGGGGCATCGGGGCGGCAACTGCGAAAATGTTGGCGCGAGCCGGGGCGACAGTGGCGATGACGTATCGTACGCGGAAGGACGATGCGGACAGAGTGGTCGCTGAGATGTATGCGACCGGCTCGAATGACGCAGGTGCCGATAAGCCGATGGCCGTCCAGGCGGACGTGTCCCAAGCAGATGACTGCGAGCGCGCGGTTGCCGAGACTGTAGAGGCATTCGGCCGGCTCGACATCTTTGTGGCTAATGCCGGTATTTGGATTCCCGAGGAAACGGCTGTAAGGGAGATGTCCGATGACCAATGGCGCGCTACCCTGTCAGTAAACCTCGACTCAATTTTTTACGGGTCCCGCGCGGCATTGAGGGCCATGGAGGACGGTGGGCGAATCGTGATCGTCTCCAGCACTGCGGCGCAGAGAGGTGAAGCATATCATGCGGATTACGCCGCGACGAAGGGTGCGGTGAATTCTTTCGTCAAGTCACTTGCCGGTGAGGCTGCTCCAAACATCAACGTCAACGCGGTCGCGCCAGGCTGGGTCGATACGGAAATGTGTGAGGTGCCGTTTGGACGCCATGCCGGAGACGGTAGACGTGAGATCGAAGAGGGAATACCTCTAAGGCGCGTAGCGGGTGAGGACGATATTGCGGGACCCATCGTCTTTCTTTGCTCGGACCTCGCACGACATATCACCGGGGAGATTCTAAACGTGAATGGAGGAAGCGTTTTGTGTGGGTGAGTTGGAGCAGGGAGCAGGGAGCAGGCGGCAACGTGCAAGGTGCAGCGTGCAAAAAGCGAGTACAGGGTACAAAGTGCAGAATTCACGGTAGTTGTGATTTGCTCTCCGTTCGTTGTTCGCAGTGTCCTGATGGGATCCACTCATGACCTTCCCTGCTACGCTGCCAATCCCAGAGGAGGTACTACGGATCGCTCGAGAACTGGAAGGGGCGGGGTTTGAGACCTGGTGCGTTGGGGGTGCGGTGCGGGATAACCTGCTCGAGTACGCCAACAAGGATTTCGATCTAGCTACAGTTGCCACTCCACCGCAAGTTCGCAAGCTCTTCAAGCGCACTGTGCCAATAGGAATCGAACACGGCACAGTCGCCGTATTGGACAAAAATCGGCAGCCTCACGAAGTGACAACGTTCCGGCGCGACGTGAAAACTGATGGGCGGCACGCGGTGGTTGAGTTCGGTGTCTCCCTCGAGGACGATCTGGCACGGCGTGATTTCACCATCAATGCAATTGCGTACCATCCGCTCAGGCACGAGTGGCGCGACCCGTTCGATGGGGCGGGGGATCTAGATGCTGGGTTGATCCGGGCCGTGGGTAGGCCAACAGATCGGTTCCGCGAGGACTATCTTCGTATTCTGCGGGCGCTGCGGTTCGCAGCCAGATTCGGCTTTGAAATCGAACAGAACACGAGAAAAGCTGCCGCGGCCGCGGTCCCGGGCCTCCGGGGACTGTCGGCCGAGCGTGTGAGAGAAGAGTGGTTACGGGGGCTCGAAGGAGCCAGGCGGCCTAGTGCGTTTGTCACATTGTGGAAGGAAATGGGTGCGCTTGAAGCGTGGTTGCCCGAACTGACGAGTGGAGAACGAATAGAGGTGACGTCGGTCACCGACCGACTTGGTGCCCGGGACCCGGTGCTGACTACTGCGTACCTTTCGCTTGATCCGGAAGCAACGTTGACACGACTCAAGTGCTCGAACAGCGATGTCGAGCGTGGCAGGGCGGTCAGCCGGTTTCGAGGCAGGATGCCGGACCCGGACTCGGCGGTAGCGGTTCGGCGTTGGATGTCGGAAGTGGGGAACGCTCTGGATGATCTAGTCGCTCTGAAGGTGGGTGAGGGCAAGGGTGCTGAGCTACTTGATGCCGTACAGATGGTCCGCGAATCGGGCGCACCGCTGGCAGTAGGCGATCTTGCAGTCAGCGGTTCCGATCTCGTGGCATCGGGCATAGAGGAAGGCCCCGCTGTTGGCCGCGTTCTACGGCAGCTCTTGGACGAGGCTATTGAAGATCCGACGATGAATACCAAGCCCCGCCTCCTCGCGCGGGCCGCCGCACTTCACTCATCTGATCCTGCTCCCCGATCGCCGCTCTCCGGAGCCGAAGGGGGCGGTAGGGGATGACGGCTCTCACTTACGCGTTTATCGCCGCCCTCGGCAACGTCGTGGGAGGAGTCGCGGTAGCGAAGGGAGCCAAACTAGGCCTGAAGCTGATCTCTGGCTGTGTCGCATTCGGGGCCGGATTCATGCTTTCCGTAGCGCTCACGGAGGTACTGCCTGAGGCGTTTGCAACCGGAGGCCGGTCAGCTGCCCTCTATGTTCTGCTCGGCTATCTTCTGGTGCACCTATCTCAACATACTGCGACCGAACATTTCCATTTTGGTGAAGAGACACACGAGGTAACACACCAGGCAGGAGTAACGGCTCTAGTCGGCCTTCTGCTACACACGTTTTTCGATGGTGTCGCTATCGTCAGCGGCTTCGCCGTCAGTAACCAACTCGGCGTGCTTCTATTTCTCGCCATAGTGCTACACAAACTTCCCGAGGGCGTCACAATCTCGAGTGTCCAAATCGCTGGGGGCACCAAGCCCAGCAGGGCAGTGGGGAGCGCGGCGTTACTGGGGGTCGCGACCATTGCAGGAGTACTGATCACCGACTCTGTATCCTTCCTGGCTGCTCATGGCCTGGCTCTGTCGGCCGGTGTCACGATATACGTAGCTGCATCGAACCTGGTGCCTGAGTTTCAGGGAAAGAAGGGTTGGGGCTTGCCCCTTGCATTTTTCCTGGGGGCTGGAACATTCTTCGTCACCAAGGAAGTGCTGATTACACTGGGAGTGTGATCGGTCACGTCTATGCGCGATCCATCTCTATTCCAAGGCCAGTTCGAAGACCAGCGTCCGCTTGCCGACCGAATGCGCCCAACGAGCTTGGAGGACTTCCTCGGCCAAGCGCATCTGTTGGGTGAAGGGAAGCCGCTGCGCGAGGCGATACTGCGGGGGGATGTCTCCTCCATAGTGTTTTGGGGTCCTCCAGGCTCCGGAAAGACGACCCTGGCGCGTCTCATTGCCAACTACACCGACAGACACTTCGAACCGTTCAGCGCTGTAACAGCCGGAGTCCCTCAGGTTCGTGAGATCATCAAGCAGGCTCAAGTGAGGCAGGAGTATGAAGGGAAGGGGACGATCCTGTTCTGCGACGAGATCCACCGGTTCAACAAGGCACAACAGGACGCGTTCCTACCATGGGTAGAGCGTGGCGTGATAACGCTCATCGGTGCGACTACGGAGAACCCAAGCTTTGAGTTGAACAGCGCACTGCTCTCGAGGATGCAGGTATTTGTGTTGGAACCGCTGGGTGAGGAGGACATCGGGCGCATTGTTCGGCGCGCGCTTCAGGATGTAGCCGGGATCGACGATGAGGCGCTGGCCACAATGGCAAAACACGCCGGAGGTGATGCGAGAAGGGCACTGAATGCTCTGGAAGCTATTATGGACGATCTGAAGTCCCGCTCCCAGCGTCCAGATTCTGCAATTGCGAAAGAAGATGTCGAGGCCGTTCTGGCCAAGCGCATCCCCGTCTACGACAAGTCAGGAGAGTCACACTACAACTTGATCTCAGCACTGCACAAGGCAGTCCGCGGATCGGATGTGGAGGGTTCACTCTATTGGCTTGCACGCATGATCACGGCCGGGGAAGATCCACTCTACTTGGCGCGGCGAGTCGTGAGGATGGCAAGTGAAGACATTGGACTTGCCGACCCACGTGCGTTGTCCGTCGCTCTGGCGGCCAAACATCCGTATCACTTCTTGGGTTCTCCCGAGGGAGAGCTAGCTCTTGCCGAAGCCGTTATTTATCTGGCCACAGCGCCAAAGTCCAACCGGGTGTACGAAGCATGGAGCAGCGCGCTCGAGGCCGCCAGAGAATATGCAG
>JBDGZZ010000263.1:0-11293 GCA_039588335.1 Gemmatimonadota bacterium | reverse complement strand
ACCTGTCACTGCTTCGATGCGTCTCACTCCAGCGTCCACACCCGTCTCATGAGTGAAATGAAACGACCCAATCTGACCCGTGGAGCGCACATGCGTGCCGCCGCAAAGCTCCAGCGAGATCTCCGGAATTTGTACTACTCTCACCACGTCGCCGTACTTTTCTCCGAACAACGCCATGGCACCAGCTTGGATCGCCTCCGGGTAGGACATGTTGCTGGTATCGACAGCCGCATTCGTCCAGATGCTGCGGTTGACTTCGGCCTCGATCGCCGCCAGTTCATCAACGGTGACCGGTGCATGATGTGAAAAGTCGAAACGCAGTCGGTCTGGTGCAACCACAGAGCCTGCCTGTCGAACGTGCCTGCCCAAGACATTGCGCAGGGCCGCGTGCACGAGATGAGTAGCCGTATGGTTGCGTTCAATGTCCCGTCTGCGGGGCTCATCTACTATCGCCTTGACGTCAGTGGGCTCGAACTGTCCTTCGTACGGACCGACTACCAGCTGCTTGCCGTCCTCTTTGCGCACGTCCTCCACCGGCAGTTCCCAGCCCTCGCCCCGCACCACTCCGGTATCACTCACCTGTCCACCCGACTCGGAGTAGAACGGGTTCTCGCGCAGCACCAAAGCAAGTCGATCGTCACTCTGCCGAAAGGAGATCACTTCCGTGTCGGCGGCCGTGGTTTCGTATCCGACGAATTTCTGACGCGTTCGTGGTTTCACTCGTGTGAGTTTGCCTCTTGCCCCTGCCGATCGGTGCCCAATCGACTCCGTGACGCCCGTTCCCGTAGCAGACCTCTTCTGTGACTTGAGGCGCTGGGCGTCCAATGCAGCCTCAAAGCCCGCTCGGTCCACCGACCAGCCCCGTTCACGTGCGATCAACTCAGTCAAATCAACAGGAAATCCAAACGTGTCGTAGAGTCTAAAGGCCTCTACTCCAGCGATCGTGCCGGCAGGCCGAGTGATGATGTCATCCAACCTGTGGAGGCCGTCACCGATAGTCTCGAGGAACCGTTCTTCTTCCGCCTGCGTCCATGACTTGATATCAGCAACCTTTTCCTCTAGCTCAGGGTAGACGCCGTCCATCTGCCTGATCACTTCTTCGGTCATGTGAACCAGAGTCGGCTCACGCCGCCCGAGGAGGTAAGCATGGCGCACCGCACGGCGCAGAATGCGGCGCAGCACGTATCCCCGCCCTTCGCTGGACGGATAGACCTCGGCTGCCAGCAGGAAAGCCACAGCCCGCGCATGGTCTGCCAGCACGCGGTACCCAACACCTTTGGGCCCCCGATCATACGGTATTCCCACGACGTCCTCACCCCGCTTGATGATGGCCATGAAGAGGTCGGTGTCGAAGTTGGACGGAACGTCCTGCATTACCGCTGCTATTCGTTCCAATCCCGCCCCAGTGTCCACGGACGGAGCGGGAAGTGGCGATCGGGACCCGTCAGACGCCTGGTCGAACTGCATGAAGACCAGGTTCCAGATCTCCATGAGGTGTCCAGACTCTCCCAGCTCGACAAAGTGTTCCAGCGATAGATCGGACGTTCCACCGGCCTTGCGCTCCGCCGGTGACCTGATGTCGACGAATATCTCCGAGCAAGGCCCACAGGGCCCCGTATCACCCATCTGCCAAAAGTTGTCTTTGTCTCCTAGGCCATATATGCGAGCATCGCTGACGCCGGCGACTTCACTCCATAGCTTACGGGCCTCGTCATCGGTGTGGTGTACCGATATGTAGAGCCGGTCAGGGTGGATACCCAAGTATTCCTCACTCGTGACCCATTCCCAGCCAAACTCGACCGCCTCGCGTTTGAAGTAGTCGCCAAACGAGAAGTTGCCCAGCATCTCGAAGAAAGTATGGTGACGGGCCGTGTGCCCGACTTCTTCTAGATCATTGTGCTTCCCACCGGCTCGAACGCATTTCTGAACCGATACGGCCCGTTGGTAGTCGCGCTTGTCCAGTCCCTGGAACACCTGTTTGAACTGCACCATTCCGGCGTTCGTGAACAACAAGGTAGGATCGTCGGCTGGCACCAGCGACGCAGACTCAACTTGCTGGTGGCCGCGCGACTTGAAAAAGTCGACGAATGACTGACGAATCGAAGAAGAGTTCATAACCAACTAAGCTAATACCAATGGGGAGTTGGGGGTACAGGGAGAAGCCACCAACGGCACAGCTTCCGGAGGTACGGGCGGGAATGTCAAAGGGGCCGAAACCGGCCCCTTGACACTATTCAACTACTCTATCGCCTAGCTCCGCAGCGACGCTCTTTCCTTACGCCCCTGGGCCCCTGAGCTCAACTGTGTTGCCGCTGACCGTGATGGTCATGGTTACGCCTCCGACATCCACGGTTGCGGTATCAAAGGTACCGCTGCAAGCTGACCCACACGTGATGATGACCAACACGTCGTCGTCTGCCGGAACGTATCCATCTGTCTGGAACGGGAACGTGTTGAGGTCGGTTCCATCGAAGTTGGCAGTGCCAGAGATTGCCAGCTGGTCGAAATTCGGTGCGGCCTGCGTGCCACCAAACTGAAGATCGATCGCCGATGTAGCCGCTTGGGTGAGGTTACCTAGCAGAGTGAGCTGGCCAATTGCCATGCCGCCTGGGCTCAGAACCCCTGGATTGGTGAAAGCGGTACCGGATACACTGAGGTTACCGGTGCCAGAAATCACGCCGTCATTGGCTGCAGATGTGCCGGTGAACGACGAGTTACCCAGTACTTCCAAACTGTCGTCGTTGACGAACGGAGCTGAGATCTCGGAGTTGTCCAAGATCAGATCACGGTCGTTGGTCACCGTGCCTGGTCCAGCCAGCGTGGCTCCGTTGATCAGGTTCGTCGTCATCCCGCCGGTACTGAAGGCCGGCGTGAAGTTGGCCGTCGCACCATCCAGCGTGAACACGAACGGATTGACGTCAAGCCGAGCCAGCGTTCCTGATACGAAGTCGAAGGTACCGCTACCTAGCACGTTCAACTGTGCTCCAATCCACATCGCACCGGTACCTGAATTGGTGAACGTCGGACTACCAACGCCCGAGACATCGAGATTGAGGACGTCGTTGACGACCATGACGCCAGTGTTAGTAAATGTGGACTGCTCCAAATCCACTAGCAGCGGGACGTTCATCTGTATGGTGCCGCTATTGGTGTGGGCTGTGCCCGCACCATTGCCGGTCAGAGCGCTGGCGTTGTGGAACACGTTCCACGTTCCCTGATTGTTCAGTTCTGCCGTTACAGTAGTCTGGTCGGTCTCCAGCGTGGCACCCGGAAGAACCGTCAAGGATCCCCCGATCACGAAGTCGAGAGCGCCGACTGCGAGTGTCGCGGTTCCCCCGATCGTGATGTCGTTGGCTGCTGTCGTGCCACTCGCGAGGTCGTAGTTCACTCTGGTGCCATCCACATTGATCAGAACGTCAGAGCCGGTGGTCGGCGGGCCTGCAGGACTCCAGTTACCCGGAGTGCTCCAGTTGTCCCCAACTCCGGCACCGGTCCAGAAGAAGTCCACACCTTCCAGCACGGTCAGGCTGGCCGTGCCTGAAATCGTCGTACTCTGGATAGTCGCGGTGATCGTGATCGGACCGCCGTTGGCCACAGCCGTGGCCAGGCCAGTCCCACTGACCGTGGCCACTGTGCCCGCACTACTCTCGCTCCACACAAACGTAGGCTGCGGAACGAGCAGATCGCCGTTCAAATCCCGCGCTTCGGCAGTGTATTGCTGGGTCTGCCCGATCGCCGTGAGAATGGCCGTTGACGGGCTCACCGTGACTGTAGTGTTCGGCGACGTGGGGCCTCTGAGCGTGACGCTATTGGCACCTACCACAACGTTCAACGTCACGCCTCCGATATTGACACTCGTATTGTCGAAGCTGCCACTGCAACCAGTGCTGCAGGTGATCACTTCGAGCACCGCGTCGTCCGCCGGTACGTAACTGCCCGACTGGATCCCATTGAGGTCACCATCGAAGTTGGCGCTGCCGAATATCTGCAGCACGTCGAAGTTCGGGGCTCCGGTCGAGCCGCCCAGATCGATGTTGATCGCCGACCCGGCAGACTGCGTTATGTTACCCGCCAGTCGGAGCTGGCCTATTCCCGTGCCCGCGGGACTCAAGACTCCGGGGTTGGTGAACGCTGTGCCGGATACGTCGAGCGTACCCGTTCCCGTCAGCGTGCCATTGTTGGCCGCCGTGGTTCCGCTGAAGAAGGAGTTGCCCAGAACCTGCAGTTCTGCTCCCACGCCATTGACCACCGGCGCCCCGATGTCCGAGCCGTTGAGGATCAGCGCCTGAGCCACGTTGTTGTTGGTCAGCGTGCCGGTACCTGTGACGCTGCTACCGCTATTGAATTCGAACTGCACGGAACCGGTCGAGTGAGCCGCGGTCAAGTTCACCATCGATCCAACGAACGTAACCTTGGGTCCGAGACCCAACCCGCCCGTATCGGTGATCTGGCCGCCCGCAAAATTGAACGTGCCGCCATTCACCGTCGTACCCAATCGGATATCGAGCACTCCGGCGCCCGAGTTCGTGAAGTTGGGGGTGCCGGCTTCAGGCGTATCCGACATGTTGATCGTCATTATGTCGTTGGCCGTCATGGTGCCGGTGTTGGTAAACGTTGCATCTTCCAGCTCCATCAAGAGCGGCACATGCATCAGCACGGTCCCGCTATTGGTGTGTGCGGCAGCCGGGTTGAGAGCTATGAGGGTGCTCGAGTTGTGGAAGACATTCCACGTACCCTGGTTGTCTATCTCCGCCGCAATCGTGGCGAAGTCGATCTCAAATGTAGCATTTGCTAGAACCGTCAGTTTTCCACCAATCACGAAATCGACGCTATCGACAGCGAATGTTGCCGTGCCGCCGACCGTGATGTTGTTGGCTGCCGGGGTACCACTCGGTCCGTCGTACTCTACCCGGGCGCCATTCAAGTCGATTATGACGTCGGAGTCGGAAGCCGGTGGCCCAGATGGGCTCCAGTTCGCCGGCGTGCTCCAGTTGTCGTCAACCCCGCCACCGGTCCACGTGTAACCACCGACCGTGACAGTGGAGGTGTCGGCGATGGCACCAGTACCAGGGTCAGTGGTAGCGATTATCTGTGTTGAACCGTTACCGTCTGCCGTCACCGTGTTTGTACTGCCCGGTCCTGTGGTACTCATGCTGGCAACACTGGGTACGGTGTTGGTCCACGTGAACGCCGGCTGTGGCGCCAACGCGTTGTCGTTGACGTCACGTGCCTCTGCTGTGAACACTTGGTTGCCGCCGAGTATCAACGTCGCCTCCACCGGAGTCAGCACGACCTGAGTCGCCACCTGGGCTACGGTCAGCGTCGCGCTGCCGCTAACGCCGTCAGCACTGGCCTGGATGTCGGCTGTGCCGTTCTTGACCGCCGTGGCCGTCGTGTTCATACCTGTCGCCGGGGCTACCGTGGCCACGAGTTCGTCGAGGCTGGACCACGCAAAGCTGGTCGGTTGGGTCGCCATGGGATTTCCGTTGGCGTCCTGGGTCTCGGCGCTCGCCGAGGTGGTGGCGCCTACGGCATCCAGAGTCGCCGTGGCGAGCGTCACTTCGATCTGAGTGGCCACTTGGGCTACCGTCAGTGTCGCGTCGCCTGTAAGTCCGTCAGCTTCGGCCCGGATACCGGCCGTGCCGTTGGTGACCGCGGTGGCGGTAGTGGTCATGCCTGCCGCCGGAGCTACCGTCGCCACGGGCTCATCGAGGCTGGACCAGTCGAAGCTGGTCGGTCTGGCCGAGGTGGTAGCTCCTATGGCATCCAGAGTCGCCGAAGCAAGCGTCACTTCGATTTGAGTCGCCACCTGGGCTACGGTCAGCGTCGCACTACCGTCTACACCGTCGGCGCTGGCCTGGATGTCGGCCGTACCGTTCGTAACTGCCGTGGCGGTCGTATTCAGGCCTGCCGCCGGTGCTACCGTCGCAACGGATTCGTCGAGGCTAGACCAGTCGAAGCTGGCCGGTTGGGTGGCCAGCGGATTTCCGTTGGCGTCCTGCGCCTCAGCGCTGGCCGTAGTGGTAGCGTCTATGGCATCTAACGTAGCCGTAGTCAGTGTCACTACGATCTGACTAGCTGCCTGGGCTACCGTCAATGTCGCGCTGCCGTCCACACCGTCGGCGCTGGCCTGGATGTCGGCCGTGCCGTTCGTAACCGCCGTGGCCGTCGTTGTCAGGCCTGCCGCCGGAGCTACCGTGGCCACGGCCTCGTCGAGGCTGGACCAATCGAAGCTCGCCGGTTGCGTCACCAGCGGGGTGCCATTGGCATCCTGAGCCTCAGCACTCGCCGTTGTGGTGGCACCCAGCGCGTCCAGTGTGGTATCTGGGTTGAATGTCACCACGATTGCGGCCGTCGTCTGCGCAACCGTGAGATCGGCGAAGCCCGATACCCCACCGCCAGTGGCGGTGATTTGGGTAGCACCGTTTCCTGTGGTAGTTGCCAACCCACTCGCAGCTACCGTGGCAACGGCCCCAGAGCTGGTCTCAGTCCACACGAACGTGGGCTGCGTTATCAGCGGGCTGCTGTTGGCATCGAGTGCTTGAGCAGCAAACTGTTGCGTGACACCGATGGAATTCAAGGTGACCGGATTTGGCGTTACTACTATCGATGCGGCTGTCTGGGTAACCGTGAGGTCGGCGAAGCCTGAGATTCCGCCACCCGTGGCAGTGATCTGTGTTGGGCCGTCGCCCACAGTAGTAGCCAGTCCACTCACATCGACTGTCGCCACGGACCCAGAACTTGTCTCGGTCCACACAAACGCGGGCTGCGTCACCAGCGGATTGCTGTTGGCATCCAGTGCCTGAGCGGCAAATTGCTGCGTGACGCCGATCGAATTCAAAGTGACGGGATTAGGTGTTACCACTACGGACGCCGCCGCCTGAGTGACGGTCAGGTCTGCGTTGCCAGATACCCCACCGCCGGTCGCCGTAATCTGGGTCGAACCGTTGCCTGTGGCGGTGGCAAGCCCAGTACCGGCATCGATCGTCGCCACTGCTCCCGCGCTACTCTCCGTCCAAGCAAACGTGGGCTGAGTTGCAAGCGCATTGTCGTTGGCGTCGCGCGCCTGGGCAGTGTAAGGCTGTGTCGCACCGATAGCGTTGATCGTCACGCCCGCCGGAGACACCACGACAGACGTCGCTACCTGCGTAACCGTCAAGTCAGCGCCACCGGTTACGCCCGCGGCTGTGGCCAGAATCTGCGTTGTGCCGTTGCCCGCTGCAGTGGCCAATCCATCAGTCACGCCAACAGTGGCTACGCCTTCGCTCGTGCTCGCCCAACTGAAAGTCGGCTGGATCGCCAACGGATTGGCGTTGGCATCGAGCGCCTGGGCACTGTACTGCTGCGTCTGGCCGAATGCACTCAGCGTCACACCGGTCGGGGTGACAACAATGGAGTTGATCTCTTGTGTAACAGTGAGATCGGCACTACCCGTGACACCGCTAGCAGTAGCGGTAATTTGAGTTGCGCCCTCTACCTGCGCAGTCGCCAAGCCAGTACCGTCCACCGTTGCTACCGACCCGCCACCACCCCACACAAACGCGGGCTGGGTTGCCAGCGGATTGTCGTTGGCGTCACGCGCCTCGGCGGTGAACTGTTGAGTGGAGCCAACCGACGTTAGAGTTGCCGCGGGTGGGTCAACCACGACCGAGCTGACTGTCTGCGTGACCGTTAGGTCGACGCTCCCGGTCGCACCACCAGCCGACGCTGAGATCTGGGTTGTACCGTTACCGGCAGCCGTCGCCAGACCATTGCCATCAACCGTAGCCACCGTTCCCAAGTTGTTCTCACTCCAGGTAAACGTGGGCTGGGTGGTAAGTGGGTTGTCATTTCCGTCACGCGCTTCCGCACTGTACTGCTGCGTAGCGCCAAACGCGTTCAGTGTTACACCAGCGGGAGTGACCACAATCGAGGCCACCGTCTGACCGACTGTGAGGTCGGCGACGCCGATGACGCCGCCTGCGGAGGCGGTGATCTGCGCACTTCCCACCGCGTGCCCAGTGGCCAGGCCGCTTGTCACACCAATTGTTGAGACCGGGTGGTTGTTGCTATCCCAGTTGAACGACGGCTGCGCAGCCAGCGGATTGTCGTTGGCGTCGCGTGCCTCAGCAGTGAACTGCTGTGTACCGCCAATGGAGTTTATGGTAGCTGCTGCAGGTGTCACGATGATCGAGCTCACCGCTTGGGTCACGGTCAGGCTAGCATTACCGGTGACACCGGCCGCGGAAGCCGTGATTTGCGTGGTACCATTCGCTGCCGCCGTCGCCAGACCAGTGGTCTCGCCCACGGTGGCGACTGCCCCGTTGCTGCTACCCCATATGAAGCTCGGCTGGACGGCCAGTGGAACACCACTCATGTCGCGCGCTTCCGCAGTGAACTGTTGCGTGGCACCAATCGCATCCAACGTCACCGGTGCTGGCGTTACGACGATCGAACCGATTGCCTGGGTGACTGTCAGGTCGGCACTACCAGTAACGCCGGCTGCGGAGGCGGTTATCTGGACGTTGCCGTTGCCGGCGGATGTGGCCAGACCCGTGGTAACACCCACGGTGGCAACCGCATCATTCGAACTACCCCAGGTAAAGCTGGGCTGGATCGGTAGCGCGTTGTCGTTTATGTCCCGTGCCACAGCCGTGAACTGCTGCGTGGCACCGATTGCATCTAGGGTTGCCACAGGCGGAGTGACCACGATTGAGCTGATGGCCTGAGTAACCGTGAGATTGGCACTTCCGGTCATTGCGCCCGAGGTCGCCGTGACCTGGGTTGTGCCTTGAGTCTGTGCTGTGGCCAGTCCGGTGGCACTTACCGTGGCCACAGACCCGCCCCCGCCCCAGGTAAATGCCGGCTGTGTTGCCAACGCATTACCGTTGCCGTCCAGGGCCTGCGCTGTAAACTGCTGGGTCGCGCCAACCGCCGTGAGCGTCGCTGCGGCAGGGGAGATCGCTATAGAGTTCATGACCTGACTAACGGTCAGGTCTGCGCTACCACTCACACCGGCCGTGGTAGCCGTTATCTGGGTTGTTCCATTACTTACGGCGGTAGCCTGCCCGTTTCCATCAACCGTGGCCACCGTTCCTGAACTGTTCTCAGACCAGGTAAAGGTGACTCCAGGAATCCCTACCCCTGACCCGTTGCGGGCCACGGCGGTGAAGGACACGACTTCGCCGAGCGAACTCGCTGACGCTTGCGTCGGCGTCACTTCGACTGTGGCAACGACGCCGGCGCCTACGTCGAAGCTGGTGCTGGTTGCCGTCGTAAGGCCACCCGCCGTGGCTTCGAGAAGATATCCCTGTCCGGCAACATCGATGGACATCCCGTTGAATGTCGCCACGCCGTTGGCCGTGCTTACGGGGCTCGTACCTGAGAGATTCGCCCCAGAGGTACCCGACCCCGCGCTAATAGCGAGCGTAACCGGAATGCTGGAAGCATTGGTTGTAGGGTTGCCGAACTGATCCACTTCCGTGACCGCAACACTGAAGCCCGCACCAGCAACTGTGTTGCCGGGCTGTGTAGTAAACGAGAGGGCCGTGGGTTGGTCGTGCATTGCAGTAGCAGTGAACAAGAACGGGTCGACCAAAGACCTGACCACCTCCAGAATCGCGGCGGCACCGGACTGGTCCATCCGAACCTCTACTACCTGAGCAATGGCCGTAGACGTGCCGAGTGTCCAGACAGCGCTGATCGTACCTGCGTCATCGGTCTCAGCGGCATTTGCCACCACCGCTCCACCACCACTCATTACCACGAAGTCAACGGCCTGTCCTTGAACCGGATTCCCACCATCATCAGTTACCTTGATGACCAATGGGTTTGTCAGCTGCCTGCCGACGGTGCCCGTCTGGCCATCGCCGCCCATTGCTTCGATCACCGCAGCCTCACCGTACGACATCGCTCCCACCCTACCCTCAACTTCGGGAACATCCGGAATCGTAACGATCGCTACCTGCGGACCTCCCAACTGCCCCAAGGTCCACGCAACCTCCGCGTGTCCGGTCTGGTCGGTGACAACCGTGGCCTGATCGAACTGGCCTCCATTGTTATCTGCGAACTGAACGGGTACTCCATCGATGCCCTGACCCTCATCATCAAGTAGGCGTACCCGAATCATGTCAGGGAGTTGGGTGCCGATTGGAGCTGTTTGATCCGCGCCAGCCACCACCAGAATAGAAGCGGGCCGCTTGCGTACCAGCACTGTCGTTGCACCAGAGTTACTGCTCGAATGGATGGTTGCTACGACCTGAGCCTCACCTGTGGCGGACCCTGCAGCCACTTCCCCTGTTACGGCGTCGACCGTAAGCATGGCCGCATCAGGACTGCTCCATACGAATGGGACGTTGGGAATGACCTGTCCATCGGAATCCAACGCCCGCGCTTCCATCGCCATCGTGCTGCCGAAGAACAATACGGATCCAGGCGTCACTACCTCCACTGACGTTGCACCAAGTCCCGGTCCCACGTAACTGACGCTCTGCGGCGGGATGTTATTGTCGCCGTTCTTACGGACCACTATGTCCGTGCGCTGATTCTCGAAAATCGATTGGCCCGACTCGTCGAAAAGAGTCAGGTCCATACCAAACGTCTCGACGTCTTCCACCACCTCGACGACCACGACAATGGGAGTCGCCGCAGGTGAGTTGGCTGCCGACTCCGCGTTGGAAGCCGCAGCTGAACCCGCTGCGGACAACTGTGGAGCAAGCGGATTCTGCCCGGAAGCCAGAGTGACGACGGTATCCAATACGACTCCTCCAGCCGACCGGGCCAACCGCACCCCGACGCTCGCAACGTCGACCGACCCCGATTCGATCGGGGGATCAACGTCTACGTTGATCTGAAGCGTGACATCGATGGCTGGCTCGGGCCCTACCTGGTTGTCGCTACAACTGGAGGCCACCAGTAAGGTGAGGACAGCCACGAAAGTCCGCGGGACCATAGTCCTCAAGAGCGTCGCATGAGAGCGAAAGTCGACGTGTAACACCGAACTCATCGGTCGGTATCCGATGTTGCGCAGGCACGACAAGCAAGTGTTTCTAGCGCCTGTCGTTGGCGTTTGGACCCCCAGACCCGAGGGGCCGAAGGTCCGTGACAATCCAGGCGCGACGCCGATTCTCGATCGGCTTGAGGCCCGGACTTCCTTGCTGCTGGTGCAAACACGCAACTCTCAAGCCAAAGGCCTGCTTTACGTGTGTAAGCCCTTGTAGCTATTGACTATACGCTATCAGTTTTGGGTGCTGTCACACCCAAAAATGGTCTCACCGGGTGGGTTGTTGGATGGGTTTTACGTCGGGTGTTGTTT
>JBDGZZ010000262.1:0-5803 GCA_039588335.1 Gemmatimonadota bacterium | reverse complement strand
GCCAAAGACGTCGAACTTCAAGCGTGACATGCCATCTCGATTCAGTGTGAACGAAACAGCTAGTAGAACTGCAACGGCTAGGACGAGATCAGGAGCGTGGAGGGGCCAGATGCGCTAAGGGGCTTGATCAACGCTGCGTCAATGGCCCTCAGACGCACAGACCACTCCATCCCATAGCCCAGGTGCTGGGGTGCTTGGCCGAATGCGAGAGGACGCAGATCTCGCACTCATTCGCCCTGTTGAAAGCAAGTGCTCTGGTGGGAGGAGCCCGTCCTAGGCCGGGATTATGAGTGCGGAACTATCACACATCTGGGTGCCTCGTGTGCCAACCGGTTGCCTCTTCGTATGCGTGGCCGATCCGGCAGAGCATCGGTTCGCTCAGACGCCTGCCCCAAAACTGAAACGTGTGTGGGAGGCCATCATCAGAAAACCCGCACGGGAGCGAGAGCGTGGGCGTACCGGCCAAGTTGGCCGGAAACGTGAATCCAAAGTCGATCTTTAGGGCATCCCTCAGTTCCTCGATGCCGGCGTACTGAACCTCTGATGAAATGACAAAAGGAACGCCACCTGCTGGTGTCACCACGGCATCAACATTCGATAGCATAGCTTGAAAGCGAGCGCTGAACTCGGTTCGAAGCAGATTGGCCTCCCCATACTCAGCCTCGGAGACCACAGCGCCACCCGCGAGAAATTCCCGGAAGAAGGCGCCATACTCGTTGGCGCGGGAAGGGTAGTATGCCGCGTGGAAAGTCTGCGCCTCAAAACCAGTAATTGTCCTCAGCACGCCCGGAAGTTCTGGCATCGTTACATCGACGATTTGCGCCCCCAGACGATCAAGTTGGTCGAGTGCCGTGTCGATCGATGCTGCGAGAGAGGAATCTGCGCCCTCGGTCGAGTATCGCCGATCGAAGCCTATGCGCACCCCGTCTACGCCTCTGCTCAGCTCTTGGAGCATACTTGGCACGGGCTCCGGTACGGATGTCGAATCGTTAGGATCGAAACCTGCGATCACCTCGAAGACGACGGCCGCGTCGCCGGTGCGACGTGCCAGCGGCCCCACGTGGTCGAGCGTTTCGGTGAGCGGGAGAACGCCATAGCGACTCACCCGACCGTATGTAGGTTTGAGGCCGACAATTCCGTTGGCCATCGCGGGAAAACGGATCGATCCTCCGGTGTCCGTCCCAAGAGAGGCAAAGCACAATCCCGCAGCGGTCGCAACTCCAGAACCGCTCGAAGACACGCCACTCCAGAGGTCTTCACCCCAGGGATTGACGGGTATATCGAAATCACGATGATAGCCTGGTAAGGCCCCCTCGGTCAGGTTGAGCTTGCCCAGGATGATGGCACCGGCTGCTTCCAGCTTGGACACAGCGGTTGCAGTGTAGTCCGGCACGAAGTCGGACAGGACCGCGAGACCGCCCATAGTCCGCACGCCCTTGGTATAGAACGAATCCTTTACGGCGATGGGGATCCCGTGGAGCGGCCCTCGGTAAGTCCCTGTTTGGATCTCCCGCTCGGCGATGCGGGCAGCGGCAACGGCGTGCTCAGCCATCAGGGTGGCGTAGCTCCTGAGGCGGCCGTCCACGGCGGCGATCCGGTCCAGCATCATCTGTGTCAGGTCGACCGGCGAGAGTTCACTCGCCTCGATCAGCTTCGCAACCTCCATGAGGCTGGCGTAGTGGAGCGGCCTGTCGATGACCACTCCAGCAGAAGAAGTCGCGTTCGAGTCCGGTGAGCATGCCGAGTGAAGCAAGAACACCGCGCTGCCCCCCAGCACCGCAAGCAGCTCGCGGCGGGTGAGATTGGGACCCACTGGCGAATCGCCCCTCGTACGGGCAGTGCGTGAGTCGCTTTCGTCCATGCTTATACGCGAATACCCTCCGGGCAGTGGAGGACGCAAGCCAGGATGCCGCTTGCGAGGCGGCCTATCATGGCCATCCAGCATATGGATTCGCCCATTCTGAAAACAAGCAGCGAGATAGCTTCAGCGAATCGCGCTGCGGGCCAGTGACGTTTCGAGCCCGCGGCCTAGCTAGGACCACCAGGACGAGATCAGGCGCGTTCACGCCTGTCTGGAAAACCTCGGTTGTAGACAGCGGGGAGCCGTGCTCTTCCGCCAAATGTCAGGATCGAGGTAAGAGTACGCGCGGTGTGCTCGTCCTTGACGATAGCTTCATCTCTGTCGGAGTATCCATGAAACGAGGCCACACTTCCACATCACGTCGGGCGCTCGGCCTCACATGTCCGACCGCGATCGTGTCGAGAAGCGGGTCTAGGGGCTGCGAGCCAACTTGGACGAAAGAACGGAAATGAGCGCATCCACGCCGCAAGAGCAGATCCTCGGGATCGTCAACAACTACTGGCAGGCTTGCTCCGTGGGCGCGGCAGCTCAACTCGAATTGGCCGACCTGGTGGCCGACGGCCCGCTGCACGTCGATGTCCTCGCGGCGCGCACTGGTACACATGCACCGAGCCTCTTTCGGATGCTCAGGGCGCTGGAAAGCACAGGGATCTTCAGGCAGGTGTCGCCACGGGTGTTCGCCAACACGCCGGCGAGCGAGTGCCTGCGCCGACACGCACCGAGCTCGCAATGGGGTTGGATTCGCACCACTCTTTGTGCGGACGCTCCCGTCTTCGACGGGTGGCGAGGACTGATGCAGGCCCTGCAAACCGGAGAGCCAGGCTTTGACCACCTGCGCGGTCAGTCCTGTTGGGAGTACCTCAAAACCGACCCGCAACAGAGCACGATCTTCAACCAAGCGATGCGGGACCTAGGCGCCTCCATGGCTCCGGCCGTGACTACCTCCTACGACTGGAGCCGATTCCCGGTGATCGCGGACATCGGCGGTGGGATCGGAGCTCAGCTATTGAGCATTCTCGACGCGCATCCGTCCTGCCGAGGAATTCTGTACGACCAGCCGCAGGTAGTCTCGGAAGCGCCAGAGCATGCCCGCATGGAGCGTGTCGGCGGTGACTTCTTCGACGGGGTCCCGACGGGAGCCGATGCTTATCTGCTGAGGTGGATCGTTCACGATTGGGCAGACGACGAAGCGATCGCCATCCTGGAGAACGTGAGAGAGGCCGCTGAGCCGGGCGCGCGAGTGCTGCTGGTGGAGTCGGTGATTCCGGAAACATCCGAGTTCGACATGGGCAAGTGGATGGACGTGAATATGCTCGTTATGGCAAGCGGGCTCGAGCGCACGGCCACCGAATTCGCCGACTTGTACGATCGGGCGGGCTTCGAGCTCAAGCAGATCATCCCAACGCCTTCACCGTTGAGCATCATCATTGGAAAGGCGCAACCCTAAGAGACGTGCGTACGGCGACCGGCAAAGCAACGGCCAGATGCGAGCAGGGGCGGCCCGCCGGCGTCACCTCTCCATGTTTCCACTCCAGGTTCGGTCGGTATAAGGTGTGGAAATGGCGAGAAAGGTCCGTACCACGTACGGACTTTTCCGCAGAAGTACGCATATAGTACGGAAATCGGGCCCTAGACCATATGTTTTGCAAGCAGGTGGTGACGCACCGGCTAGCAACCGATGCCAGGGGAATCAAGCTGGGGCTGTTGCTGGGGCTGTTGAGATACGGGAAAGCCCCGAAAACCGCATTTCGTCTTCCGGGGCTGATCCGTAAAACGCCGCCAGACTACGGGGAATTGCCGGAAAACGGCGGATCTCTGGCTCGCTTGCAAAGCAGGTGTGGGCCGGCACGGGGGTATCGACCAGGGTATGGGGCGCCCCCCATCCGGCGAGGGCCGGGGGTAGGGTAGCTAGTGCGTATGGGACCCGTGCGAAACTCTCGCGCGTGGATGCCCGAGAGCTGGAGCCATAAGGCCCAAACACGCCCACACACGTGCCTGGCGAGCAGGAGGCCTCCTACTGGACCCCATCCGGGCGAGGCCGGGGGGTGGGCATCGCTTGCGAAAGGGGCCCCAGAAGGTTCGGAGGGCGTACGCGGGTGTGAGCCTACTTGAGCCTCTACGCGGATGTTTACGGGCGCCGGAGTCCAGGTCAGAGTCCAGGGTCGTGCAGATGCATGCCGGGATGTTTACCGAGCCATCAGGGCCATTGGTGACCGCTCCAGCGACCAGTGGTTGAGGCCGGATGCGAGAGGCGCGGCTCCGAAGGAACCGCCCCCCCAGAGGTGTGCGCTGCAAATGCTTCTATAACGGAGTGCTCAGGCCGGCTTCCTTTAGTGCCCCGAGATCCGGCCCGCGGCTTGAGCAGCATGAAGCTAATTCACCGTCAATCGCTACGGCTGGCAACGATCGAACTCCGAGATCACCGGCACGGGCTGCGACATTAGCATCGTTCATGTCCAGTACCGACACGTGGCAGGAGGGGCACGCGGCGTCCTGTACGCTCTGTACGACCTCCGCACAGACCGGACACCCAGCGGTGAAGACCTCTACTAGTCGTCTCCGTTCCATCGGTACTCCTCCTTTGGCTTCTCGCGGAGTTCCTCAGCCCTCCGATCCTAGATCACCATTGTTTTGTTCGTAGGCAGTAGAACTGGCTAAAGCGAAGCTAACGGCTTGACCATGGTACCGAGTCAAGTCCCCCGCAGAGCGTCCGCTCCCGGCAGGTGACAGACCCGCTTCTCTAACGAGGACGAGATCAGGAGCGTGCAGGGGGCCGAATGCGAACGGGGCGGCCCCGAAGGAACCGCTCCGTAGTCCTCACCCCGGCTGTGGATGCCGTGGGCGCACGGTACACGATATAAGCTTGGTTCGAAGAGTAGGGCTTATCCGGCTATACCTCCTGGATGTGCTCCTTGACCTGCCCCAATAGCTCGGGTGTCGGAATCAACCCGTGGTCGTTCCGAGCATGTTCGGCTACTTTACGAAGCAACTCCTCCTCCGTCTCGGCCTGAATCAGGTGTCCGCAGCCGGATTCGGGATTCACCTTTCCGCAGTCGATCATCTTGCTCATCGGTTCCTCCTTGTCGCAGATCCTCTCGCCGTCTGGACCTCACTCAGGTGACTCCAGTCGCTGGCGGGTTGCATCAGCGATCACAGCGTTCCCCGCGATCTTATGAATCACGAAGTCCTCCACTCGGAACTCCGGCCCCTCTTGGGCCACGTAGTAATCCACGTCGTAAACCGTGCCGTCCTGATTCCGAAAGTCCACGCACGCCACGTAACGACCTCCTGGCGTGGGTTCACGTCTTCGTGGACGTGGTCGAAGACTAGCTGGACGGGTTCGCCGGATCGCGGATCGACAAGCGTCGCAGCGCTACCCTGCGCCTCGATGCCATGCTGAATCGCTAAGCGCACGTCCTCCGCCGGTACCGCACCGTCGGCGGAACCGCATGCGCAGATAACAACGGGAACAAGGAACAACACGGGCATGAGGGCGAGGCGATACCGCATGGTTGCCTCCAACTGCTAACGCACAACTGGAAAGGGAAGCTCAGCGAGAGTAGCGCTCAGGCAAGCGGCGGGTCAACTACACGTTCGTCTTGAAGGGCTGCCAAAAGTTGCGCGAACCTTACGAGACGCGGGCTCGTTAGGACGAGCGAAAGGGGCGGCCCCGAAGGAACCGTCCCTGAGAGTTCCCTCACACAGCCGGGCATTTCAGATCATCCCGGTTCTCCACCGCAATGTATGCGGCGAGGCAGAAGCGTGGATGGCGACCTTCTCCTAGCTCCTGCTGAGTTGGCAGGAGCTGGCGCCAAGATCATTCGCGAGATTCTTCGACCAGCCAGTCTAAGACGGCCAAAAACGAGTCAAGGCTTCTTGCCTGCGTCAAAACGGAAAGCGGAATGCCCGGATACCTAGTGGCGGCATCATCGTCGATACTGA
>JBDGZZ010000261.1:0-6111 GCA_039588335.1 Gemmatimonadota bacterium | reverse complement strand
TCTGGTCCGGCCGGACCGACTCCCGCCACGACTGCGCGACCGAGGTGAGCACGAGCACCGGTAGGCCGAGCGCCAACACCACCAGCACCGCCGGCCCGAACCACGAGGGCAGACCGATCACGCGGGTCAGCAGATCGGCCAGCAGCAGCAGGAGCCACGATCCGACCGCGTAGCCGACCAGCACCTGCCAGAGCGAGCGCTGGCGGAGTGCATGGAGCACGCCCCTGTACACGACGCCTTCGGGCTCGAGGGCCCGGCAGAGCGCACCCGCGTTCTTCCACCTCGACTCGGGCGCCGGGTCCAGCGCTCCGGAGAGGGCCGATCGGAGCTCGGCGCTCACCTCGCCCCACTCCGCCTGCTCCGTAGTAGCACCGACCAGCCACCTGTTGCCCGTGGCCGCCTCGTAGAGCACCGCCCCCAGGGCGTAGACGTCGGTCTGGCCCGTCACCTCACCACCGAACTGTTCGGGAGCCATGTAGGCCGGGGTCCCCACCATGGCCCCGCTCCGGGTCAGGGCCGTCTCGGCCGATTCTCCTACGGCCTTGGAGATCCCGAAGTCGGCGAGCACCGCCTGGCCGCCTGCGAGCAGGATGTTCTCGGGCTTGATGTCCCGGTGGACGAGCTCGCGCTCGTGGGCGTACTCGAGCGCGGCGCCGATCTGCCGGCCGATCTCCCGGACCTCCCGCTCGGGCAGCGGGGCATCGGTGTCGATCCGTTCCCTCAGCGACTCCCCCTCCACGTAGGGCATGACGTAGTAGAGCGTGTCGCCCGCGAGCCCCGAGTCCAAGAGCGGCAGGATGTGGGGATGCTGGAAGTTCGCGGTGATCTGGATCTCGCGCTCGAAGCGGTCGCTGACCTGCGTGGTCGCCAGCTCCGGGTGGATCGTCTTCAGCGCGACCTGACGGCCGTGCTTGCGGTCCCGCGCCAGGTACACCGTTCCCATGCCCCCTGCACCCAGCACTTCCACGAGCTCGTACGTGTCGGCCAGGGCTTCGCGCAGAGCTTCGTAGGTATCGGACATGACGACGGGCAGAATAACAGGGAGGGTGCGCGGCTTGTACCTTCGCCCCCGTATGGATCGGCTTTACGAGGACGCGATCAGGAGTGGGGAGCGGCTAGTTGACCGGATAGAGCCGCTCAACGGTAACAACCGTGGAAACAGCGCGGGTCAGCGGAGCAGTCAGCGTGGGCCAGCGCCAGCCAGCGCCCACCGGCGCGGAGGCCCCGAAGGACGGGACGTTTTCAGCGCCAGCCAGCGGCTGGCTCCAGCCTGATAAGCGTGAGGTCGATGGTTCGCTGCGCTCGCCTTCGGCGATGCTCGCGTTGCTTCGCACGCAAATCCATCCGGGCCCATTTAAGGGAATCATCAGAAGCCGCTTGGGGATTCACCCCCTCGGGCGGCCTTCTTTTTGGGCCGCTCTCGCTTCGTACTGTCGGTCGATACTGTCGGTTGGACTAAGAGTCGTTGGCGACGACTCGAAGAGTTCTTCGTACCATCAGAGCCTCACGCATCGTCTCCTCGTCGGCACTTTGGTAGCACTTGAGGATAGTGTCTGGGCTCTTCCAGCCACCGAGTCTGCAGAGGTCCTTGAGAGGGATCTCCTTTAGCTCTGTTGCGAACTTGCGCCTCAAGCCATGCCAGCCGAGACCCTTCACGTGCTCCAGCTTGGCTGCCTCTTCTGCTCGATACCACCAGTTCTTTACGAGGTGGCGTGAGCACGGCTTTGAACTGTCTTTCGGCGACGGCAACACCCAAGCCTCACCAATCGCCAGCGACAGACGCTGGGCGGGCCTCTCCCAGGGCGTCTAGAGCACTCTCAGATATTGGCGTGGAGTGCTCGGCTCCGGTCTTATCGACACTGCCGCGCCAGCAGATAGTGCCGGTAGAACAGCTCGTCGTGGGCGTCCATACCGAGTATGATCGCAATCGGGGTCAACCCACTCTCAACCGGCAGCCCCCAGGCTGGGAACGCCGATATTCACATGTACGAGTTCAGGACGGACGCAGACGAGGCGATCCAAGCTCTCCTCGGTGCTGTGGACCGCTTTGAAACTGATGGCTCGATCCGCAGCGAGGGCACAGCCGAGAGCCTGCGGGCGCTCCTCACGCGCGCAGAGGCAGAGATTAGTGCTGGGGACAACGACGCTGCCATTTGGTCGCTGACGCGGTTTATCGATCACATAGGACGTCAGACCCCGCGCAACATCACAGAATCGGCGGCCCAGACGTTGATCCGGATGGTTCGCCAGGCGTGATCACCTATCTCAACTAGAAACCAGACCCACCCCTGGTCGCATCTGGCCCCTCCACGCTCCTGATCTCGTCCTGGTAAGACAGCATCCATGAGCCCTCGGTTGGGGGATTCCACCACACCTACCACTTAGAACCTCCCTACAGGATGCTCCACGAGACGATCGGTACCATTAGTAGTGGACATCAACGTATCTCTCGTGGGCCAGTTGGTCACCGCGCAGTTTCCCCAGTGGGCAGACCTTCCTATCAGGCCAGTCGAATTCGACGGATGGGACAACAGGATATTTCGTCTCGACGAGGATATGGCGGTGCGACTACCGAGCGCCGAGTGCTATTCCGGGCAAGTGGAAAAGGAACAGCGGTGGTTGCCGAGACTTGCCCCGCTCCTACCTCTTCCCATCCCGGTCCCTCTAGCGATGGGGGTCCCCGCTGCCGGTTATCCCTGGCATTGGTCCGTCTACCGGTGGCTCGAAGGCGAGAACGCGACCATTGAGCGCATCGACGATTTGCGCCGATTTGCGACCACGCTGGCTCGATTCCTCGCTGCCTTGCAGCAGATCGATCCCTCCGGTGGGCCGCCACCTGGGCAGCACAACTTTTTCCGCGGAGGGCCGCTGGCGACTTATGACGCTGAAACCCGGGACGCGATTTCAGCCTTGCACGGCGAGATTGACACCGAGGCTGTGACCGGGGTGTGGGAAGCAGCCCTTAAGGCAACGTGGCACGGCACACCCGTCTGGCTCCACGGAGACCTCAGTGCATCGAACCTGCTGGTAAGAAGGGGCCGTTTAAGTGCCGTCATCGACTTCGGATGTTTAGGAGTAGGCGATCCCGCATGCGACTTGACGATTGCGTGGACGCTCTTCTCAGGGGAAAGCCGGGCAGCGTTCTGCGCAGCTCTTCCGGTCGACGATGGAACCTGGGCGCGAGGGCGCGGCTGGGCACTGTGGAAGGGCCTGATTACACTTGCCGAACACGTCGACACCAACCCGCTGGAAGCCGGAAAGGCCAGACGCGTCATCGATGAAGTGCTTGCCGATCACGGGGGTGCGGCCTAATGGGAGTCAGGCGGATGCGAAGGGTGAATCGTGGAAGTCGTAGTTGAGCAGCACAATCCGGGTTGGGCCGGTAAATTCGACCGAGAATCTCAATTGGTGGCGCGGGCCCTCGATCCAACGGTCGTAGCGATTCACCACATTGGGAGTACAGCCATTCCCACGATCTACGCGAAGCCGATCATTGACATGCTCGTCGAGGTTACCTCCATAGACGAGGTCGACTCGCGCAACGTGGCAATGGCTAGTTTGGGCTACGAAGCGATGGGTGAGTATGGTATTGCTGGACGGAGGTACTTCACTAAGGACAGTGACGCCGGTATTCGCGAGTATCAAGTGCATGCGTTCGTGGCAGGTTCGGCAGAGATCGATCGCCATATTGCGTTTCGCGACTTCATGCAGGCTCACCCCGAGCTGGCGAGGCGATATTCTGATCTGAAACGTCGACTTGCCAACGAGCACCGACGCGATATCGACCAGTACGTGACTGGCAAAGATGGTTTCATCAAAGAGATGGAACGTAAAGCGTTGGCGTGGCGGCGATCCGCCCAACACCATTAAGAAGCGTTCGGGTCAAGAGGACAAAAGGATTCAGGGGCGGTTCCTTCGGGGCCGCCACTCTGCACAATTTGCTTGAGTACGCAGATCAAATGAGAATCCGAACACGTCGCGTCAATGATCACTCTTGGGTCGAATCGCTCGTGGGCGAACACTCTGGCTCCTCGCGAGTCGTGTCGCGTGGCATCCTTCACGATGGGCTATCGCTCCCCGGCCTTGTGGCTGAGCGCGATGGTGTGCCGGTGGGCTTGCTTCTGTATCGAATCGAACGAGACGAGTGCGAGGTCATCGTTCTCATTGCTAGTGCCCGTCGGGAAGGCATCGGTCGTGCTCTCCTCGGCGCGGTTGAGCCGATTGCACGCAGAGCCGGATGTAGGCGGCTCTGGCTCATCACGACCAACGACAATCGAAGTGGGCTCACTTTTTATCGCGCTGTCGGCTGGACGCAGGTCGCAGTCCATCGAGGTGCCATTCGGGAGGCACGTCGGCTCAAGCCAGAGATTCCCGAGTTCGGCGAGGATGGCACCCTCATCGAAGACGAGATCGAGTTTGAGCTGAATCTGGAAGGCGTCTAACACCTCTCTGGTTTGACCTGGCCATTAAGAGGAGCGCTTCGTGGGGCCGTTCCATCGGGGCCGCCCTCGCTTTCTGACGAAAGCGATTCGCTAGTTCACCGCTAGACCCAATTCGCCAGAGCCTCGGCGACGCTCCTGATCTCGTCCTCGCAAAGCCGCATCCGTACGCCCCTGAATAGAGGTTTTCCTGACAGGCCGAACGGAGCTTCTCTCCATTACGGCCATTCTCACCTTTGCACGATGATTACTTATCGACCCGAGAAGCCGAACGGGCCAAGCCCAAGACGTAGGCAAACTGCGCTGTAAGAAGCTCTGGCTCGTCTCTTCCCGCCAATGAGGGGATAGGGCCACCAACCCCACCGACTGGCGGCCCGCCCTTTCCATACATCGTTTGTCCGAGTTTCAACTCCCTCAATCACAACTTGGCACAATATCCAATTGCAGCTAGGAGGCTGTTATGTGTCGCTCTCGTCCCGTCGTACTGTTGACGCTTTTTTGCTTCATGGCTGCGTGCCAGCACTGGGTTTCTCTGGATCCACCCGTAGCAGAGACACTGGCCGAACATAGCGGCAAGGTGCGGCTTACCGATGACGATGGCGAAAGATCAGAGTTTGACTCGACGTGGGTCGCCCGGGACAGCGGTTTCGGGGTGACCAGCAGTGATACTATGACGGTGCCGCTTTCCGAAATAGTTGAAGCCGAGCAGCGGAAGACAAACGTAGGCCTTCTCGTTGTAGTAGGAGGCCTTTCGGCTGGCCTCATCGTCGTTACGGCATACTGCTGGCCCGACGAACATGGGGAGAGCCGCTGCCAGTAGCGGCAACCAAGAAACGAGGGCTCCATGCCAACGGCGGTTCCTTCGCAGCCGCCCTTCTCGCTTTCTGTGCTTCAGTTCCAAGGTGAAAGAAGGAACCAATGGGTTTCTCAGAAGACAGGCGGAAACCGTTCAGCGATAGGGTGCTCGACAGAATCAGGAAAGCTCGTCGATCTCTTCGGGCATATCTACGTCAATTCACGTTGCCCTGGTTCTGACGTTGGGGAACGCCCGTCTTTTCAGCTCCGGTGCGGGCGCCAATTAGAGCATGTCACCCGCTATGCCCGAGTCGTAAAGTGGCAGGATGTTTGGATGCTGGAGGTGGGCGGTGATCTGGATCGTTCGGGCCTCCAGCCTGGCGAGCGAGAGGTCTAGTGCAGATGCGAGCGGGGGTGGCCCCGCAGGAGGAGCCGCCCTCTGATTATCCCCTCTCCGCGAAGATCTCCTCCAGCCGCTGCTGCGCCGCCTGCACGCGAGGCTGATACTCCTCGTCCGCATGGGCCCATAGCTCGATGAAGCCGGCGAGCTCGAACGGCGAGGTACCCACGAGGTGACCGAGGTGACGGTACCACTCAATGGCTTCCCCCGGCTTCCCGGCCTCCCGCAGCAGCTCCGCCCGCAGGAATCGCTGGAAGGCCTGTGAGAAGAAGGGCGAGGCCATGGAATGCGGTTCCCACGCCTCGATCCGGGTCTCCTCCAGCGTACCAAGCGCCTCGGACACTCGTCCTTCGCTCCGAAGAGCGAGCGCCCGGATGCCCCGGGCCCAGTCGGACGTAAGTGCCTCAGAGCTCGGCGGCGCCGACATGATCTCCAGTTGCGCCGCCAGCTGCCGTGCAGCCGCCGGGTCTCCGAGAC
>JBDGZZ010000260.1:0-7149 GCA_039588335.1 Gemmatimonadota bacterium | reverse complement strand
CGCGCCTCGACTTCACGAACTGGGGTCGCGCGATCTGGCAGCGGCCCGAGGACGTGGTCCGCGCCCTCGAACTCTGGTCCGGTGCGAGAGTCGCGGACATCGGCGCCGGCAAGGGGTACTTCGTTCCCTACCTGTCGGACGCCGTCGGGAAGGGTGGTCGGGTTTACGCGGTGGAGGTGGAAGCCGAGCTCACCCAGGCAATGGAGAGCCGCTTCGCGGACACGTCCAACGTTGAGGTCGTGCTCGGAGGCTTCGAGGATCCGCTGCTCCCCGACGGCCAGATCGATCTGGTTCTCGTCGTGAACACCTACCACCACATCGAGGACCGGGAGATCTACTTTCGCAAGCTCCTGGCTGACCTCGCGCCGGAAGGCCGCGTGGCGGTGATCGAACCCGATGCAGAACTCACCGGCATCCTAGGGCTCTTCGTGGAGGACGGTCACGGAAGCCGTGCCTCGGACGTCGAGCGCGAGATGCGCGAGGTGGGCTATCGCCGGCTCGAGAGTATCGACCTGCTCCCCATCCAGATCTTCGAGATCTTTGGCAGCGTTCCGTAGAGCGCCCCACGCAACCGAGCCGTATTCGGACCACGCTGCCCAACAGGTCGCCGACGCTGACGACCGAACAGCGCGGGCCAACCGATGCGCGGTTCCGCTCGGGGCTCCCCGGAGTGGGTCGCCCGTGGTAGGATCGACGCGGGCCGCGGCTCGGCGGCCAGCCATTGGGCGGCGCGATGCTTCTGCATGGATAGGCGCGCGCTGCGTCGGCCCGCCGGAGGAGACGACTTGGAGACCTTTGCCCTTCTCGGTTTCGTTTTTGGCATCTTCGGCGTGGGCGCGTTCGCACTCTCCATCGCAGCGACTTCAAGGCTGAAACAACTGAGCAAGGAGCTTGCGGTGATGCGAGAGCGATTGGAAGCGGGAAAATCGAGCCCGGATTAGCGAGCCTTGAGCAACTACCCTTCATCGTGTTTCGATCCGGCGTCGCCCCAGGCCGCCCCCTAGCTTCAGGTTTGAACTGCAACGCCCTCCAAGCCCAGGTGTGCACACTGAACGGTCCGGATGATCGTTTACAGAGGTCCAGGTAGATCGTTTGCCCTTTCTCACGCGGCGGTGATCTGGCCCGCCCGGTCATCGATCCGCGGTGGCGGTCAGGGTTCCCCGGCGCGCCGCGCCGGTGGTAGACTTCATGCCGCTAGCGGCCGGCCACCCGTTAGAGCGCAGCGGACCACGATGGAGCCCCTTCGTAATGGCCAAGCCTCAATTCCACTTCAGGCCGCTCGCCGAGCATGACTTGCCCCTTCTATTTCGCAGTCCGCGAGAAGTATTTGCCTCGCATCGGCTCAATCTCGGTCAGCCCCAATCTTGCCTTCCTGAAGGGGACGCCCGTAGGTTTCATCCAATCCTATGTCGCGGTGGAGCAGGGCGACGGTTGGTGGCCCGACGAACATGACCCAGGCGTCATCGGCATCGACCAATTCCTTGCGGACGCCGACAACCTTGGGAAGGGCCTGGGGACCGAGATGGTGAGTCAGTTCGTCAGGCTTCTATTCCGGAATCCCGCGGTAACGACGATTCAGACTGATCCGGCGCCCCATAATCTCCGTGCGGTCCGTTGTTACGAGAAGGTAGGGTTTCGGAGACTGGGCGTGGTCGAAACGCCCGATGGGCCGGCGCTCCTCATGGTCATCAACAGGGCACCGGTCTAGCAAGGCCATGGACCACTTCGTCGACTGCCGGGAGCGGCATCGCCCTCGAGGAGAGAGTCATGATCAAAGGAAGCTGCCTCTGCGGGGGAGTCCAGTTCGAGGCTGATTGTGTGGCAATGATGAGACATTGTCACTGCGCGATGTGCCGTAAGCAGACCGGCGCGGCCTTCGGGACCCTTGCCCTCGTAGGCCCAGAGGAGTTTCGCTTGAGATATTGTCAAATGTTGTGGATCGCTCGCTCTGAGGGGCCGCGGCTCGGCCGGTAGATTCCGCTGGCAGCATGAGGCTGACCGACCCCGTGGCATCGGACGCCGTGCTCGACCGCGCCTACCTCTGGCTCTGCCGCCAGCGGCGCGCCGACGAATCACCGCGCGGTCGCCTCGAACGCACCCTGCGTTCTCTCCGATCCAGTGGATCGCGACAGTGCCCTTTTGACTAGGAAATTGATGAATTCCCGCTATTCCCTCGATGCTGAATCTGTGTTCATCTTCGGCTCGAGGCCAGCGTCGGGAGAACTCGGGCGGTTGGACGAGAGAAGGTTCGAATCTTGGGAACGCGTGGAGCGCCTTCAGGGCTCGCGGAGCCGAGAAGGACGGGGGAGTGTAGATCTCCAATCAGGCGACTTTCAACCGGCTTCCTTAGTGGTCATATCCCTGCTGCATCTCAGGACATTCCGCACTCCGCCCGCTGCAATTGGGACGCTTCCGCTTCAGAATTTCCCGAAACGCAGCTGGGACAAAATCTTTATCGCTAAACGAGGTAGTCTGTTATGTCCAGAACAATGATGTCAAGATTGATGCAATCCAGTCTCGTGGTACAGGTCTGCAAAGGTGGCTGGATAATTTCCGTCCTCACGCTGTTTGTACTGGTCAGCCTGTTATCGGTTCTTTCTACATTGCCTGCCCGGGCTGCACACCTGGATCTGATCAGTGCTGACATCAACGATCTTCGCAGCGAAACGCTGTCGCAGATTCCAGAAAAGTATTCAGAAGGCTCCATTGAAAGCCTCGACAAAGCCCTCGCGAATATTGACAAAGCGAATGACCATAGTGCGGAAGGCTACGAATGCAAAGCATATAACTTTATTGAAGGCACCATCAGCAAGATGAATAAATATGTCATGAAACTCGAGAATCTGGAGAAAGGGAAGCTGTCACCAGCAATTGTCGATCCACTCATTGCGGAGGCTTTCGCCATAGTAGATGCACTCTATGTCGAACTTCCCGGCGGTGGAACTCCAGCTTCGGCAATGATAGGCGCCGAGCTGTATGCAGGAAATCTGTGTATGCTTTGCCACGGTGACGATGGATCAGGAGGTATAGTTGGAGAAAACGTTCAAGAAAAAGAAAGCTGTGACATTCACACCGCTATGATGACAGAGGAAGTACACGGTGGGATCAAAACCACAATCGATGAATCTAAAGACCTGGCTGCCTTTCTTGCCGATCCCGGCCCGCTTCCCGTTATAGCGACAGAGCCTTTTGCTGATCCGAATAATTGCCGTATCTGTCATCCCCGGCAATTCGATGAGTGGCAGGGCAACATGATGTCTTACGGAGCACGCAGTCCGGTTTTTAGCGCCCTGGAAGCATTCGGCAACCAATTAACAGGCGGCGCGCTTGCCAAAATCGACGGTGTTTCTGACGGGTCGGATCTCTTCTGCCAGCGATGCCACAATCCGGTCGACAGTTTTCTTGACAACTTCCCAACCTTTGCTAACAGCAACGGGCTTCCGCTTCGTGACTTCGCAAGTGATGTAGGAAGACTTGGTCTGTCGTGTGATGTGTGCCACCAGGTGTCAGGGCCAGATACGACTCGGGATCTCATCGGTGACCTCGGCGACGGCATCGGGAACGTTGCAGTAAATCTGGTGCCTGGAACAGAAAAATTTGGCCCTTTCCCATCGCCACAGCCAAATCCCGTCCATGAGTCTTCCAACAGCGAGTTTCTGAAAAGCTCCGAGTTTTGCGGCGCCTGTCATGATGTTCGTCCCCGAGCGGCCGATGTCGTAGAAGGTGAAGAGTTTCAACGGCTGGAAAATCTCTTTACTGAATGGCAGCAAGGGCCGTACGGTCCGATCGCGAACACGGTAGGTGGTGTGGTAAGTTGTCAGGACTGCCACATGGATGCAGGGCCGCCCGCACCGCCGGGAACCTATCCGAAAGATAAGACCTCGGTGTATCCCCGCCCTCGCAACAGTACCGAACGACGAGTATCAACTCATTATTTCACAGGTGTCGACATAGCTCTGATTCCTTTTCCCGGCCAGGACGACCCGGGCCTGGATTCCCACGGATATCCGATAGGTCAGTCTCAACGCAGAGACGATCTGTCAAAGTCCGCCGCATCCATCGAACTTTCAGCAGCGTCAACAGTGGCTGGTGGAGAGGTGCTGCCGATTACCGTTGATGTCACGAACGTCGGCGCCGGACACAATATCCCTTCGGGCTTCTCCCAGGAGCGGCAGATGTGGGTTGAACTAATTGTGGCCGAGGCCGGCGGCGGGATCATATACCAATCCGGACACCTTGAAGACAACTCTCATCCTGAAACCGGGGAACTCGTACCTGACGGCAACCTGCACGATGAGGACCTCCAGAACCTCATTGTTGTGCTTGATCCTGCGACTGGAGAAGCAACGACCCTGGAGCATGGCTCGGATTACAATCTGCGACATGATCATCCACCGGTCAACCTGGGGCTCGCTAACTTTGGCAATGAGTTCATTCGCGTGGATCCCAGCACCGGAGAGGAAGAAGAGGTCCTCATACCCTTCCTAGCCAACCACATGGATAACTCGCATTCCATACCACCCCTTGAGACGGAAAGCGTGTTGTACGACGTACTCATTCCAGCAGGAACGACTGGGCCAATCTCCATCACAGCTCGTTTGCGCTTCAGGCCTTTTCCGCCGCGGTTTCTACGTCTTCTGGCTCAGGTTCGGCCTGATCTTGTTGACGAGGCTCTGGTGGATCGCAATAGAATAATTGAAATGGCAGCAACAGCCCCTCATAGTGTAAGAGTCCAGTAGGCACAGGCGACGAAGTTAGTGAAGTCAGTGCGACCCCATTCCAAGCAGAATTGGAGTGGGGTCGCACTCGTTTGTTCCCGCCGGGGCTTTTTCTTGACGGTTCCAGCCGTGCTGCATCTCAGGACATTCTGCACTCCTGTGCCGGTCAATAAGGTCATCTTGGCCAAAAGCTATCTCTGCAGACCAGCTAGCGATGGGCGGATAGATGGGAAGACCAGGCAGCCATGCAGGGTTCTCCGACAAGCCTTGCGGCTACTGCGCTTCGCCGAGCGTGCCGCGTAGCCCCATCGAGCCGCCGATCGGAGAAGATAAACAATGGCGGGAAGTTCCCGGTATTTAATCGGGACAGGTTGGGCCGCGCCAGATTCCACGGGCGTCCACCGCGCCCACCGGCGTCCGCCCCCGCTGCTACACCGTTGCTGTCAGAGTCGCTGTCAGTCCCGCTCCCTTGGCCACGGGATCCCTCCTCGCCTGGTGGCAGAAGTGTCTCTTGAATCAACAGCCAAATGGTCCAAGTCACTCTGACGGGTCACAATTCGCTACCCCGAAACGTTGCGCGAGCCATCTCATCGGAGGCGACCCGACTGCTCGGGTGCTCCTCTTTCAACCCGGCGCCGTCCGCTTCGATCATCTGCGTCCCCGTATCCAGTACGGAGAGCCTGGTTCGCACGGGAGCTCTTCGACCACCTGCAGGGCGCGGTCCACCGCAAACAGTCTGTACCTTGAGGGCTTCGTGGGGAGATCGGGAAGCTGGTAGAAGACCGCCACGATCGTTCGCTCGCCTTCCCGTGCGCGCAAAGACGTCCCTTCCACGCGCCAGGACGGTTCCAACTCCGCCAACTTCCTACGAGCCGCTCGGCACTCTGGCCGTTCCATTATTCCGATCGCTTCCAACCAGCGTCTCAACATCACCTCCTCCCGCGCGGAAGCGCAGTATAAGCCGCCCGGATCGACGGCACGCGACGGCCTCCAGCTCCCTGACCGTGAGCCGGACGCGCGCGGCGTTTGCGGGGGCGTGGAGATCCCAGAGGGTGATTCCCGAGGAGAGTGTCGCGCCGACGCCGATGGCCGTGAAGTCCCTTCCAACAGGGGACCGAGGATGCACGAACATCCTTCATCCCCGCGGGACATGGCGAATGTGCGTCATCCGACGCAGAAACTTGACTGCGCGAGGAGGAGAAACGAGATGATGATGGAAGGAGGCCTAGCACCGTGATCGTGGGGGCAGGAGCTATCCTCGCAGCAGCATGGTTCTCCCTGGAGGAGGTCTATCGCGGACGCTCCTCCACCTGAGCCAGCACATCATTGATCTTGCAGTTCGTGAACCCGCTTGTTGCCATTCTCATCTGCATTGCAGCGGTGGTGATCCAGCTGAACACGAGAGGATTCTGCCATCATCGAGGAGCGGTGAGCGCACTCGAGGAGGGCCGCCGAGCGAGGAGGCAATCGTGACGTGAGCAAGAGTGATCAGCCGCCACATCGAGGATGTGAAGGATGCCGGTTGAGGACAGTCTGAGGCAGCGAGGCATAACGGTCATCGAGCTTCTTGTGTTGTGCGCCTTCGCCGCGCTAACAGCCGCCTTGATCGCTTATGTCGGCAAGATCTATGGCCCGATCGGAATCGTAGTGGTTCTGGCCGCTGCTGTCGGGATTCCGGCTCTGGTGTCCTATGTCAGACGCAGCTCGTTCCTCTCTGGCCTGGCCCTCATGATTCTTCCCTTTCTGGTGGTAGGAGCCTACTTTCTCTGGCCGGGAGTATTTCCCCTCCGGTTGGCAGCGGTGGCAGCCGTCTTGACGGTGGGCGACTTCCTCTCACAGGGCATGTATGCCTGGATCATCTCGAGGGGAAGAGCTGAGGAATTCACCCTCCACTTCGGCCAGTTTCTCTTCATTGTCGGTGTGGGTACGATACTGTCGATCTGGTGGAGCTGGGGCTCGACCGCCGTCGTGCTGCTGGTGGATGGAGCCTGGCAGGCGCTGGCGGGCCTGGCGGATCGGAGGACGCTCAATAGCCTGCCCCCCGACGAGGAGTGAGGTGACGGAGCGGCGAATATTCCTCGGAAGCCAGATTCCCAAGGGGTCGATCGTGAAACGCGACTGGCCGTGTTGGATTACGACGGTGCCACGTGGGTAGGCGCAGGTTCCGGAGAAGAGCGCCGGTGGTACCGGGAATTGGAGGCCAACCCGCGCGCTGAGCTTGACCGGGGCGGCACGTCGAGCTGTCGGCTTGCCGTGCCCACAGTAGAATCGCAGCCGGCGGCCGGTAGGCACCAAGAGAAGATGACAGCCATCCAGGACCTTGAACCTTGCGACTACTTTCCCGTCGGAAGACTGGAATGCCTCGTCTCCGTGGGATGGCTGCGTGCGGGGGAAGATTTCCCAAAGGGCGAGGTGGATAGGGACTTCTTCC
>JBDGZZ010000259.1:0-10228 GCA_039588335.1 Gemmatimonadota bacterium | reverse complement strand
AGCACAATCAACCCACGGCCGAGCTATACAGCGTGGATGTGGACGACCAGTTCCCCTACTGGCTCTACTCCGGCCAGCAGGACAACACGAGGCTGGAAGTTCCCTGTCTGCCGCCACATTCATCTCCCGGAGGGCCGACCGGCTATTGGACCGAGACCGGCGGATGTGAGACCGGACCGGCAGTGCCCAAGCCCGGCGACCACAACATCGTCTATGCCAACTGCAAGGGCCGGTTCGGACGCTACAACAAGGCGACGGGGCAGGAGAAGCAATACTACGTAGGTGCGGCGAACCTCTACGGACACAACCCGCGCGACCTCAAGTTCCGGTTTCAACGGGTGTCACCGATCGAAGTTTCGCCACACGATCCGAACCTGGTTTATCACGGATCCCAGTACCTGCATAAGACGACCGACGACGGCGTCACCTGGGAGACCATCTCACCCGACCTCACGGCGTTCGAGCCCGACAAACAGGTGCGGCCGGGAGAGCCGATTACTCAGGACATAACCGGCGAGGAGTACTACAGCACGCTGTATGCAATCGAGGAATCGCCGCTCGAGCCCGGGCTGATCTGGACCGGCGCCAACGACGGCCCGATTCACGTAACACGCGACGGCGGTGCAAACTGGACCAACGTCACGCCCGCGGACCTTCCGCCCGGCGGACGCGTCCAGATAATCGATCCGTCGCCGCACGACCCCGCCAAGGCGTACGTTGCCGTGTATCGCTACCTCCTGGGTGACTGGCAGCCTTACATCTACCGTACGACCAACTACGGAGAGAGCTGGACTCGACTCACGACGGGTGACAATGGGATCCCGAACGACTATCCGACGCGCGTGATCAGAGAAGATCCCGACCGCGAGGGATTGCTCTACGCCGGCACTGAGTTCGGGATGTTCATCTCGTTCGACGACGGAGCACATTGGCAAAGGTTCCAGCTCAACCTGCCGGTGACGCCTGTGACCGACATCAAGGTGCACCAAAAGGATCTGCTTCTCTCAACAATGGGACGTTCGTTCTGGATCGTGGACGATCTGACGCCGCTGCACCAACTCAATGGCGCGGTCGGATCATCACAGGCTCACCTGTTCGCTCCCCGCGATGCCCATCGCATGCGCTATTCCGGTCGCCGTGGCTCGGCAACAGATCCGCAGTATCCGTCCGCCGGCGCGACGGTCTACTACTATCTAGCCGATGACTCTCCAGGTGACCTGACCCTGAAAATCATGGACGACGCCGGCAACGTAGTGCGCGAATTCGAGGGACGCCCGCCACGCAGACAAGCAGCCGCAGGCCAACAACCTGGAATGCCGGGCGCTGGTGGGTTCGGCTTCGGCGGCTCATCAGCAACCCTGGTGGCCGCTTCAGGCATGCATCAATTCACTTGGGACCTGCGCTATTCCGGCGCCGTCAATCCAGCCACCGGCCGCGCCACTGGGGGTGGTCCGATGGTACCACCGGGCATCTACCAGGTACAGCTTGCGCTCGGGGGCAGCTGGAGCGACACACAACGTCTCCAGGTGTTGATCGATCCTCGAGTCGCCGCCGACGGAGTCACGCAAGATGACCTGGAACAGCAGGCCGAGCTGGGCCTGCTCGTACGCGACCGCATCAGCGAATCGAGAGCCGCCGTCAGCCGCCTCACCGCGGCCCGCGAATCGTTGGAAGGAAGATCCGATGCCGCCTCTCGGCGCGCCGATGAAGGGCTCGCAGAGATCCAGAAACGTCTCATGACCGGACCGGTGCGGTACGACATGCCGATGGTCGCCGACCAGCTGCAGTACCTGAACGGCATGATCAACCGAGCCGACCAAAAACTCGGCCGCGATGCGTTTGAACGGTATGAGGAACTCAAGGCAGCGTTGACAAGCATCGTTGCGGACTTGGATGCGGTGCTCAGCGAGATCGAGACCGGAGTGAGCTAAGAGACCGTAAGGGACGCTAAGGGACGGGCAAGAAGAGACGGGAAGAGACGGGCGAAAACAGACGGGAAGAGACGGGCAAAACATGGCGGCAGGAGCCGGGCGGGGCAGCAAGGGTGGTCCCTTACCGCCCCTTACCGTCTCTTGCCGTCCCTTACCGACCCTTTATCTCCCCTGTGAAGATGTAATCGTTGTCCTTCTTCGCGATGTGGCAGTTCTGACACCCGGGTAACCGGCCTTCCATTGCCATTCCGTTGGGCATCTTGTCGAGTTCACCGCTCGCC
Source organism: Gemmatimonadota bacterium (assembly GCA_039588335.1). Lineage (GTDB taxonomy): Bacteria > Gemmatimonadota > Gemmatimonadetes > Gemmatimonadales > GWC2-71-9. The sequence goes on along the minus strand of JBDGZZ010000259.1, from coordinate 8,016 downwards.
AGGTGCTTCGTAAAGAACCAATCACTGTGATCGGCGTTGTACCCCGGCACTTTGTACATCACCGTCACCGCAGCCAGTGTCTCATCCGGCATGTAGTTCTCTTTGACGATGATTGCGCCCGCCGGCATCGAGCTCACACCTCGTTCCAACGCATTGGCTGCCACGTCGTTCAAGTAAGTTGTGAGCAGCATTCCGTGCGGCTCCTGACCCTCGTATAGCCTGCCCTTCCCGGGCCATAGCGCCCACTCATTACTGTAGTCCTGCTCTTGGAGGAAAGCCCACAGGGCCGCCCCCGTTGTATCAGGGCCTGTACTCTGTAGCGCCAACGTTCCTCCCGATCTCGTACCTGCAGTCGCAGCCACAACAGCCAGCGCCGCAGCAAGCGTTACCAGCGGCCCTATACGCCGTCCACTCATCAGTGCCTCCCAATAGGTGTTTGGTCAGTAACGCTCAACAGGAACCCGAAGTTCCTAAAGTGCCCGTCTCTTCCCGCCCCTTGCCGTCCCTTACCGTCCCTTGCCGTCCCTTGCCGTCCCTTACCGTCCCTTGCCGTCCCTTACCGTCCCTTGCCGTCCCTTGCCGTCCCTTACCGTCCCTTGCCGTCCCTTGCCGTCCCTTACCGCACTTGCACATTGCACTTTGTACTCTGCAGTTTGAGCTTTGAACTTTGCACACTGTACCCTACACTCGACCGGAGTCCCCCCATGCGCTCCCTGCATCGGCAATCTTTGGCCGGACTCGGACTGTTCGCCGTCCTGGCCGGAGTCGCCTTTACACCTCTTCAGGAAGAATCCCCCGACTGGGAGAATCCGGGCGTCGTCGGACGTAACAAGGAACGTCCGCACGCTACGTTCATCCCGTTCCCAGACATGGAGAGTGCAATCCGAGGTGGCGCCTCGCCGTTTCTCAGATCGTTGAACGGCACCTGGAAATTCAACTGGGTCAGACAACCGGCCGGCCGCCCCGTCGATTTCTACCGGGAAGACTTCGATGTGAGTTCCTGGTCCGACATCGAGGTACCTGGTAACTGGGAGTTGCAGGGATTTGGAGTTCCCATCTACACTGACGTCGCGTATCCATTTCCGGCCAATCCACCCTACATCCCCCACGACTACAATCCCGTCGGATCGTATCGCACCACATTCACAATACCGCAGGCCTGGACCGACAGGCAGGTGTTCCTCCATTTCGGTGGCGTCAAATCCGCCATGTACGTGTGGGTGAACGGACGGCAGGTCGGGTACAGCCAGGGGAGCAAAACCCCGGCTGAGTTCAACGTGACCGAGTACCTGCGGGCAGGGGACAACACGCTTGCAGTCGAGGTGTACCGCTGGAGCGACGGCGCCTACCTGGAAGACCAGGACTACTGGAAGATCAGCGGGATCGAACGTGACGTTTACCTCGTTTCGACCGCCAACGTTCACGTGCGCGATCTCTTTGCAACGGCCGATCTGGACGAGACCTATACCGACGGTTTGTTCGGCCTCGACGTCACGCTGCAAAACCACCTGACCGCTGCATCAGGTGCGCATACGGTCACCGTCGATCTGTTGGACGCCAACGGCCGGTCGGTGTTGCAGTCGCCACTGTCACGGACGTCGAGCGTAGGGCCGTCGGATGAGGTAGTCCTCAGATTCGAGGAACAGATTCCCACTCCGGCCCGCTGGACCGCGGAGACTCCCAACCTGTACACCCTCACCGTGTCATTCGCGGATGGTGACGGCGCCACCGTGGAGGCCATATCGACCAAGGTGGGCTTCAGGAAAGTGGAGATCAAGAACGGGCAACTGGCGGTGAACGGCGTACCGATCACAATCAAGGGTGTCAATCGACACGAACACGAACCGCATACCGGGCGAGTGGTATCCGAGGAATACATGATCCGGGATATCCAACTGATGAAGCGGTTCAACCTCAACGCGGTCCGTGCCAGCCACTACCCAAACGTGCCGCGGTGGTACGAGCTCGCCGACGAGTACGGCCTATATGTCATCGACGAAGCCAACATCGAGTCGCATGGGATGGGATACAACCCCGATCGGACCCTAGGTAACAACCCGGACTGGCTAGAGGCCCATCTGGACCGTACGCGGCGAGGCCCGTGCAGTACGAACAGGCCGGTACGCGACCTCATACGGATATCTACGTCCCGATGTATGCGCGGATCCACGATCTCCAGGAATACGCTAGGAGAGATCGCGATCGTCCGCTCATTCTGTGCGAGTACGCGCACGCAATGGGAAATAGCGTCGGCAACCTGCAGGACTACTGGGACGTGATCGAACGCAACCGACAGCTACAGGGCGGCTTCATCTGGGACTGGGTCGATCAAGGCCTCCACGCCGAAACGGACGATGGGGATCCGTACTGGGCTTACGGAGGCGACTTCGGCCCTCCCGAGACACCCAGCGACGAGAATTTCTTGGCCAATGGTCTCGTATTTCCCGACCGGCAACTGCACGAGACGATTTGGGAGGTGAAGAAAGTCTATCAGTACGTCGGGGTTTCCCCGGCCGACCTGGCCGCAGGCCGGTTCGAGGTGCACAACAAGTACGACTTTCTCAATCTCGACTTCACCTACCTGCAGTGGGCCGTCCTGGCTGACGGCGACACCTTGGCCGCGGGCGTGGTTGACGCGCTCGACATCGATCCCCACCGATCGGGAATCGTCGACCTGCCTCTAGGCAAGATTTCACCGCTGCCCGGGGTCGAGTATTTCCTAAACCTGAGTTTTCGGCGCAAGAGTGCTGCTCCACTGGTTCCCGAGAACCACGAGATTGCATGGGAACAGTTCGCACTGCGCCCGTATCAGCCGGTCGCACCCACCGACCCTGCTTCACTCGGGACCTTGCGACTGCAGGACACCGGTTCGCGGGCCACAGTAGAGGGTGAGAACTTCACGATCTCAATCGACAAGACGAGCGGAGAGATAGACTCGTTCGTGTACCTGGGCACAGATCTAGTACGAGCCGGACCGGTACCTAACTTCTGGCGCGCACCGACCGACAACGATTTCGGAAACGGAATGCAACAGCGCCAACGCGTGTGGCGTGAAGCAGGCAGCGCAAGGCAGGTGCAAAGCGTGGTGGCAGATCAGGTGAGCGACAACGTAGTGCGCATCGACGTCACCTCGACGATACCAGCGGGAGACGCGTACTACCGCACGACGTACAGTGTCTACGGTGACGGCGACGTGGTCGTGGAGAACAGGTTCCGGCCCGGTGCGCTCGATTTACCCGACATGCCGCGCTTCGGAATGATCCTTACCCTACCGGCAGAGTTCGCCAACGTGGCGTGGTACGGTCGCGGCCCGCATGAGAACTATTGGGACCGAAAGACCGGCGCCGCAGTCGGGGTCTACGAGATGTCGGTCATGGACCTGTACCATCCGTACATCAGACCACAAGAAAACGGCAACAGAACCGACGTGCGCTGGGTCGCCCTGACTAACAACGACGGTGTCGGTCTGCTGGCGGTAGGGATGCCGTTGCTGAGCATGTCAGCGCACCACTACACCATCGACGATTTCGACGAGGGGCTCGAGAAACAGAACCGGCACACCTTCCACCTCCAGCGACGGGACCTGGTGACACTGAATCTGGACTACAAGCAGATGGGAGTGGGAGGAGACAACAGTTGGGGTGCCCGGACGCACCCCGAGTACACTCTACCCGTGAAGGAGTATTCCTACCGCTTCACGCTGAGGCCGTTCTCCAATACCGACGGAACACCCATGGAGCTGAGCAAGCGAGTGTTCTAGAAGAGGCGGGAAGAGACGGGCGGGGGCAGTTGGGGCGGTCACTGACCGACTCTTGCCGCCCCTTACCGTCCCTTACCGTCCCTTACCGTCTCTTCATGTCCCCTTGCTTTTTCCCGCCCTCTCTTAGAAACTTCCGCGCTTCGCTACGGAACCCGGAAACCCGCACGCGCGACGGAGGTCAATATGCGGAAAGCAGCTCTCATACTCGCCTTATCATTCATTGCCCCGGCCCTTGTCGCCCAGGACCAGGAGCGGCCCACAGACTGGACGGTCCGTTTCGACCGGCCGGGGTCGCCTGACTCGGCTGTCTACTTCGTCAACATGGAACCGGGATGGCACATCACGAGTGGCCCGTCCGGGATCCTGTACGACCCTTCTCGGGTCGCAAAGGGAGAGTATCGGGTCAAGTCTGAGATCCACCTCTTTCCCGGTGAACGGCGCGAGGGATTCGGGATCTTCATTGGAGGCAAGGACCTGGCCGACCAGAACCAGTCCTACGTCTACTTTCTGCTCCGCAAAGACGGCCGCTACATAGTCAAACAGCGTAACGGTGCCCAAACGCCCACCATCGTACCGTGGACCTCCCACGAGGCTATCGTGCCACAGACGGGTGACGAGAACGCAAAGAACCTTCTGGAGGTGGCCGTGGGGGCTGAGAAGCTGGACTTCTACGTGAACGGAAAGATGGTGACGAGCCTACCGCGCGGAGACCTGGATACCGACGGCATCGTAGGCCTCAGAGTCAACCATCAGTTGAACCTGCACGTGTCGAGCCTGGCAGTAGAGCAGAACTAAGACGCCGCGACCGCGGGAAAAACAACTTGAGATGGAAGAGAGTAAGTAGTTACAACACAACTACTTACTCTTCCTCTTTTCATCTACAATCTAGGGCTAACGCGTCTTCAATACCGGCGGTAGCTTGATGCGGCCGCTACCTGTCGCGACGACTCCGTTGAAAGTGGCCTCGGAGTCGAACAGCAACGCAACGTCCTGCACATTCCCCTCATCATCCGCCTGCACCGTGACCGCCAGGTCTGTCTTGATGCCCGTGTTGTCACCGGACGGAATCTCCACTTCGTATTCAACGTCTGCTTCGTAGGTCACCTGACCCACGGTGAACGACTCGAGGAAGACAATCTCCTCGTCCGCCACGAAGATACGCACGCGGTCGTATTCACCCTCTGGAACCGTTCCGGCACCGATAATGACAGGGGACTCGCCCTCGGGGGGCAACGCCATGAAATCGAGCGGCGTCGCGTTGGTCAAGGTAAGGGATAGCCAGCCACCACCGTCGCACTCGCTCTCGACCGTGTCTTCACTCTCTTCGCATCGCTGGTGCAGCTGCAAGGCCGTCACCGTGAACGTCAACGACGCCACGGCATCCAGCGTGACCTTGGCCGTGGGGGCAGCGCTGACACCGCCTGCCTCCGCCACCGCGGGCGAGGCCACCTGCAGGGTGACGCGAACATCATGCGTTGCGGCCGTGGGATCGCTCGAGATGTCGCTCCCGCTACATCCAACCAGCGAGACACCAAGTGCAGCACTCAACGAGGCAAACCTGAATGTTTTTGTTGTTACCACGGGATTCCCCCTTTCTTTTACAAATAGCTCGGCAGGATTGACGGCACAAGGCGTGCCGCAAACCTGCCAGCTGAGAGAAAGGGGGTACGGTAACTAGTAGGCTTGGAACCAGCTCCGACTACGCAGCAGGGCGCCCGGAGCCGCGTTGGTCAACACACGCGCCGTCGCACAACTCGAGTATTGCACCAGTGCATCACCCAATACGGTGCTCTGGTCCAACTCGACGTTGGCCGCCAGCACGGCGCCGTTGAAGTGGCCTCCGGTACCGGTCGTCTTGAGCGAGTTGCGCACGATCACCACGCCAAAGAACTGGAAACCACCCTGAACTGAGAGGTCTCCGTCTATCAGCAGCATTCCTTGACCGTAGTTTCCGTTGATGCTCGCGTTTCCGGCGATATATGTGATCGGGAAGTATGCACCGCAGGCCGATGTTGGCGTGAGCGGGTCACCCCAGTTCAGCGGGTCCGACGTTCTGCACTCCGTACCGGAAAATGACGGCTGCACTCCGGTGTACGTCCCGGGTGGGAGAACCTTGGTCGCCATTGCGACGAGACTTTCCCAGTCGACGTCACCGTAGTCGAAGAAGGTCGAGTCGTTGATGGTTGGATCTGGTTGAACCGGCGGGTCGCCGGAGATGCACGACGCGCCGGAGCAGCCTCCGATGGTCTGCAAGTCGCCCATGCTCGGGAGCCTCAGCCCCGAGAGCGACGAATCGGGCGGGCAGCCACCCCATCCCATCGGATCTGTATCGATTCCGATGATCTGTGCGCTGCCGCCGACCCGAGTCGGGCCTTGAGTGGTGAGTGCGGCCTGTATGTCCATATCCAGTGTGCGCAGCTTCACATACGCTCCGAGACGTTGGCGGGCTCCTGCGTGACGGTCGGTGGCCGTGATGTCGACCATGAACAGCTCGTTGTTCAGCCGCCTCACGAAACCTGCGTAGCTCCCGGTGGTTCCCGGAGTACTGCCGGAAACCGCCACCGAGTCATTTACCGCCATCATGTTCCATGCGGACGAGTTCCATCTGCCGACCGTTTCGGCCAGCCCGTGCTCTGCCGCGGAAAACGCCTGACCCATTGTCCTGGTGTTCTGAGCCATCCGGTGCTCCAGAACACTCAGGGTGACGAACGCAATGACGAGAGACCCGGCCACCACCAGCCCGAGCACAGACACTAGGAGCGCAATGCCGCGCTCGTCGGTCGGTCGTTTCACCAATGCCTCCTTGTCAAAACCTTGCGTTATTCCGCAGTCCGGCTGTTGCCGCCAGGGAATCCCGCGCATAGTCGACTACACCGCCCACCCCTCGAACCAACAGCTGTGATTCGGCACGTATGATCACCGATACGCTGGCAATGTCGGTCAGCACCGCTGTGGCGGTTCCCGTGGTGTCGCTGTAGGTAAAGGCGAGACCGCCAGCTTCTAATGGCCCGCTCAGGGCCCGCACCGGAGTCCACACACCCGCTCTGCTGGCAGTGCGCTGTCCAACCCACCAGCGGCTATCGGCACCCTGGAAAAGTGAGACCTCCTCTTGCTGGAACCCTCTGAGGGGCGCACCGGTGGTGACACCGGTCAGGACCGCGGGGCGCCCTCCCGACGCTGCAGTTATCTCCACCGTCAACGAGACCGCGGCAGCGCCATCAGGACAAGCCGATCCGGCAGTACCGGTTACAGCGCCAACGAGCCAGGCATCGTCTGCCCTGGAATCGGGGTCTCCATCACGGAACACCAAAATCGAGTCCTGCGTGGCGTCCGGAACCCGCACACCGAAAACCGCTGCCGTACGGATCGGCAGTAGAACAGCCGTTGCACCCGTTGCGGCAGGGGAAGCACACAGAGGGCCTACCCACCTCATCCCTCGGAACTGCAGCCGCGTGGGCGTCGCCGCAGTTATGTCACCGTCCGTCCCGTCGAGTTCGCGCAGCGAGCTGGTTACGTATGTCATCCCCGCCCGCAGGTTCTGTCTCACGTCCATCTGCTGCGTGCCCGCTTGTGTGACACGATGCGCACCGACGATCACCCGGTACACTCCGGCTGCGATCACCGCACCAATCACCAGCCCGATCATGAGCTCGACCAGCGTGAATCCCCTGTCGCCTATCGGACGCATGTTATTGCCGTTTCAAAAGTGTCGGCTCTCGCCTGCCCCTTCATGCCCGGATACTCGGCAACCAGATTGATCTCTCTCACAGTGCTGGCCGAGTCACCGCTCACCGACCAACTCAGCAGGTAGACCGCTTGCGCGGTATCGCTCCCGGCTGTGACGTTGTCGCAGCCAAGGGCTTCCAGCTCCTCAATGGTGCCGCTGGCGTGATACGCGGCGGTCATGGCCCTGTCTCCCTCTCCCAGCACGCGGATGGTGGTGACCATCGTGCCAAGCAACCCCAGCAGTCCAACGGTCAGGATAGTCACGGCCACCATCAGCTCGACTAGCGTGAAGCCAGATCGGTCCACCTTCACGTTCGCCACCTACCAGACCGCCTTGCCTAGCGGGGAGACACTCAACGTGTCGCTGTAACTCGTGCGGGTGAATTTCATTGCCGCCCAGGATCCGCCTACCGACAGCCCATTGGGCGAGTAGGAGATCGAATCGACAGACGAGGCGAGCGACACCTTGAACCTGTCACCCAGCTGCTCGACAGTCCCAACCGTGTCCACTCCGGGGCCTGCGGTGTTGC
>JBDGZZ010000258.1:0-5923 GCA_039588335.1 Gemmatimonadota bacterium | reverse complement strand
CTGCCGGCGCGCAGGGCGAGTCGGGTGAGTCCGATGGTGGCATTGAGGCAAGAATGAGGGAGTGCGATTGACACAGTCCGAACTCGACACGAGATGTGGCTTGCTTCTGGGAATCGGGACTCTTCTGATTGCTGCCACGGCCTGCGCTCCAAAGTGGACCGCACCAGCTCCTCACCAGATCCAGGCCTGGGTGGTGTACTTCGATGCTGCCGGTGGGCTGTCTGAATTACAGCAGTATGGGACGCTGTTCGATCGGGTCTCTCTTTTCGCATACGAATTGGATCCCCAGGGCAACCCTCGGCCGGCACCGGAAATGCTTGAGATGATCCCACCATTTCTAGGCCTTGCCGAGGAGAAGGGATTCGAACCGTGGGTGACGGTCGTCAATGACGTCAGGTATGCCAGTGACAGCGCCATAACCAAGAACGGTAGTCTGGTCCATGAACTGATCATGGATCCAACTCTGCGCGCAAAACACGCGCGAGATCTAGTGTCGAGGGTTTCAGGCGACGGGTTCAAGGGCTTGCACTTGGACTACGAGCGCGTACCCGAGTCAGATACGATACAGTTCCGGGCGTTCGTCGAACAATTGAGAGTAGAACTCCGACGCCTTGGGCTCGGGTTGGAAGTCGTGATAGAGCCGATGAGCGGCCCACTTCCAGTTCCTGGCAGCACCAGCGTAACGGTCATGGCCTACGACCTATTCGGGACGCACTCTGGCCCCGGTCCGAGATCCACGCCGACATTCGTTTCCGAACTCAGCCACAAGGCGAGCGTCGACGGCGACAGTTCTGCAGCGCTGGCGCTGGCCGTGCGCGGGTTTGCCTGGGAACCAGATGGAGACATCCGATCTTTAGACTGGTCGGTCGCACAGCGGCTCGCCGCCGAGACTTCTAACACCCAGCGCAGAAACGCCGATCACGTTCTCAGCGCACAGTTGAATAATGGGACCGTGATATGGTTCGAGGATGTCGAGAGCATACTGAGCAAATGGCAAGCCGCATGGAAGGCAGGCTTCCGACGTCTAGCCATTTGGCGTTTGGGAGGTAACGACGAGTCATTTTTTGATCTGATTCGAAGGATGAGGCAGGGTCAGACGGGAAGTAACGCGCGCGAAGACTAGGCGCTGGCTTCAGACGACTGTCAGCTATCGCAAATCGTCAGGTGGAATCGAGGATGAGCGACGACCGGTGGTGACAATGCGGTATCGTTCGATCCACTGCAGGTCGACTTCGTCGCTACGAACGAGATAGACGTGGGTGTCGCCAAACGAAACCACACGGCGGCCATGGGGAAGCATTATCTCACCTTGCTTGTATCCGCGAGCATCGAACACGTCAAGGATCGGCCGAGCGTCTGCTGCTACGTAACGCTCAACCCACACACTGCCGTCAGGCGATACAATCGTGCGGCCCGCTCGGAATGCCGGCATCCTATCCGGCCATTCATATGCGTCAACGTCAGGCCTGCTACTGCTGCTGCCCCGGCTGAGCTGCATGCGGCGCTGTCCATCTGCCGTCCGCTGGGTGCGGAAGCTTACCTTCTCGGTAAAGAACTCCTCGAGCCACATTTCCTTTTCCGCCCGGCCCACTCGAACCGCAGGATAATCATTGGCGGGCCCTCGCACCTGCTTGCCATCCCGGCTAATCCACTCGATGGAGTAGTCTTCTGAGCGCACGATCGCGACTCGCCCGTCAGCACTCACGGCCCAGTCGTCTCTGGGTAACAGAGCGCTCCGCGACAGCATCACGCCACCAGACACTTGCTGATGTTCCGGACGCGGTAGCCCTACTGTACCGAGCGTGTCAATCCTGCCATCGGTTCGATCGAACCTCACGATAACGGCGGAGTCAGGTGAGTTGCCTGCACTGAAGTTCTCCGGTTCGTAATACAGCCGCCCAGCACCGTCGACGAAGCGCGGCAGTATGATCGTGAGACCGCCACCCTCACCGATTTGGGTCATCGACAGTGTCTCGCCAAACTCCCCGCCCGGTCCAACCAAAGTGAAGCGTGCATTTCCAAGATCGACCAACAGCGTGGAGTCAGCGTTCAGCGCGTGTAGTCGCCCACGGGATCGTCCAGGTCCACCAGCCCCTGCTCCACTAACTGCATGACTATGGTTGCGGTGAATGTCTTGGTGAGCGACGCTAGATGGAGCGACGTCGTCGGCGTTGCCAGCCGACCTTCGTCTACGTCGGCGAGCCCGAATCCCATCGACCTGATGACTTCTTCGTCTTGCACAATGGCCGCTGACATGCCGGGGGTGTGAAGCTCGACGCGTAATGAGTCGAGTTGGGCCTCGAAGCCGGTGAGACCCTCCATGTATTCAACGCGCCTGATCGAGAGCGTTCTCTTCGGCGTCGTCGCCGCAGATCCGATCACATATTGCGGAGTGAGCCTCTGTCTGCTCACTGTGGCGCTGGTCGCTTGCGTTGTCCCGACGTTGCGAGCGGTTCGGTTGGATCCGGCGGAGGTAATGAAGGCCGAATAGCCAGCCCGCTTGTCACACGCCCTGACCTGCCATCGCCTTTTTCAGCAGCGATATCTGTCCCGTGTGGTAGGCGTCGTGTTGCGCCAGCCCGTGAAGCATTACGTAAAACGAATCCGGGGGCCCGCCGTTATCGAGACCGCCCACCTGATCTTGCAGCCGGCCAGGAGGGAATTCCCTGATCGCCAGCCGCAATCGTCGGTGGGCATCCGACAGCCCGGTTCGCGTGTCCTCCCACTCCGTCTCGGTCGTTGGTCCAACAGCTGGCCAGTCAGCCTCCCCTGTTAGTGGCCGCGCGTCCTGCTCCAGCCGCCGTCCCACCTCATCCGCCCACGCCGTCATGTGCAACACGATTTCCCAAATATTGTGCGCTCCCGGTATCGGCCTCGCTACCGCCTCACCCGCCGAAACGCCATTCAGGGTCTCTCGAATGGCAGGTCCGTGCCAGGCCCCACCATGGTTCATCCGGTCCAGCTCGTCAGCAATCATCTCACTCTCCAACATGAACGCCCCCACTGCGATAGGTTGTCTAACTTACATCGGTCATCTTATAGGTTAGATTACCAGGCAGTCTATAACTTGTCAAGGGCTATTTATAGGTTAGCTTAGAACCGGCCCAAACCGGGGGGAATGCCATGTCCGGCGGCGAGGAGTCAGCACCTTTCAAGTGGATCGGAGGTGATCTTTCTCTGGACTTCAACAATACGGTCGATTGGCTCGGCCTGGAGCCTCAGGCGGGCGAACGGCTGACGGATCATGGCCGATTGGTGGCTTGGGCCAGAGAAGGTGGCGTCGTGTCAGAGGAAATCGGGCGTTCGTTGTTGACGATCTCGAGCGATCGGCCTGCGGCGGCCGAAGAGGCTCTCCGGAGAGCCCTGCAAACCCGGAGCCTGATTCATCGCATCTTCCTCGCGGTCATCATAGATCCGGGAGCAGTACCTACAGATCTAGATGAGTTGAACACCCTGCTTGTTGAGTCCCCGGCCTACATCGAGCACGACGCGAGTGACAAGAGCTTCGCCTGGACCTGGGCATCCGAACACAACGGATTGACAGACCTCTTGCAGCCCGTCGTATGGTCGGCGAGTCAGTTGCTCACCTCACCCGATGTTGCCCGTGTGAAAACCTGCACCAACGATGATTGTGGCTGGCTATTCCTGGATACCAGCCGGAAGCACAACAGGAAATGGTGCGAGATGGCGGTGTGCGGCAACCGCGCCAAGGCCAGGCGATTCTACCGCCGCGCCAAAGACCGAACGCGATCGTAATCGCAATTACGTTGTGGGTGTAACGGCGCTGCTGCTCATCGAGGGGGATACAGTCCGGAGGTAGGATCTCCAGTCCTGATGAATGCTCCGATGGCTGCAAATGTCCGATCGTTTTCCGCAGCAATCGACCCGATGCTGCTCATATGACGCCCCGGCACGACCACCAACTCGGCCGGCCTCTCCAGCTCGAGCAGCAAGCGCACGAACCGCGCGCCCTGCTCCAAAACGGCGGGAAAGAAGCGCTCAGCTTCCGCCAGCACCACCAATACCGCGGGAACGTGCGCACCAACATGGCGTGACGGATTGGCCTCGATCCGATTCTGTAACGTGCCGTACACCTCCACTTCCGACGGTTCCCCTCGGAATCGTTCTGCCAGTCGCTCAGGTGCGATTCCCGACCCGGTGGTGTCGTACGGATTCAGTGTACAACCCATCGGTATCACGCCCGCTAGTTCTTCCGGTCGACGGCCGTGCGCACCTAGCCAGCGCGGGTCGGTCGCGACCAATGCTACCAGCTGGCAACCCGAGCTGTGCCCGAACAAGTAGATCCGATCCGTGCGACCGCCAAAACCTGGCAGGTTGGTGAACAGCCATTCCGTCGCCGCCGCGACGTCCTGGGGCATGACCGGCCATTGATGGGTGGGCGCCAACCGGTAGTCCATAGTGGCGCACCCGATGCCGTGGCGCAGAAACGGCTCACAGACCTGGCGATACGCCGGGGACGTGCGAGTCTCGCCGCTTTCAACCAGACTTCCCCCGTGCACAAACAGCACGGTCGGGAAGCCCTCGATCGGTGGCACGTGAAGATCCAGGACCTGATCGTCCGTATCGCTTCCGTATCGGTAGGTTGCTGTGTCGGATAGCACCTGGGCCTGCGTACTCACTGCCGTTAACAGCAGCATCAGAGGCAATCGGATGCACATCATTCTGCTTCGTACGAGTACCCGCTCGGTTCGGTTTCGCTGGAAGCTGCATATGGCCGACCGCATGTTGAGTCCGTGCCTGGCTTATTCGCATCTCTAGGACCGGCGGGATGAAGCCATGAGATCGTCAGCGCGGCCGATAACTCGAGCCCGGTCGGTCGAGCCAATCCATAGGCTATTTGGCTACTACTGCCCGTGCCGAGTAGTGCTGCTACAGCCGGTGGCGGATCAGTCTGAATTGCACCGGTAGCTGGACCAGTACCCGCACAGGCTCCCCCCTCACCCTACCGGGCTGAAAGATGTTGCGTTCGATGAGACGTTTGGCCGCTCCTTCAAACGTGACGTTGTCCGACTGAATGACTCGAACCGAGCCACGTTCGATCCAGCCTGTCGTATCGACGATGGCCTGCAGTAGCACGATTCCTTCTATCCCCGCTCGTTGCATCGCCGTTGGATACTCCCATGGTGGACCGGAGATACGTATCGGAGCCTCGTCGACCACCGCTGCCCGGGATGATCCGCAGCACGTTTTCGTAGTACAGTTTCCGCAGCACCTCGTCGGGTAGATCCAGTCCGTAGAGCTTCCAGAACGCGTGGTAGTCGCGGTAGTAGTCGGAATACTCGTCCGCCGTCTCGAACAGGCGCCAGTAGTAGGGGTGTTCGTCTGTTTACGGTGGCCTCACTAGCGGTGTCCCCCATCAATGTCTATCCTTTCCCAACCCAATCCTGCAGTCGACCTGAAGTTCACACAATGGGAGCGAGTCGTCATGTCCTTCCGGTCTTGTCTCTGGGCGAGAGTCACCCGCTCACCTTCGGTTTGCCTGGCTGCCGCTGTCCTTCTGTCGACGGCAGTCGGCAAATTGGCCGCCCAGGATCCCATCACGACTCCCGAAGCTCGCGAGCATTCGGCGGCGATGGCAGCGCACCACCTCTGCTCCGGTACGTTCGTCGTCGGTCGAGATTATCAGCGCAGCCCCGAGCAGGTTCTTGCGGAGGATATTGCGCGGTTTCCCGCATTCAACTGGCAGCACGACTTCGAGTACGAAGTCGACATGGAAGGGCGGAACGCCAGCGTATGGGCACCCGGGGTGCCGAGACGTACGGCGAAGTACAACGGAGATCAGGGATGCGCCATTCTGATCCGAGGCGAGACCGACGTTCACTTCGAGCCGGTCACCGTACCGCGACACCTTCCTGACCCGGCCGGACAACCATGGCCTACCGGCGACGTCGGCGCCTATCAC
>JBDGZZ010000257.1:0-10294 GCA_039588335.1 Gemmatimonadota bacterium | reverse complement strand
TTGATACGGTCACCCTCGCCGTACGGCCCCCCGGTCCATCCGGTATTCACAAGCCAACAGTTGACATCATGCTGCGCAATCCGTTCACCCAGCATCTTGGCATACACTCCTGGATGCATCGGCAGGAAGGGCGCTCCGAAACACGCGCTGAAGGTGGCCTTCGGTTCTGTCACCCCCTTCTCGGTGCCGGCCACCTTGGCTGTATAACCCGCCAGGAAGTGGTACATGGCCTGCTGTGGAGTGAGCTTGGATATCGGGGGCAGGACACCGAACGCATCGGCCGTGAGAAAGACCACGTGCCGCGGATGTCCCGCCATTCCCTCAGGTACGTGATTCGCGATGTAGTCGATCGGGTATGACGCACGAGTGTTCTCCGTTATAGAGTCGTCATCCAATAGGATGTTCCTCTTCTCGGGATCGATCACGACGTTCTCGAGGATCGTCCCAAACATCTGGGTGGTCGCGTATATCTCCGGCTCACCTTCTCGTGAGAGCCTGATGATCTTGGCATAACAACCGCCCTCGAAGTTGAAAACCCCGTCGTCGCTCCAGCCGTGTTCGTCGTCACCGATCAAACCACGGGTGGAATCAGCCGACAGCGTTGTCTTGCCAGTACCCGAGAGACCGAAGAATATCGCTACTTCGCCGTCGCCTCCGACGTTCGCCGAGCAGTGCATGGGCAGCGTTGCCTGCTTGGGGTACAAGTAGTTGAGCACTGAGAACATCGACTTCTTCATTTCACCGGCGTATAGGGTGCCTCCGATCAACACCGTTCGCTCTGCAAAGTTGATCACGATGAAGGTGCCACTCCGAGTGCCATGCCGTTCCGGATCCGCCTGCATGTTTGGCGCGTGCAGTACGGTGAAATCCGGCGCCGCGATCGGATCGTCAGAGTCTGGCCGTATGAACATGTTGTAAGCGAACATTGCGTGCCAGGCATTGGGCGTAACGAACCGAACGGACATCTGGTACCGAGGGTCGGCGCCGGCGTGAACGTCGCGAACGAATAGTTCATCCTGCTGATTCAAATAACTAACCACATCCTCGCGAAGGGTGGCAAAATGTTCCGGCTTCAACGGCTGATTGACCGGGCCCCACCATACTTCGCTTTCCGTGCCGGGTTCCCTTACTACGAACTTGTCGTTCGGCGAACGCCCGGTGTGCGGTGCCGTTATCGTGCTGAACGGACCGCCTCGCACGAGATATCCTTCCTCGCGCTTCACGGCGTGTTCGCAGAGAACCACCGGTCTGAGGTTCCAATGGATTGTTCCGTTGGGACGCAACCCCGGTGCTACGTCTCGCGCCACCCTGTCCGTATTCTTCGCGCCGTTGGTCATCGCAATTCGTTGATCTGAGGAATTCGTTGTTTGCCTGGAAAGTTAAAAAGGTAGCAGCGAGAATGATCGGCGCAAAGGGGCTTTATGAACTGGTGACTCAGGTCTGAGCGGGACTCTCCCAGGTGCCGTGTTCTTCGTCGTCTGTGAGCTTGGCCCGGACCACTCGCTTCAGAACGAACGCAAACACCAACACGAGTGCGAATGCGCAGACCACCATGGGTCCCGTGGGCATGTCAGTGATATATGACCCAACCAGGCCCAGCACCGTCGCCGAGATTCCGGACGACCACGCTATGATGAGAAGTGGAACTGTGCGGGCTGTGAACAGAAACGCAACGACGCTTGGTATTACGAGGAAACTGAAGACTAACAATACACCTGCGATCGCCACCGATGACGTGACTACTACGCCAAACAGGGCGTAGAACAGAAAGTCCCACATACCGACACGCCACCCTTTTTGTTTCGCTTGCACAGGTCTCAGTGAGATTGTCAGAAAGCGCGATCGCAGGAGCCAATGCACGAAACCGATGACACAAAAGACCACCGCTGTCTTCCAGATCTGTGGCCAGGTCACCCAAAGGAGGCTGCCAGTCAGCAGTTGCTCGACGTGCTCGCTTCCCCTCGGCGCCTGAGCCGCCAGCAGGATCGTAGCTGCCGAAGCGACAACGTAGACTATCCCAATGATTGCTTCCTGTGGCACGCGCTTATGGTCCATCCGGCTCAGGCTGAACAAGGCGGCGGCAATCAACGTAGCTGCCAGTCCAACGACATACCCGTACTCGGACTCAGGTAGTCCTAGCCACCCGCCAAGCGTTGCACCTATCCCCAGGCCGGCAGCCGCCCATCCGAGCGCAGCCACCTGAGCGAGAGCCAAATCGACGAAGATGACGCCTCGGGCGATGATGTGGATTCCGAGGTATCCCAGCATGCCAGCCAAGATCAGCGAGGCCACGAAGGCCGGAAGCATGAGATCAAACATGTCAACTCACGGGTGTCCGGGTCGCCAATCCTGAAACGCATTGGCAAGATGAGTTATCCATAGGTCGACTAGAGCCCAATAGTCGTCAACGCCCTCTTCCCCGGCTACGTGTTCTGGGACCATTAGCGGTTTGACGCCAGCACGCGTTGCTACACGCTCCACCTGGCTGCGACTAAAGTAGTTGGCCGCGAACAGGACCGGTATGTTCTCAGTTTCCATGAATTCGATCACGTCTGCTACGTGACCGGGTGATGCCGGAATTCCCGGTTTCGGCTCGACGTACATAGCACACTCAATGCGAAACCGAGCGCTCAGATATGCCCAGTTCTTGTGGTAGCACACCATGCGTTGGTTCCTGAACGGCTTCGCCTGCCCCAGCCAACCTCCCAGGTACTCGGTGAGAGGCTTACCCTGGTAGGTGTTCGTGCTCGCGAAATCCCAGAACTCATAGCTACGGGCGAGATCGAAGATAGTCTCGGCTCCCAGGAGCTCGAGCAGTTCGTCTCCAAACAGACGAGACATTACCCGATTTTCGAACTCACTCAGGTTGGCTTCATAGGTTGCCGCGTTCGCGGGGTCCACACGCTTCAACCGGGCGACGATATTGCGAGCGACCAATATCGCGTTCACAGGGTCGGTGTGCACATGGGGGTTCCCGAAAACATGAACATCGCCGCCTGTGCGTGACACGTTCTCCGGGACTTGGAGCAGCTTGACCCCCGCGTACGCGACGACATTACCGGCTGCACCTTCGCGAACCTTGGGGTTGTTTGCCCGATCCATTATTGCGGGTACCCAGAGCTCGAGGTCGAGTCCGGTAGCAATGAACAGATCGGCATGCTGAACCATGGCCGCGAAGCTGGGCCTGGGGTTCACGAAGTGCGGGTCTTGATCGCCGCGTGCGATCGCCTCGACTTCGGCCAGCTCTCCCGTCAACTCACGTGCAATTGCGGCGTAAGTCGGGAGGGTCGCGACCACCTGTATCTTGTCTTGGCACTCCGCCGATGCAGAGAGAATGAGTGAAGCGAGAGCAAACAGCCACTTATTGCGTAGCTGTGTCCTCTTTCTCCTGCTCTCTGCGTCATTGATGGCTCCGTGTGTCATCTCGTTCTCTCAGCCTCAATACGTCTCATGTTTGTGCGGGCCAATCGCCCATACGATCTGCAGTAAGACAGTGCTGTTGCCAGACGCTCCGTCAGGCTTCAGATAGTTGTACTGCAGGCGAATGAAGACCCACTCGCTCTGCCACCAGGTCATGTTTGGGACTAATTGATACCGATCTGGCTCGCCGGCTCGGTGGCTGTCGAGATAGTCGCCACGCAATCCGAAGATCCAGCGCCGATTGGCGCGATAGTTCGCCTGCAAGTATCCACCACTTCCGTGCGACTTGATTCCGGGGACCTCTTTCTCCACCCAGTACCACTCACCTTTTAGCTGAAAACCCTGATATAGCGATCGGTTGGCAGGTGACCACCGCAGCGATGCGTCGACCTGAATAAGTCCGTTTTCCAGACCCTCTCTTCCATCCTTGCCGTAGACTCCTGACGCGCCGAACTGCAGGTACGTACTTGGGCTCAGATCCCAGAACGACTGGAGCCGGCCGAGGAAACTCATCTGGTTCCCTTCACCGAACAGGGTGTGGTTGCTCTGCTGCGTCAATTCGGAACCAGGCCGTTTGGGTTGATGGGCCGATATTCAACGACGGGAATGTCATTGCAGCGCCGGTCTGTATCAATCCGTCGTCTCCTAGGAAGGCCACGGTCGGAAGTGGTCGGTCTACATCGTATAGCGCGTGTGTGTGCCAACGATTGTAGAGGCCGATTTCCTGACGAAACTTGCCGGCCTTGATGCCGAACCTACCAGGCAATCCGACCCAGTACAGATATCCTTCCTCTAGCTCGAAGCCACCGTGCCCTTCTTCACCTTCCTCTTCCGGGAATCCGGCGATCTCGAGCTCTTCTTCGTAAGAAACAAAGACCTTGGTTCGGGTATACGGGTCGAGGGCGGACTCGAAGGCGAACTCGAACTCGCGCGGCGTTGCTTTGAACTCGCCGACCTCTCCTGCGGGAGTGAGGTAGCTGCCTACGACGTTACCGGTGACGCTGATCTCGGGATTGAGAGACTGGAGAGCTCTAGTGCGGCTTTGCTGTTCTACTGTAGTGTCCGCGGCCTCAGCCTCTCCAGCTGCAACTCGGGCTGCGGCGCGCAGTGCCTCGAGTTCGTCCGACACAACGGTGGTGTCCTGTCCTTGCTGGATCAAGCGCTCGAGTACTTGTTGAAGAGAGTCCAGCCGAGCCTTGAGAATCCTGATCTCTTGCTCGAGCGAGTCGGTTCGTTCTCGCTCTTGAGCCAGCCCCGGCGTTGGTATCAGCCAGGCGGTCAACAGCGCAAACAATGCCAATCTCGTATGCATTCGGTAAAGCACCCTCACTTGCGTGGTCCCAGGTCGAACGTGTGTCTGAACGCTTGCCAGACATTTGTAAAGAATGCGAGCCGGAGTGGCTCACTGACTCAGGGACGACGGAGGTGCTCTAGCTGCTTCTGATCTGGAGAGCAAATGGCACTGCGCCGCTCTCTCGGGTATCTGGGGACGCTGCCACTGAACGCCGCCATCAGGGATCTGTGCCGCGCTCCCGGGAGTTGCAGCCACGAGGTTGGAGGCAGCGCAAGTTGCACACAGAGTTTCGCCGTGAACGTATAAACAATCGCTCGTGTGCGCTTGCTCAAAGGCCGGCTGAGATTCCGTGTATGCCAGCTGCGCGTGTGCCACCGGTACCCACGCAACCGCTAGGAGCTGCACGGTTGTGACGAGCGAGGCCACCATGGCCCGGCGAGCCCTAAGAGAGGAACGCATCATTGGAGTGCCAATATAGCACCGGAACACCGCCAGGGTTCCAGCCCACCGGCAACAGTCTCCAGCCTATGGCTCGATTCTGGTGTACCGTATCGTCCACACTACGATCGCCCCGCATAAGGAATTGCCGTCGAGGAAATGGACGGGCGTTTCGGATGCACGCCGGTATACTTCGACGGCGTCAACCTCACTTGCAAGTATTCCGCTGAGGTTGAAGTCCTCATCTGGTGGGTAGCGCACGCCGTCCACATAGAGGCTCGGCGGACAGGCTTTTGACGGTGGCCCACCCGGCAGTCCGTTGAGGATGTCCGTGAAGTCGATCGACGTCATCACCCCAATGTCTTCCTGAGTAAGGAAGAGGCCCCATCCCTGACGCTTCCGCTCGTAGAAGCCCTCCAGGCGGCCCGGTGAGGAGGGCTCGGCTACTCCGGTGACCACGACTTCTTCGAGCACAACGGGCTGAGAGGGCAGGAGCACGTTCACCCTGTGCGGCACCAAGCTCTCTGGCAGGGTAAACTCCTCGGTGAGAGTCCGCGCGTACCCTATGCGAAGTACCTGTATCACGAAAACTCCGGGCCGCACGGCGAGCACGAACCTTCCGTCCAGGCCGGATACTACTGCCGTAATCGGATTCCCGGCGCGGTCCAGCAGTGTCACCTCCGCACCTGCTATGGGTATGGAACTCGAATCGTCGAGCACCCGGCCGTAGATGGTTGCGATCCGTCGGCTGGCCACGGCCTCAGAAGACTGTACTGCTGCGAGCAGCAACTGGCCCACCATCCAATTGTCTATGATCCCGCCGAATTGGTCGGCTCCCGGTCCCTTGGCAAACAGAGGCACCAACTGGGCCGTGTGGTTCACGCTCGTGTAGCGCGCAACGAGTATGGCTGCGCTGCCGGCCTCAGAGAATCGTTGTCTAATCTGTGGTGAAACACGATCCATGAGCACACGAATGCTGTCGGCGCGGGCCCTACCCGCGCCGTCAAGCAAAGGCGACGCCTCGCTCAGGCGGGTCCTCATTGTGTCTAAGCCTGATACCGTTCGAGCCAAGAGATTGGCCACTCCCGCAGTCTGGACCGCAAGGCCCCCCGTATCATGGTCACCCAATACGATGAAGAGAGTCTCGGGATGCCTGCTCTGGTACTCGAGAACGACCCTGATCGCGTTATCGACATCGGTCAACTCATCGGCAAGCACCTCGAATCCGGCATTGCCATGTGCCTGCGTGTCGGTCTGTTCAGTTTCGAGCAGCAGGAAGAAGCCGTTGGAGTTCTTGTCCAACACTTCAAGTGCCGCCGCAGTCATCGCCCTCAGCGACGGCGAACGCTCTGGGTACACGGGCATGTCAGAGGGAGTGAACAGCCCGAACAGATTTGTCACGGTGTCCATCTCGAGCCCTTGAAGATCCGCGTCTGTCTCTGCGAACGTGTAGCTCTCCTTGATCGTGGAGACTAGGTCAATCGAGTCGGGTCTGTCCCAAGCCTCGAAGCTGTCTCGACCGCCGCCCATCAACACCGTGATGTTCTTTGTGGTCAGCCGTCTCGCTATCTCCCACTCGTAGCGACGGCTCGATAGGTGAGTGGCAAAAGCCGCTGGCGTGGCGTCGGTGATGCGACCAGTCGTCACCAGACCGGTACTCATCCCTCTCTCCTCGGCCAGTTCGAGCACGGTCTTCCTGGGCAGGCTGTCAACCCCCACGCCGATGGCATTGCGGAACGTGCGCTCACCAATGGCGTAGGCGGTGGCTGTAGCTGCGCTGCCCGTGTAGATGTGATCTGCTCCGCGGGTGTCAACCAGCCCCACAACAGGGAACTGTCTGAGGGCTAGCTCTGCGCTCGACAGGTTTGCCAGACTCCAGTGGCCAACACCCGCACCGTCCACCACAAACAGGATTACCCTGGTCGCATCTTGACCCTCAGCGTCGGCTGCCGGCCGTAGTGCGAGAACCAGAAGAAACACGGCGCATGACAGCACCAAACGCGGTCTTCTCATCCAGATCTCCTCATGTAACTACTTCTTTGGTATGCCCTTAGCCTACGCAGCATACGTCGGTCTTGTTTCACTGGTTGATCGCTCTTGGGCGTCTCGATCACTTTAATGATACCCCGCAGCCGGTCATCTTGCATCACTCTTCGAAACGGCTCTGCGCCCAGAGTGCCTTCTGCGATCAGCTCATGACGGTCGCGCTTCGAGCCAAACGGATTCTTGGAGTCGTTCAGGTGCAGGCAGAGAAGGTGCGCCAGGCCGATTATCTCGTTCCACTTTCTCCATACTCCGTCCCAGTCGTCCACCAGATCATAGCCGGCCGAATAGAGGTGACACGTGTCGGCGCAGAAGCCGATGCGGCGGCGGAACTTTGCCGGCACCAAACGTCGCAGCTCGGCTAGCTCTTCGAACATAGAGCCAAGTGCGGTTCCCGTCCCGGCAGTTGTCTCGATCAATACGGTTGGTCCGGTTACGGCCTCTAGACACTCCGCGTACGCTGTAGAATTTCGCTTGATACCAGCGCTACGGTCGTCCATGAAGTTGCCTGGATGTGTGACGACAAACCGTATCCCCAAGTCACGGCATCGTCGCAATTCGAGTTTGAATGATTCAATCGAACGGGCCCGCAGTGCATGGTCGGGTGAAGCTAGGTTGATCAAGTATGAACCGTGTGACACCACAGCCCGTACCTTACTGTTGCTCAGCTCCGACTTGAACCGGGTGATCTCGTCAGATGAGAGCTCTGATTCGTGCCACTGGTTCGGCGTCTTCGTGAAGATCTGGATTGCTGTGGCACCGATCTCAGTACCCCGGGCTGGCGCGTTGGACACCCCGCCCGCCGTTGAGACGTGCGCTCCCAACAATTCCGAATCTGCCACTGTCAACCGGGGAAGGCGTGCGGTGAGACCAGCGGCACGAAACGGCAGGAACCCGAAGTGTGGTTCCTGTACCCGTTCGGAGTACGCTCCACGCTGTAGAGCACTTGAACCGCTCGGTCCCCTATGGGAATGACCAGCCTTCCGCCCAACGCGAGTTGCTCCAGTAGCGGTTGGGGCGGCTCAGGCGCTGCTGCCGCGACCACGATTGCGTCGTATGGGGCAGCCTCGGGATATCCGCGGGCACCATCACCCACGAGCAGGGTGACGTTCCCGATCCCAAGATCCGTCAGTCGTTTTCCGGCCTGGTGGGACAGTTCCTCTATTCTCTCAACGCTCCAAACCCACTCGGCTATTCTCGCGAGCACCGCTGTGTGATATCCCGTTCCGGTGCCAACCTCGAGCACGTTGGACTGCCGGTTGAGGCTCGCCAACGTAGTCATCAGCGCGACTATGTAGGGCTGCGATATAGTTTGGTCGCAGCCGATGGGAAGGGGTTGGTCGGCGTATGCGAGATGTTGCATGTCCGAAGGAACAAAGCATTCTCGCAAGATTGAATCCATTGCAGCGAGCACCCGCCTATCGGAGATACCTCGATCTTCCAGGTCGCGGCGGACCATCCTGCGGCGTTCCCGACGAGTTCCGCGCAATGACACTTTCCGGCGAAGGAGGATTGGGCAGTTGAAGATAGTTGCCGGCTTATGCCGGGGTAAGAGTTAGGAGGAGAAGTCTGGCAAGGTTACATAACCGATCTCCGAAACCGCCTCACCGCGAAAAAGAGTGCGCTGCCGGCAATGATTGTCAGGGCGACGTATTGCCGCCATAGGCCCACAAAGCCCTCTCCTTTGAGGAAGATGGACCGTACAATTTCGACGAAGTGGCGGATCGGGTTGATTACGGAAACCCACTTGAAGAATGCGGCCATGCTGTCGATGGGGAAGAGGAAACCGGACAAGATCACAATCGGGAAGAGTACCAGGAACATTGCCATGAAGGCTTCCTGTTGTGTCTTGGAAATCGTCGAGATAATGAGTCCGAGGGAGATGCCCGCCAGGATATAGAGCACGGCTGCGGGGAGCAGCACCAGAGGTGAGCCTCGCATTGGGATCTTGAACCAGAGAATGGCCACACACGATATGAGTGTGATTTGTATCAGCCCGACTAGCATCACGGGAATCGTCTTGCCTAGAATCAGCTCCGTCGCCGACAATGGGCTCACCATGAGTTGGTCGAGTGTTCCCAGCTCCCGTTCGCGTACAACTGCCAACGAGGTGAGAAGTAAGCCCATGAGCATGACGAGCACCCCAACGACGCCGGGGACGTTATAGACGCGACTCTCCAATTCGGGGTTGTACCAAGCTCGGGTTCGCAGATCCACTCCACGCGCTAGCTTTGCGGCGGTTCGTTGCAGGTAGTCACTCGCGTAGCGTTGTACTATCTGCGTAGCGTACCCTTGAGCGACGGTTCCCGTATTGGAATTGGTGCCGTCCACCAGAACTTGGACTCGGGCTGTGCCTCGTTCGAGATCGGCCGCGAATCCGACAGGGATCTCTATGCCGACGACTGCATCGCCGTTGTCAAGCGCTCGTATCAAGTCGGCAGATCGCTCTGAGCCTCCGACCATCTTGAAGTATCCCGTCGCGGTAAATGCGTCGATGAGTTCGCGCGAGGCAGCGGTCTTGTCCAGGTCTACAGCGAACGTCTCTGTGTTGCGGATATCTGTGTTTACCGCATATCCGAACACCATCAGCTGAAAGATCGGAGCCACGAGTAGCTCTTTCTTGAGCAGCTCGCGCAGCCGATGTGGCGAAAACCGCTTCACGCGATCTCCTTCTTGAACACCTTGGTGGCAAGTGCCAAGCCGAGCATGGCGAACACGATCATAGCGAGCCCTTCAACCCATAGAGTCTGAACGCCGATGCCTTTGAGAAAGATTCCGCGAGTCACTGTGATGAAGTATCGCGCTGGGACTATGTAAGTGATGACCTGCAGCACCACAGGCATCGTTGCTATTGAGAACATGAAGCCTGAGAGCAACAGAGCCGGCAAGAACGTCGATATCATGGCAACCTGGGTTGCCAGGACCTGGGTCTTGACGGCGGCGGAGATGAAGATCCCAAAGCCCAATGCGCCGAGCAGGAATAGGAGTGTCATGCTGAACAAGAGAATGGTGCTGCCGTGAAACGGCACTCCTAGGATGAACACGCCGGCCAACGCGGCCAGTGCGACATCAACCAGCCCGATCCCGACGTACGGAAGC
>JBDGZZ010000256.1:0-5977 GCA_039588335.1 Gemmatimonadota bacterium | reverse complement strand
GCCGGTTTGCTCCCATCCTGTGCTCGGAGCTGGGCGGACCAAGGACCGGGGGAGTCGACCACGATCTCAGCGTGGAGTGTGCACTCACGTCCCGTCACCAAGTCTGTCACGACCGCTCCCCGCACCCGGCCATCTGCGATGTCTAGTTGTTCCACCTCCAAATAGTTAGCGGCAAGAGCGCCGTGTCTGTGAGCGCTTCGAACAGTTGCGAGTGTCAAACGGGCATCATCGCACTGAGCGTCGTAGTAGCGTGCCCCGCCCTTCAATCCACGGTCCTTCAGTCGAGGTTCGGCTCGCTTCATCGCCGTCCGGGTAAGCACCCGGTGTCTCCTCACATTGCGGAATATCGCCAGCACGTCGTACAGCCAGAGACCTGCCGCGAGTTTCAAACGGGATACACGAGCACCTTCATGAATCGGGAAGAGGAACGACCGGGGCCACACGAGGTGAGGCGCGATCTTCAACAGTACATGCCGCTCACGGCTTGCTTCGAACACGAGTCCAAAGTGACGATGTTCGAGGTATCTAAGCCCACCGTGGACGAGGCGCGACGAGTGCGAACTGGTGCCTGACGCGAAGTCGCCCTTGTCTATGACGGCCGTACGGATTCCGCGCATCGCTGCGTCGCGTGCAATGCCTGCTCCTGTAATCCCCGCTCCAATCACCAGCAAGTCGATCGGACCCGTGGCCATTGCTGCAACGTTCTTTGATCTAGTTTCGTGCGAAAAGGTTGATTCCACTAGCGTGTCTTCGAGCTCAGTTAGAGCGGCACGACTGCTCCGCTCGGATGTGTGTCGAGGGTTGACAGTTCGTATGATGGGACCGTTGACCGAGTTGCCACAAGTGGTATCCTCCCATGTGGCTTCGTGGTAGCTTGTTTTCGATGGGAGTAACCATGAGCAACCGTAGAGTTGCAGTGGTTGCGGGGTGTCGCACCCCGTTTTGTAGGGCCGGTACGGATCTCAAGGAGATGTCGGCCGTACAGTTGGCCCGTGGTGCAGTGGTTGAGTTGGTCCACCGGGCCAACCTAGATGGTAGCATCGTCGATGAAATGTACTTCGGCCAGGTCGTCGCGAGCCCTCTGGCACCCAATCTGGCTCGTGAAGTGAGCCTTCTGCCACAGTTTCCCAAGAACATCTCGGCGGCATCGGTAAACCGCGCCTGCGCGTCGGCCAATCAAGCAATTACGCTTGGACATGACCAGATCGCGTTTGGTCACGCGCGCGTCGTTATAGCTGGCGGTTCTGAAAGCCTTTCCAACGTACCGATCCTCCATTCTCGCCGATTCTCGGATATCCTGGTCAGCCTGAGCCGCGCCAAGAGTCTGAACGATCGCCTGAAGTTGGTTGCGTCGATACGCCCTCGGGATCTGGTGCCGGTGGCACCGGCCATTGCTGAGCCCTCGACCGGTGAGTCGATGGGACAGTCGGCGGAAAAGATGGCCAAACTGAACGGCATCGGACGTGAAGATCAGGATCGGTTTGCACTGCGCAGTCACAGAATGGCCATGGCGGGCACCCAGGATGGTCGGTTGACGGCCGAGCTGGCACCGATGTTCGGAGTTGGCGTGGGTGGGGTGGTCCATCGGGACAACGGCATTCGCTCTGACACGAACCTAGATCAGATGGCAAAGCTCCAGCCGGTGTTTGATAGGCGGCATGGATCGGTGACTGCGGCGAATTCTTCGCCCCTAACGGACGGAGCGTCTGCTGTTCTTCTCATGGGCGAGGAGGTAGCAAAGGCGCTAGGGTACGAATCGCTCGTATTCATCCGGTCGTACGCGGTGGCTGCCCTGGATCCGGGTGACCAACTTCTCCAGGGGCCGGCGTATGCAGTCCCAAAGGCGCTGGACAGGGCTGGCATCGAGTGGAAAGAGTTGGGTCTGGTTGAGATGCACGAGGCGTTTGCATCACAGGTGCTATCAAACGTACAGGCATTCGAGTCGGTCGAGTGGGCTCGAGAGAAACTGGGCAGATCGGAACGGATAGGCGAGGTCAATTGGGAGACCCTCAACGTGATGGGTGGCTCGATTGCGATCGGACATCCGTTCGGAGCTACGGGCGGACGTATCACCTTGACTCTGGCCAACGAAATGAAGCGTAGGAACGTGCAGTTTGGCTTGATTTCGGTGTGCGCGCAGGGCGGGATGGGATTCGCGATGGTGTTGGAGCGAGCTTGATAGTGGGCGCTGTCACGACAACCGTAATCGACGGCATAGCGCGCCTCGAATTGGACGTGCGAGGGGAGTCGGTCAACGCCATCTCCCGGGCGGTCAAGGAAGAATTGGAGGGGGTCCTCGATTCACTGCAACGGGATGCTGACGTCAAAGCATTGATCATCATCTCCGGAAAACCTGACAGCTTCATCGCCGGTGCCGACATCGACGAGTTCGTGGCACTGAAGACACGAGAAGACGCGATGGTGCTTGTGCGAGGTGGCCAAGAGCTGGTCAACCGGATGGAGTCCTTGGGCAAGCCGACTGTTGCAGCCATTCACGGGAGCTGCCTGGGCGGTGGCCTGGAAGCCGCCTTGGCCTGCACGTACCGTGTGGCTACGGAGCATCCCAAGACAATGTTGGGCCTACCTGAAGTCCAGCTTGGCATCATTCCCGCAGCTGGTGGCTGCCAACGGCTACCCCGCTTGATAGGTGCCAGGGGAGCGCTGGACCTCATTCTTACTGGCAAGACCCTACTAGCGAAGCAGGCCTTCCGACACGGAATCGTCGACGACTTGGTTCACCCGGCAATTATGGAAGATGTCGCGCTAGAAGTAGCTCGCCGGCTCGCAGAGGGTTGGAGGCCTAAACGTGCTCGAGGAGGTGTCCTCGGATTGCTGTTGGACCGGAACTCGCTGGGGCAGCGGGTTGTGCTCGCGCAGGCCCGCAAGGCAGTGATGAAGAAATCCGGCGGCCATTACCCGGCTCCTCTGGCAGCCATCGAAGCCGTGGATCATGGGCTCAAATACGGAATGTCAGCGGGTCTCGACAGCGAAGCCGCACACTTCGCTGAGCTTGCCGTTGGCGAGGTTTCACGGAATCTCGTGCAGATCTTCTTCGCAACCACCTCACTCAAGAAAGACCCCGGCGTGGAGGGTGAAGTCCCTTCCCCGAAGCCGGTACGCAACGTGGCCATCGTGGGCGCCGGCTTCATGGGATCCGCGATTGCCGGTGTTGCCGCGGCTCGTGCGAAAGCCGATGTGCGCCTCCGCGATACAACCGTGGAAGCTGTGGCGAACGGTTTGCAGCATGCGCGAGCGGCGTTGCAGCGGCGACTCGAGCGGCGGCGCATCTCCAAACATGAATTCGACCGCCTTCGAGAACTGCTGTCCGGCGGAGATAACTGGGCCGGCTTCCGCCGCGCCGACGTGGTGATCGAGGCTGTGTTCGAAGATCTGCATGTGAAACGCGAAGTGTTCGGAGCTGTCGAGGCGGAGGTCCGGTCCGATTGCGTGATCGCTTCCAACACGAGTACGATCCCGATCACGAGCATCGCCGAATCTGTCAAACACCCCGAGCATGTAGTAGGCATGCACTTCTTCTCTCCTGTGGACAAAATGCCGTTGCTCGAGGTTATCGTCACGAGCCAAACGGCACCATGGGTCACCGTGACCGCAGTAGCGTTTGGGCGCGCTATGGGCAAGACCGTGATAGTAGTCCGCGATCGCCCCGGTTTCTGGGTCAACAGGATCCTGGCGCCGTACCTGAACGAGGCTGGCCGGCTGTTCAAGGAGGGTGTCTCGGTTGAAGTCATTGACAGATCCATGATGGCCTTCGGGTTTCCGGTCGGTCCCATAACGCTGCTCGATGAGATCGGTCTGGATGTGGCTTTGAAGGCGTCGTCGGTACTACACGATGCCTTTGGCGATCGGATGAAGCCGATGGATGGTCTAGGACGCATGACTGAACAGGGACGGCTCGGTAGAAAGAGCGGACGAGGGTTCTACGAATACGCTGACGGAAAGAAGGGTAAGAAACGGGTCGATCCGGTCGCGTCCGAAATAATAGGAGTGGCGGAAGAAGCGAGGGTGGCAGAGGAAGACATAACCCGGCGCATGGTGTACGCTATGCTGAATGAAGCCGCGTGGGCACACGATGAGGGAGTCGTACGGTCGGTACGGGATGGTGATGTGGGTGCGATCTTTGGAATAGGTTTTCCTCCTTTCCGCGGTGGTCCGCTGCGTTATGTGGATACGGTTGGTGGCTCCCAGGCGGTTGCCAACCTTCAGGAACTCGCTGGCAAGTACGGTGATCGGTTTGAGCCCGCACCGAGCCTCGTACGTTTGGCAGATGAGAATCAGAGCTTTCATCCCAACAGCTGACGAAAGATCACTTATGCTTCGAAGCCTCTTTCTCTGGCTCAGTGAGCGACGGTCCGTCTTCGACTTTGTGAAGCGCAACGGTATGGCTCGAAAGACTGCCTCACGTTTCGTGGCCGGTGAAACGATAGACAGTGCCGTCGCTGCGGCCCGTTCTCTCAATCAGGTCGGCATAACGGCGAGCCTCGATTTGCTGGGCGAGAGTGTGGCATCGAAGGAAGAAGCCCACACTGCGCGCGACGAGGTTATTCAAACGCTTGACGCGATCGCGCAGACCGGCGTGGACGCAAACGTGTCGGTGAAGTTGACACAGATGGGTCTCGATATAGATGACGATCTCTGTCTGCAGAACATGCGTACGATCCTCACACGGGCGAAAGAACACGCCATCTTTGTGCGCATTGACATGGAGAGTTCGGAACACACCGAGCGCACGCTGGCAATCTTCAAGGATCTACACCCGGAGTTCGGAAGCCTGACGGGCGTGGTGATTCAGAGCTATATGAGGCGGTCTGCCGGTGACATAGAGCAACTCATCAAAATGGGTGCCCGGGTGCGACTGTGCAAAGGTGCGTATGCAGAACCGAGTTCGGTGGCCTTCCAGGACAGGCGTGAGATCGACGGATCTTTTGTGTCGCTCATGGAGCGGTTACTCGATGAGGGCAACTACCCAGGGATCGCAACGCACGACGCGGATCTCATTAAGCGTGCGCTGCAGCATGTAGATGCAAAGCGAATCCCGGTAGAGCGGTATGAATTTCAGATGCTGTACGGGGTTAGGCGTGATCTCTACCACCAGCTACGAGAGAAGGGCTTCAACGTGCGGGTCTACGTTCCGTTTGGCAGCAACTGGTATCCCTATCTCATGCGGCGCCTTGCTGAGCGACCCGGGAACATTGCGTTCATGACCGCAAGCGTCGTGAAAGAGACGTTCTCCCGCCGCTAATGGAAGACACGACGTTCGGCGGATACCTGGACGTTCACCATCGCCCGCCCGCGTTCGAAGGTTCGGATGGCAATCCATACTCGGCCGAGATATACGTTGACAACGAACCATGCCAGGACGGTCGTTACGGTGCAGCGGTCCTTTTTGTCCGCTGGTCACCATCAGGTGATCGCCCTGCGGGTCACTTGGAGACAGCGTATCTGGTGTTCGGTGACACTTCTGAAGAGGCAGGAGCATACTTGCGACGGCTAACGCTCTATGAACTCAAGGATCATCTCGATCGTCTGATCGAGAATCGGAAGGACGTCCCCGACTGGTAGCCCATCGGACTGGAGTTGTCCTCTCCAAGACGGGTGGAGTGTATCGCGTCAGGGTGAACGGCGAGGTTCTGGAGACGACACTCCGTGGTCGCTTCAAGCAGGAACACGAAGAACGGGTGTTGGTGGGCGACCACGTCAGCCTGCGCGAACATCGTGATGGAGGGACAACAATAGAGTCGCTGCTGTCTCGTAGATCGGTCCTCCGACGCCGCACTCCAGGCAAAGCAAGAGGAGAGCGGATGGTGGCGGCCAATGTCGATCAAGTGATCGTGGTGGGGTCTGCCGTACAGCCAGATTGGGACTCACGTCTCATCGACCGATTCGTTGTGGTCGCTGAGGCCAACGGGATGCACACGACCGTGGTGGTCAATAAGTGTGACCTCTGCGAGGACCCCGA
>JBDGZZ010000255.1:0-6023 GCA_039588335.1 Gemmatimonadota bacterium | reverse complement strand
GACGCAGAAGATCAGCCAGATCATGCAGTGGCTGAAGGGAACGAGTTCGCGGGTGCTGTTGCAAGAGTTCCCACATCTGCGCAAGAAGTTCTGGGGCCGTCATCTATGGGCTCGCGGCTATCTGGCGGTCAGCTCGGGGACCATCACGGATGAGATAGTCCAGGAATATATCGACGAGCACGAGGGCGAGCAGATCGCTGACGACGGTCGATTTCCAATCGACAACCCTTAGAACCCCTCGCCTTACAGGCGAGGGTAGTTCAGTGTCGCGTTTATGGGAGGAAGGCGAGGTGGTGCCGTTTCGGGTCTAGCGGGTGGTGCGACCACGACAAGAACGCGGCTTCATTTCGCATATAGAGAGCCCCGAACGACGCTCGAACGCTCGGGGCTCTCCAGCCGGCCCGCACCGGACACAGCTACGGTGTGGACGGGTCCAGATCGAGCACGAAGACTGGCGAAGACCGGTCAGTGAGGGTACCGTCTCCCACCTGTCCAAAGTTGTTGCGTCCCCAGCAATAGACTTCGTCCGCCGTCGTGGCGCCGCAGGCGGTTCGACCACCCGTACTGACCGACCGGAACGTGTGCCCTCCGATCACGGCCGCCGGCGTCAACTCGTAGGACGACGTGAAACCGCGCCCAAGCTGGCCGTGGTAGTTGCCCCCCCAACAGAACACTGCCCCGTCGGTCGTCAGGCCGCAGGAGGACTCGCCATAATTACTACCGGCACTCACGTATTGGAACGTGTGCCCCCCGATCACAGCCACCGGCGTGGGCTGATAGTCCGACATGTAGCCGGCGCCAAGCTGGCCGCCACGATTGCGTCCCCAGCAGTAGCCGTCGCCGGAGGTCGTCGTCCCGCAGGTTGCCATCCATTCATTATTCAGCGACCGAAACCTGTGCCCGCCGGTCACAGCCACCGGCGTCCGCTCACCGTTCGACGCGTAGCCGACGCCGAGCTGGCCTTGCCGGTTGTCCCCCCAGCAGAAGGCTGTGCCGTCCGTCGTGATTGCACATGCCGTCCGATGTTGCGCGTGCAGGGACTGGAAGGTATGCCCGCCGATCACAGCCACGGGGGTCACACTGTAATACGTGGTCGTCCCGTCCCCAAGCTGGCCGTTCCCGTTCCACCCCCAGCAGTAGGCGTCGCCGTCCTGAGTGAGTCCGCAGGTGTGTTGACCAGCCGCGCTAACCGACTGGAACTTGTGCCCGCCGGTGACGGGCACGGGCGTGAGCTGGTCAGCCGTCGAGCCGTCTCCAAGTTGCCCCATGCCGTTCCACCCCCAGCAGTAGGCGTCGTTGTCCGTTGTGACCCCGCAGGTGTGGCGACCACCTACTTCCACTGACCGCCACGTGTGGCCACCGAGCACGGCCACAGGGCTCGACGAATTGGTGGTCGTGCCATCTCCCAACTTCCCATGCCAGTTGCGCCCCCAACAGTAGGCGGTACCCGAGGCGTCCACCGTGCAAGCGCCCGTGTTTTGGACACTCACGATCTCGTGGTACCCAACCGCCCCTTCCTCGATCCGGAACTTGATGGGCAAGGTCCGGCCGTCCAACAGCGGGATGTACTCGTCGGTGTCGACGTTCTTCAGGTCCCTCCCGTTCTCAACCACCTCCACGTCCGCATGGCCTAACACGCCGGCACCAGCTATCACCCTTATGCGATATACCTCCCCATCCGCGAGCTCGAAGTTCTCCAAGATGTAGTCGGTGTGCCAGTTGACGATGTAGTGCTCGTCTTCCGGTCCAACCCGTACGGTCTCGGAGCCGGGACCGGTCTCCGTGTTGTAGATATCCAGCGGCGCTCCGCAATCCGAGCCGTCCCAGATGCAGATCTGCACCTCCGGCTTCAGCGAGCCGTCGAAGGTGCCGCTGTGGCTGGGCTGGTCCACCATGGGTGGCAGGAAATAGAAATGCTCGTTGCCTTCGTGGGCGCCGTCGGAGATCTCTAGCTGAGGCGCTGCGACTGGAGCCGTCGGCCCATCGTCGGTGGCACACCCGACGAGCAGCAGGGTCCCGCACAACCCGAGGGTCGGAATCAGAGCAAGCTTCTTCATGGCTGTTTACCTCCTTCGTTGTGACAAAGCTCTACAGTCGCCGTGCAAGAACGGCGCACACGGTGCGTGTATGAGGAATTGTTCTCGTGTGGAAACTGGTGTGAGGTTATCCGCGCTGGTCGGTTGTGCAGGCCAGCTCGTCAGGCAAGCTGCTACTGCGGGTACTGCCACGGCTGAGGTCTCCCGCACCGGCGAGACTTACTTTCCGACTCCCTCAGCCAATCGCACTCATCTTTCCAATGTGTGCTGTGTGTCACCGGCAAGCAAACGAAATCCCTACCTACTATCGTTATCCAGCTAGCGGTGTAGGCGTGGCCTGCGTTTCCAGTGATTCTCGCCTCGTCAACCAGCACCTGCACGTCGCCGCTGGCGCGTTGGCTGCCACCTCCTTCTAGAAACGACGGTCGTATCCGGAGTCGGGAGTGAAGGAGGAGCTTGTAGTGAATCGGGGCAGGTTTCGCCTTTCTGGGTGGAAGGCGAAAGGCAGCGGGCTGAGGGAGGTCGCCCAAATACTACCCGTTCAGCCGCCGCTGTTCCTCTACTATCGCACGTTCCGCCGCCCGGTCGTTGCCGTGCTCCTTCTCCTCGACCAATCGCAGGATGATTCCGCGTGCTGGCGCTTCCTTTCCATATACGGCAGCACTTGGCGCAGTACATCTGCGAGTGCCGCCTGTCTGATCTCCCATGAGTAGTGCTGGCGGCGTGATGCCGCTTGCTGCCAAAGAAAGCTGTAGAAAGTGACGGTGTGAAATCTGGAGAGAGCCGCAGAACGTCGATAGGTCCCCCGGGAAGTTACCTGCATGAAACGGCTTACAGAGTCCCACAAAAGAAAATGATTGAAAAACGAGGAATTACCGATAGAAAAATGACAGTCTACGCTTACCTTCGCCGGGTGACAGACGGCAGCCTTAGCTGGAGGTTGGAATGGGTAGGCGTCTTCCGATATGCCTCTCGGCACTTCTGTTGATCACGGCGTTTGCGACTAGTTGCTCCGACCCCTTCTCCCGTCCCGCGGTGAATGCTCCCACGACCGGTACGGAGTTGTCGGTAGTAATCACCGGACCTAAGTCGATAGCGCCCTCAACAAGTTGTGGCTGGCTTGCGCTCTGCCGCGGTGGGACTCCGCCGTACACGGTGGACTGGTATCGGCGGGACGATCCAGACGCCCGCTGGCTATGGGCAGGGAGCGGTATGGCGTACACGGGTGGCATGAACGGCTATTCCACATTCCAGCTCAAGGTGAGCGTCACTGACTCAGATGGTCGGTTTCTCTCAAACCAGATAAGCGTGACCGGCGCAGGACAGGAAGTGTGCCATTACCCGGATGGCTAAGGTATCGCGCTCTCGGGGAGGCTCGTCGTGAAGTTCGCTCTCAGAGACGGGTCGCACGCCTCCAAGACCACCCTAGTGGTCGGAGAGTTGAAACTTCCGCAGACGGGTCTCCCCGATGGCTCCGCTCCGGCTCATCCTCGCAGCGGTTCGGCCTTGATGCCCGGCTAGTTCTGTGCGTTGAGCCGCCGCAGTTCTTCGACTATCTCGCGTTCAGCTTCCCGGTCGTTCCCACTGTCCTTCGCGTCGACCAGCCGGAGTATGAACTCCGCATGTTGCCGCTTCTTCTCCATGTACGGCAAGACCTGACGGAGCACTTCCGCTAACGCCTTCTGTCCTATCTCGTAGGAGTAATGCTTTCGGCCGTGGTGGCTTATACTTCCGCCGAATTGTGCGTGCAGTAGTGCCAGGGCCTCGAGGTTGCAGTCAACGACGCGGTAACGCGGGTGGTAGTGGACATGCATCTCGCCGTCTGTGTGTCGCCTATGCTTCACCAGGACTGAGGGCGAGCCGTAGTTATCGAGCACGTCGTATCCCCGATGTGGCCGAGATGCCGGAGTTCCAACGGCTTCGAGAGGTGACCGGCTCCCCCATCTACAGCCGGCCGGTCCAAACCGGCAAGCTGCTTCCCGTTGGACGTGACGCTTTCTCACAGGCGTTGTACCACACCAGACCTGACTGGACCGTCGCGGGACTGACGACAGTCGCCCATGCTGAGGCAAGACAGAGCGGTGACATCTCACTTCTCGGCCTGGCCGCTCTGGCTAAGGAACCTGTAGTGCTGGCAGCGCTGCATGAGTCCGTGGTATTGTACGCCGAGTTTGTATGTGCGGGAGTGCCAGAAACAGTTCCAGAGTTCGTCTACGTTTGGGAGGTGGACGAAGACCTGGCCGAGCGGGCCGGTCAGTTCGTCGAAACGTTCAACGATCTGTTCCGCGAAGACCTGCCAGCGCCCGTCCCAGACAATGCCGACCGATACTGGCTGGCCAGGAGTTTTGGGACAGCGAGGTCTGGCTTGGGACAGACCGACCCTCTCCGACCCAAGACGATTGAAGTTCCCGAACTGCTGGGCGACTGCGTCGAGTTGGAGCTGCGGGCGCAGAGGATCTACGAATTGCTGGCGGAGCGCCACCGCGACAATGAGCCGGTCAGTCTGTTCTTCGCGACATTAGCGGGGCAGGAGAGCACTCACGCGGAAATGCTGGAGCTGTGCCGCGCGATCGCTGGGCGCGAGGGCTGGATGGACGAGTATTTCGCGCCATGGCGGGCGGCGATTCCGCGGCTAGACGCGCTGATGGACGAGGTAGAGGCCTCTCTGGAAGGCATGGACTCGGTCGAAGACGCGCTGCGGCTGGTCATTCGGGTGGAGGGTTCGGAAATCAACCAGGTCTTCGAGAGCGTCGTTGCGGCGACCGATTCGGACTTCGTCCACAGCCTGCAGGCGTTCCAGAGTGCCGAGGAAATGCACATCTCGTACATCACGGATCGAATCCCCGAGTTCGAGCCGGCGCTTGCAGGTGAGTGTGCAGATCTGAAGGCCAGCTTCTCAGGCCGGGCTCCGCCCGCCTAGCGCCCCGCGTCCGGCGGCTGCTAGCTTTACGTCATACCGAACATCGGTGGATCTGCGCCCGCATCTTCTATGGGAGGTCGTCCTATGGAGACAGTCTTCGACATTTCGGCCCTGATGAGCGCCATATTCTCGGCGGTTATACTCGTGCTCGCCATCGTTCTGCCGATCTCGGCCTACGCCGCTCAGAAGTACGCGCACCTGTGCTACAAGGAGCTGCAGACTCTAAACCGGACGGTCGAGCAGTTCACCGAGCGCATCTTGGAAGAGCAGGGCTAGGTCCCGAAGCTCCGGAGTAGCAGCGCCGCGGAGTTGAAGATGCCTACCGCTGTCAAAGGCCCAGTCGGACCGAGCCAGCGACGCCGGCCACGCCCGGCGGCCCTGCGTCCCTTCCGCGCGCGAACCAACCAGCTATGCCAGATCGTCCTGTTGCCGAAAGGATGACACGAGGCTATCGATCCGTCCGGTAGCGGGATCTCATCATTTGCCGGCGCTTTCCAAGAGACCACCAAGGCGCTATTCCATTCAAGCGACGCGAACATGGACGACAACACGGTGACGAATGGGCCGAGTGTGGACGGAGACACGATCGAGCGGATACGGCGGCTGGAGGCGGTAAGCCGCAGACTGGATCTCGAGCCTGGCGAGAGGGCATCGGTACGCGACGCAGTAGTCGAGTACGGGGATGACTTTCTCGATCGCATGGGCGAGAGAAAGACGTACGAGATCGACAAGGAGAGGGCCGGGCAACTTCGCTCGATTCCGATCTCGGACAGACCCGCCGATATCGATACACTGCTTCGCGCCTTTCAGATCTCGGTGGTCGAGACCGGGCTCAACCCGGCATCTCCGACCTTCCTCGCCTACATCCCCGGGGGAGGCGTTTTCATGTCGTCGCTGGGCGACTACCTGGCCGACGTGACGAATCGGTACGCGGGTGTGCGGTTCGCCAACCCGGGGGCCGTCGAGATGGAGAACATGCTGCTCGACTGGATGGCCGAACTGGTCGGCTACCCGGCAGCCTCTGGCGGCAACCTGGCGTCCGGCGGGAGCGTGGCGAACCTGACCGG
>JBDGZZ010000254.1:0-6029 GCA_039588335.1 Gemmatimonadota bacterium | reverse complement strand
GGGGCTGCTTCCCGGACACGATACAACTCACCGATGGTGCGGTGGCTACCTCGGGCAGCTATGAGGTCTACTTCGACCGTGACAAATTATTCCACCACATCGTGAACTCGAATTCCGGCAGATCGCCCAACGCGAGCACGAGCGTCTCCGTAGTCGCGCCGTCGGCAATGGCCGCGGATGCATTGGCGACTAGCGTATTCGTGATGGATTCGCGCAAGGGGATAGAGTTCGTCAACTCTCTGCCCGGGTGTGAATGTTTGCTCGTAGACCAAGAAGGATCTCAGTTGAGGTCAACGGGCTGGAGAAGTGCGGAAATCACAAACGGAGATAAGGCGGAACCATGATGCAACAGTCAGCGAAGTCTGATGCTCTTCCTGGCCTGGGGTACTCGAGCTTCCAGACGGGTGTTCTGGTAGTGCTGCGAATACTCATAGGCTGGCACTTTTTCTACGAAGGTCTGGCCAAACTAATGAACCCGTATTGGACGTCGGCGGGATACCTCGCGGAATCACAGTGGTGGTTCAGCGGCATCTTCCTGTCCCTTGCGGGCAACTCCACGACACTGGCGATCGTTGACGTCATCAATTCGTGGGGGCTCTTGCTCATAGGGTTGGGGTTGATGCTCGGTCTATTGACCCGGACTGCCACGATTGCAGCAATAGTGCTACTGGCGCTCTACTACATCGCCGCCCCTGCGTTCCCTGGTTACGCGTACTCCATACCGACAGAGGGCAGCTACCTGATTGTGAATAAAGTCTTCATTGAACTATGTGCAACGTTTGTTCTGCTTGCATTTCCAACGGGCAGATCATATGGCCTAGACCGGCTGATACTCTGGAAGAAGACCCCGGAGTTTCAGGCCTTGAAACAAGCCAACGCGTGAGGAGCGAAAGATGAGTGACGAAACCAAAAACCAGGGCACAGATAATACCGATAGCTCCGGGGCAGTCCCGTCTGTTGCTGGGTGGGATACTGTAACGCGTAGAGGCCTCCTCAAAGCTCTGGTCTCTATCCCGTTCTTCGGTGCGTTCTTCCTGGCCTTCTTCAAGAAGAAGGCTGTAGCCGATATGAGGAAGCAGGCAGTCCTGGAAGAGCTCGGCGTAACCGAATCGGGTCCGGCGGTTATTCCGGACATGATCTCGAGCCCCCCGGGAGAGCGGATCAGAGTGGGAATCATCGGTATGGGAGGGGAGGGCGAAGCGCTCGTGAGGTTCGCGGGCTTCGCGCATCCCGATTGGGTGGAGAATTCTCGGCAAGACTCTCCAGGTCGGTTGGAAACGTACCTGGCTCAGCAGGACCTGAATATCGCGATCACCGCCGCGTGTGACATGTTCGACGTGCGGGCCGAGCGGGCTATCGCTGCATCCTCTACAGACACTCGGCCAGGTGGGGCCAGTGCAAATCCACCGGCCCGTCGCTTCCGGAGCTATACCGATATGCTGGAGAGTGGCGAGGTCGATGCCGTCATCATCGCAACTCCGGATCACTGGCATTCCCAGATCGCGATCGACGCCGCGAGTGCGGGCATCCACGTCTACTGCGAGAAGTGCATGACGCAGACGGAGGAGCAAACTCACGCGATGTACGACGCTGTCAAGGCAAGCGACATCGTGTTCCAACTCGGGCATCAGAATCGACAGTCGGAGGCCCATAACAAGGCTCGTGAGATCATCGCTGCGGACATCTTGGGGCCGATCACACTGGTCGAGGGCACCACGAATCGGAACGATCCGTGGGGTGCCTGGGTGTGGGATATTCACGAGGAAGGGAACCCGCAGACCATCGATTGGGATCAGTTCCAAGGGCCCGCGCCCAACAAAGTGCCGTTCAGCCTGGAGCGGTTCTTCCGCTGGCGTTGCTGGTATGACTATGGTACCGGGTTGTCCGGCGATCTACTGTCACACGAGTACGATGCCGTCAATCAGATACTGGGACTCGGTATTCCCGAGTCAGCGGTAGCATCGGGTGGCATCTACCACTTCAAGGACGGTCGGGATGTGCCCGACGTGTTCCAATCCGTGTATGAATACCCTGACCGAGATCTCACGTTCGTATACAGCGCGACTCTCGCGAACGGCAATTATCGCGGTTTGCAGTTCATGGGGCATGACGCAACGATGCGGGTGAGCGGGAATCTGACCGTCTCGGCAGATGGTAGCTCGACACGCTATAAAGACAAAATCGAGAACGGTATCATCGACCCGTCACGGCCGATGTTCACCTACCGGCCCGGCTTCAAGGGCATTGACGCAGTCACATCGGCGACCGAGGAGTACTTTGCCAGCCGAGGCCTGCTGTTCACGTATCGCGGCGGTAGGCGGGTATCGGCGTATCACCTGCTGATCGGTGAGTGGTTGGACGTCATCCGGAACGGCGGCGAGACGAGCTGCAACATCGAGCGTGGTTTCGAAGAGGCGATAACATGCCACATGGCGACCCGCTCGTTCCAGGAAGGCCGGAAAGTGATGTGGGATCCAACGAGCCGGAGAATCGTGTAGCGACGGACGGTAAGACGGTAGGGCGGTACCCAACCGCCCTACCGGTTCCCCGCTTCCCCACCAACCCTCTACCTGCCCAAAGGAGCAGCGTCCGTGTCCAAAACCATCCGACTCATGATCATGATGTTCCTCCAGTTCTTCGTCTGGGTGGCGGCTGCCCCACGGGAGAGTTCCAGCAGGTAGGGAATTGAACGGCTGCACAGGTGCACAGGAAAGGCATGGCTGAACATGGCAACAAAGCGACTGGGCATTGGGATGATCGGCGGTGGTTTTGTCGGGAAGTTCCACATCCGCTCATGGGTCGCGGTACGCGACGCAGATATCCTAGGCGTTGTGGGCCAGCCGGACGACAATACGGCTGAGGAAGCAGTTGCACTGGTCCGACAACTCGGAGTCGGACAGGCAAAGGTCTACGAATCCATCACCGATATGATCGCAGATCCGGCCATCCACGCCCTGTGGATCTGCGCGCCGAACTTCGCCCGCATTGAGATCATGGAAGAGATTGCCCACGCGATCGAAGCGGGCAAAGGCGAGCTTGTAGGAGTGGCGTGCGAGAAACCGCTCGGTCGAAACGCCGCTGAGGCACGCCGCATGTTGGAACTGGTGGAGAAAGTCGGCCTGTTGGACGGCTATCTTGAGAACCAGCTATTCGCGCCCGCCATCGTACGGGGTAAGGATTTGTTGTGGAGCCGCGGCGCCGCACTCACAGGACCGCCTTACCTAGCGCGGGCGGCGGAGGAGCACAGCGGGCCGCACATGCCGTGGTTCTGGGAGGGTGAGTTGCAGGGTGGTGGCGTGTTGAACGACATGATGTGCCACTCGGTTGAGGTTGCGCAATTCCTCCTGACAGCGCCCGGTGCGGCCCGAGATACGCTGACACCGGTGAAGGTTTCGGCCCATACGTCATGCCTGAAATGGCTGCAGCCTCACTATGCCGATCGACTTGCCGCGAACAGCGGTGGGAAGACCGACTACCGCAACAGACCAGCCGAGGATTTCGCACGCACTCTGGTCGAGTACCGAGATAGTGACGGGAACGAGCGCGTCGTCGAAGCAACCACTTCCTGGTGCTTCGTCGGAGCTGGCCTCAGGCTCAGCATGGAAATGCTGGGGCCGGAATACTCACTGTCGGTGAACACACTGGATGCAGGCCCGAAGGTCTTCTTCAGCCGGGAGGTCACGGGCGATGCCGGTGAAGACATCGTGGAAAAACAGAATGCGGAGATGGGCCTCATGCCGGTGGTCAGCGACGAAGAAGCCGAGTACGGCTATGTCGGCGAGAACCGACACATGGTACAGTCCTTTCTCGCAGGCACGCGTCCGTCTGAGAACTTCAGCGACGGAGTGGCGGTCACCGAGCTATTGATGACCGCCTACATGAGTGCAGAGCAGGAGAAGACGATTCCGTTCCCACCGCCGGATCTGGCGACGTTCGTGCCGGCGGTAGCGAAGGGCGAGTGGCGGCCATGATGCCGCTTCTCCGTGTGTGTGCAACACCCTAGTGCAGGTGCGCAACCTACAATAGAGCCGAGGCGATCCCAATCGGGCCGCGCCGCAATGATAGGGGAGTACGATGAAAAACATGACCTCAACCGTGGCTATCATGGCCGTGTTCACCCTGGCGGTCTGCTTTGTGATGATCGGGGCCGCTTCTGTAGAACTCATGGCAAAGCTAGGGCTTGCCGAGGGACAGATCGGGATCATGGTGCTGCTGTTCTCGTTGACTTGCATCGTGACCCAGCTAACGGTCGGGCCCCTGGTGGACCGGTTGGGGCACAAGCCCCTGGCCATCGTCGGCTTTGTGGTGGCCGGCGCGAGCATCTTTCTGTTGGCCTATGCGGGCAGTTACCCCTTGGCAGTGCTGGCAGCCATGCTGCTCGGTGTTGGAGCCATCTGCTGCAACACTGTCGGTAACACACTCCTGCCCGTCGTATTGTTTGGAGGCAAGGAGCCGGCGCGGGCCAGCAATTTTGGCAACGCCTTCTTTGGGCTGGGCGTCGCACTGCCGCCGCTGTTGATTGGGGTCTTGCAGGCCGACGTCGGCATGAGCTACGAAGCGATCATGTCGCTGATCGCCATCATCGTGCTGGCGTTCACGGTGTTTGCCCTGCTGTCGACCTATCCGCAGGTCTCCACGGGCTTCGAACTGTCGCGCGCGCTCGGCCTGCTACGCAATCCCGTGGTGCTGATCGCGGCGCTGGCCCTGATTTGCTACATCGGCCTCGAGTTCACCATGAATACCTGGATACGCCTGTTGATGGTGGAACTGTTCGAAACGGCCGGGGGAGACCAGGGCCGGATCGCGCGCAACGCCGGCCTCGTACTGACCGCCTT
Source organism: Gemmatimonadota bacterium (assembly GCA_039588335.1). Lineage (GTDB taxonomy): Bacteria > Gemmatimonadota > Gemmatimonadetes > Gemmatimonadales > GWC2-71-9. The sequence goes on along the minus strand of JBDGZZ010000254.1, from coordinate 1,194 downwards.
TGCTCTGGCCATGGCGCTAGGCAGGTTCGGCACGTCCACGATCAAGAACCTCACCGCCATCGGGATTAAGGTCATCGTGGCCATGGCGGCGCTATCGGTAGTGACGATTGGCATCATGAGTGTGGCTGCTAGTCCTGTCGTGGTCATGGTGGCCGTAGTCGTGACAGGGCTGGCTTTCGCTCCTGTGTTCCCGACCATTGTCGGCGTGACTTTTTCCAAATTCGAACCCGGTGTCTACGGCAGCGTGTTTGGCGTGATCTTCGCGGTGGGGTTCCTGGGGCCCACGTTGCTGCCGTATGTGATCGGCAAGGCCAGTGAGGCGGGGTCCATCCAGCAGGCCATGCCGATCGCGGTCGTTGTAGCGGGTGTCTTGTGCGTGATCGGATTGCTGATGGGCGTGGTGCACAAACGCGCGCAGGCTCCCACGCAGTCGTAGCGCGTGGGTAGCTGAGGTGTGACCGGTAACTAGGACAACAGGGGCGGCGGGAACGTGTCCGAATTGCTCATGCCTGCTTGTATGAGTTTGGACAGGAGAAGACCATCACGTTTCCGCCGCCCGAATCTCGAATCATTTGTACCGGCGGTGGCGAGAGGGGAATGGAATCCGAAAGCGCGCTGAGTATCAGGTTTCCAATATGAATACTGAAGTGGGAGCGTCGTCATGCAGCGATTCATTGTCTTCATCCTAGCCTTCGCCTTGCTCCCCATGATCGTGTGGGCCACGGTGCGGCCGACGGGGGACCAGGACAAGCCGGGGTACGAGCAGATACTGAAGTCGGTCAACGGTAGGTATTCCAAACATGGCTGGAACCATTACGGGCCAGGCTACTTCGAGTTAGATCGAGAGACCGGCGTACTCACGTCACACGGTGGCATGGGCCTCTTGTGGTATGCGGCGAAGGAGTATGGCGACTTCGTGTTGGAACTCGAGTTCAAGACGTCGGACGTCAACACCAATTCAGGCGTCTTCGTGCGGGTCCCCGGGGTCCCTGCCAACAACGATTACATCTACCACAGTTTCGAGATCCAAATCGACGACCACCTCGAAGGGATCCATCACACTGGAGGCGTCTACGATGCGGAGGCGCCCAGCGAGCAGGCTTCGAACGCACCTGGAGAGTGGAATCATCTGGAAATCACGTTTCAGGGCGATGGCATCAAGGTGGTGTTGAACGGCAAGCAGACTGTGGATTG
>JBDGZZ010000253.1:0-6112 GCA_039588335.1 Gemmatimonadota bacterium | reverse complement strand
AGAGTTGATCGAGTGGAAGACCTAGTCCAGTTACTGTTCTTCGCGGCCCTGATACTCTTCGGGTTGCTGGGGAGCGCCCGGAAGAAGAAGAAGGGCCAACAGGTGCAGGCCCGGCGCCCGCCTGTGCGGCGGCCACCCGTCGAGAGGCGGGTACCATCTGGAGAGAGTGGTCGTGCAGAGGCTTCCGGTCCGGCGCCGCCGCCCAGAAAGCGCAGCATCGCCCAGGAGTTGTTCGATTTGTTGCAGGAGCGTATCGAGGAACCGCCAGCTGGTCCCCAAGCTCCTCGTCGGGCCAGGGAGCCGGTCGTTGTTGAGCAAGAACCGCAGTCACTCGAAACCCTGGAACCGGCCGGCGGCAAGAGCCACGAACGGTTCCATGAGCTGTACGTATCCGAAGCAGAGACAATCAAGCCTTACGAACAACAGACAGCCAAACCCTACAAGCAAGAGACGGCCAAACCCTACAAGCATGAGGCGGCCAAAGAGCCCGACGAAGACGCAGAGGATCGCAAGGCACGGCTGGAATTGTCGCGCCGTAAGCTGCAACAGGCGTTCATCATGAAGGAAGTGCTAGGTCCGCCCAAAGGTCTCGAATAGCCGTCCAACCAGACGATTACATAGATGTCAGAACTCCCCTATTTCACTGAAGAACACCACCAGGTCAGAGACCTGGTTCGCGATTTCGCAGAATCTGAAATCAAACCCGTCGCACGAGAACTCGATCTGGAAAGCCGATTCCCCTGGCAGAATGTCAAGAAGATGGGTGAGCTAGGACTCCTGGGCGCGCCATGGGAGCCGGAGTTGGGCGGATCGGGGATGGACTACATCTCGTACATAACGATCGTTGAAGAGCTAGCCAGAGTCGATGCGAGTCACGCGATCACGTGTTCGGCGCACACGACTTTGGGCACGTCACCAATCGTGCAGTTCGGTTCCGACGATCAGAAGGAACGCTACGTACCGCCCTTGGCAACCGGCAGAGTATTGGGTGGTTTCGGTCTCACGGAGCCAGGCGCAGGGTCGGATGCGGGAGGCACGCAGACATTCGCCGAAGACAAAGGCGACCACTTCGTGCTCAACGGATCGAAGATCTTCATCACGCATGCCGGCGTGGGCGAGATCTTCGTCGTCACCGCCCGTACCGAAAGAAACCCGGCCAAGCGTACCAGCGGAATCACGTCGTTCATCGTTACGAAGGACACAACCGACCTGGAGGCTGCGAGTGCGGTAGGTGTCGGACACGATCCGGATCTGCCAAAGTTCCCCGGCGTCAAGGCTGGGAAGAAAGAAGACAAGATGGGCTGGCGGGCCTCGGACACACGTGAGCTGATTCTCGAGGACGCGGTCGTTCCCAAGGAGAACGTGCTGGGGGAGCCTGGGATGGGGTTCATAAACTTCCTCAAGACGCTGGATTCAGGTCGCATCGGCGTCGGAGCCTTGGCGCTGAGGCTGGCCCGCGGAGCACTCGACGAAAGCGTCAAGTACACCACCGAGAGAAAACAGTTTGGACAGACTATCGCGTCGTTCCAGGCAACACAGTTCGCTCTCGCCGATATGGCCACCGAGATCGAAGCGGCACGCCATCTGGTCTATCACGCAGCATGGCTGTACCAGAACGGGGAGCCACACACGACTGCCGCTGCCATGGCCAAGCTGTTTACCTCCGAAGTCTGTATGCGAGCCACCACCAAGGCGGTGCAGTTGCACGGAGGCTACGGCTACACCACAGAGTATCCGGTCGAGCGCATGATGCGTGACGCTAAGGTGAACGAGATCGGTGAGGGCACCAGCGAGATTCAGCGCATGGTGATTGCGCGCGACTTGTTACGGGAGTTTGCTGCGGTCGCCTAGCTGATTCCGCTCCCCGCTCCCTGCTCCTTGCTCCCGTAACCGGAACTTACGTTTCTGGCCGGTGTCCAAGTTATTTCGGAAGCATCGAATGCGTCCCACAATTCGAGCCGTGGTGTTCGCCTTTGGCCTGTGTGCCTCCACCCAGGTTATCTCCGCCCAGCTGGTCGCAGGAGTAGTCACCGCTACCGAGACCGGTCAGCCCCTCGTAGGAGCCAACATCATGTTGGAAGGGGTGCAGGGTCAGGCCAACGTTGCAGGCCGCAGTGATGCGGTTGGCAAGTTCCTGATCGTTGTTCGCTCCACCGGCGCTTACTACCTCATAGTCAATTATATCGGCTTCAAACCCGCGTCATCAACCGTGCTGCTACAGGCGGGCGATACAGTAGATGTGCAAGTCAGCATGGTTCCTGTAGTCACAGAACTGGAGCCGGTGACAGTCTATGGTACACGACTGACACGGGAACAACTCGAGTTCGAATCACGCAAGAACGTATCGTGGGGATATTGGTTCGACCGCCCAGCGATCGACAGCTTGAAGTATGCGGGAACTGTGATGGACATTGTGGAGCAGGGCGTTCCCTTTGGATCGGGGCTGGCGGCGAGCCGTGGAGGGACGAGGCAGTGCTACGCCGTGTATTTGGACGGACGTGACTCCGATACGTTCCAATCAGAATATCCGCTACGCTGGCTCTATGGCATGGAAGTGTATATCAAGTACGAAGACATTCCCATCAGATACCGCAACCCATTTCGCTATGGATACAACTGCGGCGCCATCCTGCTGTGGAGCAACCTCACTCCGGAAGTGTTGGCGACTCCTACCTACTGGACCGGTGCCGTCGGAGCCGCTCCAGGGATAAGAGAATGGTCTGCCGAGATCACGTGGCGGCCAGGAATCCCGGAGAGATACGTGACGGTGGCCCGTGTCAGGGCCGGAACGTACTCGCCTTACAAGCTTCTGGGTTCGGAGATCGCTGATGGTGAAGGATTTCTGGGGGACGTCCGCCGGGTGTTCGTGTCCGTTTATGTCGGCAAGCAAGGGCCGGCACCGTTGCTGCCGTGGAAAGACAGATTGTATCTCCGGGTTGCTCCCGGGGGCACGGTCTACTGGGGCGGCACGGTGCAGCGCATGGAGGCGGATAGTACCGATTTCAATGTCGGCAGGATCGCTCCGTTCTTCGGATTCGGCGGAGAGTTTGCACTGGGTTACAGAATTCCGACGGGTAAGATCCGCCCTTGGTTGGAGGCACGAACGGGCGCTGAGTACATAACCAGGACCGGTCTACGCTGGCTCAACGTAGCTGTGGTGCTGGGTCTGGAGCTAGAGGTGGGAGGGATTGATCCGTAGAGAATTGAGAACAATGAACAGAGAATAACGAATTGAGAACCGAATCAAGAAAGCAGAACGCAAGAGCGGGGAGCAGACGACACGTGACTGAGGATCAATCAGCGTTCATGCATCGCATCTCAACAGTCCTGTTCCTTGTGGTTGGGCTCGCGCCTCAGGGTTTGTTGGCTCAGGGGGTGAGCGGACTGGTCGCCGAGCTGAATACGGCCGAGCGCATCGTAGGTGCCGAGCTACTGCTGTTCGATACCGACAGTGTGTTGCAGGCTGCCGCATTTAGTGGTGAGAACGGTGAGTTCCTCATCGAGGCACCGCAGTCGGGCACGTACACGCTCGAGATCCGGCACGTTGGTTACAAGGGCCGGTCGGCGACGATGATACTTCAGACCGGCAAGGTACTCGAGGTGCGGGTGAACCTGGCCTCAGAGGCGACCGAGCTGGAGGGAGTCACCGTCTACGGTCAGACCGCGGAGACGCCGGAACAACGTGAGTTCCTGTCGCGGCGGCACCTGCCGTGGAACTACACGTTCGACATGGAAGATATCGAGCGCCTCCATGCGTCGAGCGTGACGAGCGAACGTGGGAGCGTTGTGAGTCTGGGAGTACCGGGTGGCTTCGGCGGCATCAGTTGCTATAACGTCTACCTGGATGGCCGGCCGTCCACGACCGGGACCGGTGTGGACCGGGAGTACCAGGATATTCCCATCGGCTGGGTGTACGGAGTAGAGGTCTACAAGACCTACTTCGACATCCCAGGCAAGTATCGCGATCCTACACTCGATCCTACAATGCGGTGTGGTGCGATCCTGATATGGAGCACCGTGGCGCCCGGTGCCGGACTGCCGGCCATCTGGGCCTTTGGCTTGGGAGCGAGCGTAGGCCTGGAACGGGGTGTGTTGGACATCTCGTGGAGGCGGGGCATTCCCGACCGCTGGGTCACGTCGTTTCACGCGCGGGTCGGTGAGTACGATCCGTACGAGCTGCTAGGTACTGCCGAGGCGGTGGAGCACGGATACGACAGTTCTACGAGACCCGCCTACGCATCGGCGTATATGGGAAGGCAGGGACCCGCGTTACTTCTTCCCTGGAAACGTCACATATTCACGCGAGTGTCGGCAGGTGCGTCGGTGTATGGTGGTCAGAAGGGTGAGACTGTGGTCGATGCCGACACACTGCTGACCTTGCGAGAAGATGTCAGCCCCTACTTTGGCTTGGGCGCCGAGATCGCCGTCGGCTTTCGCATTCCAAGCGGCAAAGTACGACCGTGGTTGGAAGTGAGGACTGGAACGGAATACCTGACCCTCTCGGAATTCAGATGGCTGGTGCCATTGGCTACCATAGGTATCGAGATCGGTGGAATCGGTCCGCGTCCCGAAGACGTGAACCGGGAGCCCTGATGTTCAGTCGCCTGACCGGTGCTCGAGCTGCATCCAGTCGGGCAATTCTCTGGGTGGTGGAATCCTGCCGTAGAAGACGTCATCCAACTCGATGGCTGCCTTCCGGAACAGCGCCGACCTCTTAACCCCGAAGCGAACTAGACTGTGTAACAAGTTGTCGGGGTGCGAGTATGGGCAAACCTTAACACAGCGACCGCAGTCGGTACCGAGCTTGCACCACAGCGTGAAGCAAGCTTCCGAGTCTATTTGCCAGCGCGCGACACCATCTACGTCAGCCCTGTCATCGAATGAGATGGCCCGGCTGGGACATGCGTCCGCGCACTTCTTGCATTCGGTACAGAAGTCGATCGTGGAGTGGTCGTGGCGATGCCCATCCGGAACGAGCGGCAGGTCTGTCGTTACCACCGCAATTCGTACCCGGGGACCCAAGCGCGGCGTCATGAGGAGACCCATTCTGCCTATCTCCCCGAGTCCTGCATCGCGCGCAACGAGAGGGCACACCACTCTGTAGTTCCCGTCGATGTGCGCGCGCGCCGGGTAGCCGATTCCACGGATGAACTCGGCCATCTGAATGGCAATTGCTCCGGAGGCCAGGTACTGCTGAGCCGATTCCATGGCGATCGGACCGAATGGGGCGCTGTCCAACATCCGTTTGTCCATCTCGACGGTAAAAGCGATTGCGAAAGTATGGTTCAGCGTTACGTCTTGCCCGTATTCGGCACCGCGACCCACGACGGTGTATTTGTGGTAATCACGCAGTTCGGCCACACCTACATCGAGCGCCCCGAGCTTGCCGGCCCACCGTTTGAGTAGTGCGGTCATGCCCGCCGGATCTGCCACGACTCGCTCATTGGCGACCTGTCCCTCAGCCAACGGTCTCAATTGTTCGACAGTGGTGAAGCTGGCATCGGCCGCAGAGAATGCGAACGGGTTGTAGTTGCGCGCGCCCTTCGAGAGCAGACCCGGCTCGGCCCTGAAACGGTCGTCAGCTTCTCGCTTGTCCGGGTTGTCCTGGTAGTACTGTTCGAACCGTGGCGTGCCAACCTCGAGCTTGTCGCGCGAGAACATTATGTCTCGTTCGTCGATCCTCGTGGTGGGAGTATCGTACTCCCGATCCATCCGCCGACCGTTTGGTACCAGGTACAGCAGAAGCACTGCTGCGGTGACGAGCAAGAGCACCGAAGTAACCGCGGTGGAGTGGCGGTACTCGAGAACTCCAGCCAACAGATATGGCAGCGGAATTACCATGGTGAGAAAGAGAAATACCCGCGCCGCGCGTGGCTCGTTCTCCAAGTGGGACTGAATCGCGGCATAGGCAAGGAACAGCAGCAGCCCCAGCCCTACGGCAACGGAAACTACGCTCACCATAAAACGCCTAGGTAGAATGACGGAGCAATATCGCTAACGCACTTTGAACTCTGCACTCTGCACTCTGCACTTTGAACTTTGCACGTATCACCCTGTCGTCGGCGATCTAGAACCTGACCGACAACCCCAGCACGTGGCGGCTCTTGCTGAG
>JBDGZZ010000252.1:0-9656 GCA_039588335.1 Gemmatimonadota bacterium | reverse complement strand
TCCTCGGCGGAGACCTGGTAGGTGAGATACGGCATGTCGATGATCAGCAGTGAGTGCCTCACTCCTTTGCGCACGATCCTTCCATGATAGATCATCTGGTCCAGAGTGGCGGATAGAGTAGTTTCTTCACCGCACAGGACCGTGTTGACTGAATCACCCACCAACACCACGTCGGCTCCGGCTTCATCAACCAGGCTTCCGAACAGAGCATCGTATGCGGTGAGTGCAACGATCTTCTGTCCTTCCCGCTTCATACGCAGGAGATCGATCGTGCGAATCGTCTTGCGACTATCGGGCATATGGCTTCAGCTCCGCCATCTCACGGCGCCAGAATTCCCGGTTCGGGAATTCGGGGTGAGGAAGCACTAGATCGGGTTCATCGAGCACTAGGTCCCCGTAGCACACTATGTCAACGTCCAGCGTGCGTGGCCCCCAGCGTTCGTTCTGAGCGCGTCCTGCTTGGCGCTCGATCCCCTGACACTCCTGCAACAGGGCTTGGGGCGAAAGATCGGTCCGTAGCAGCACCATCTGATTCAGGTACGCTCCTTGTCCTGACGGTCCGATTGGCAGCGTCTCTTCTACGGAACTTACCTGCTCTAGTTTCGTTTCGGGTAACGAAGCCAACCGATCGCGCCCCAGGGTGAGGTATTGATCCCGATCACCCAGGTTCGAACCGAGCGCGACGAACACCCATTCAGGCATCGGCCCCTTCTTTTCGATCTACGACCACTTCGACGTAGTCCAACGGACCCTCAATCGGTGCATGCGGTTTCCTCGCAGCTACTCTGGCCCGATGTACACCCTCAAACCCCAGCGCTTGAGCCGCGATCCTCTCGCAGAGTGCCTCCAACAACCTTATGTGGCTCGTGCCAACTGTGGTCTCAACCATCGAGTAGAGATCACGGTAGTCGAGCAGGGCGCTGGGAGAATCGGACTCGCCGACTTGGCGCAGCGAGCGCCACACTGTCACGTCGAGTTCCAGCGGCTGGGGAACCGACTGCTCATGGGGTAGCAGTCCCACTAGGGTGTGAAACCGCATTCCTTTGAGAGAGATGCAATCGTGATCTGACATGAGCGAATGGTAGTGAGGCTCCGGTTGACCTGTCAAAACCGACGTCAGTTCTCTACTCGGAAGATGTGAACCGCCGTGTGGCGTCGGCAAGCATGGTGGCGATCGAGTCGAGCTCCTGGCTTGCCTGCCGCAGCTCGTTGACCCCTTTCTCGACCACCCTTGCGCTCTCGAGAATTCCGTTCGCGTCTTGCCGGTTCTGTGAAGAGATCTCTGCAATGGCGTCCATTCGGTCACGCAGGCGCCCAAAAACATTGTCCTGACTCTCTGCCGTGGCTGCAATCCGGCGCGCGTGTTCTGCGGCATCCAACGTGGAGAACACTATCGCGTCGAGTGCCTCCAACCCCTGCGTGCTGATCTCCTCAACACCCCCCACGGCGTTCTGGCCTCGTTTCATTTGCGTGACTACTTCGCGCAGCCGTTCCTGCATCTCTTCTACCAGCTCGCCTGCCTCTCCCGCTGCTGAACCGCTCTGCTCTGCCAGGATTCGTACTTCCTTGGCGACTTCGGCAAAGCCTCTCCCGTGTTCGCCCGCGCGAGCAGCCTCGATCGCCGCGTTGAGCGCCAACAGATTGGTGAGGTCCGCCAACTCGCGGATCGAGACGAGAAACTTCACTATCCGTTTGGACGCCCCACCAAGCTCATCGACACTGTCGGAGCTCTCGCCCACGAAACCCTTCAGCTGGACCAGACGCTCGATGGCATCGGTAATGGTCTGCTTGTGTTCCCGAGCAGTGTTGCTGGCGGATTCGCTCGCCGCAGCAGCCTCTGCACTGTCTCCGACCACCTGGCCGGTGGCTTCGCTCAACTCGTGTGTGGCTGCCACACCGTCAGCCACCCCGACATCCTGACTGGACAGTGCGCCTGAAATCGCCTTGGTCGACTGGGCCATGGTCGTGACCGTCGATCGCAGCGCTTCAGCCGAGTTCCTTACGCTGCGAACCTGGTCGCCGATTCGATCTACGGCATCGATTAGCGGCTGTCTCAGCTGGGCAATGTGTATGGCCGTAGCTATTCGCTGTGCGCACGCTTCAACCAACGCCACTTGGTGTTTGTCGTATTGACGCTTCTTGTGGTGGTCCAATTCCAGCGTACCCAACAGTCTGTCACCGAACCTGAGCGGCTGTATGACAATGCTCTGTATGGAGGCAGGAAGGTGGATCGTGCGGGGGTCACGGTCGACTTCGCGGACTACGACAGCCTCTCCATCTTCGTCCATTCCCTGGCGCAATTCCTCTAGCGCTACGGGGATTTCCCCGCCGGAGCCCGCTGACTCTGACCCACGATACAGCAGCTCGAATCCATCCTCCTCCTTCCGGTAGATCCGGAAGTCCCTCCAGTCCAGAATCCTGTGTGTCAACTTCTCGAGCACACTGAGAGAGCCCTCAAGACTCATGTTGCTCGTTATCACCGATTCCATGGCGTGCACCTTGGTCATCTGTTCCGCCTGAATCGATTCCTCGAAGATCCGCTTCATCGCGTAAGCACCGAAACCGAGCAGTGCGATCACGAATGGCCATATCCTGAGCGGCATCTGAGCAAATGTCAGAACCAGAGCTGCGGTGGCGATCACTGTGAAGAAGTACGCAACCGCCTCGTAGCGCAGAATGAACTGACGCTCCAGTTCCGTGAGCTTTTGGCGTGCGAGTAGAGTGTAGTAGAACAGCGATCGAGATAACACGTAGTAAACAACCGCCAGTACGGCAAGCGCTGGGATGGCTTCGAGAGTAAGGGGACTCCGAGTGCCGGACAAAGCCATGACTGCCACGTAGATCCCAAATGACGGGATCAGGCTCACCACTTCCCTGGCGGCGTTAGTCCAGGCGGCAACGTAGGATTTGCGGTGTAGCAGCGAATCGGTCAGGAAGGTAGCAGCGGTAAGCGCCAACACCGTCCCAGACGGCCCGATCAACAGAGCGCCTCCCAAGGCCGCGAGAGCGAGCAAGCTCACATAGGAGTATTTGCCAAGCGCAACCTGGTAGGATCGCAACGGGAGAGTGGCGGCTGTGAGTACGGCTACCCAGCCCAGCCGCGGGATCCAGGAGCGGTCTACCACCATCATCGCAAAAAACAAAACGGCGCCAGCAATCCGCAGCCACTGGGAATAACCCGTCACCAATCTCTGCGCTGCTACCGTGAAGCCAAACCCCTCAGTCTTCGACACAGCAGGCATCCCTCAACGAATCAGAGAGTTCATCAATCAGCTCCCGGGCGGGTCCTATCCCCTCGGCAAGCCGCTCGACCAGCGCGCTCCCGACGACCACTCCGTCCGCCACACGGGCAACCTTGGCAGCCTGTTCTCCATTCTTGATCCCGAAACCTACCGCGATCGGAAGCGTTGTGGCCGCCCTAAGCCGGTCAATTACTTCGGTCAGCACCTGGCCCACCGTCGTCTCCGGTCCGGTCACTCCCAGACGCGAAATGAGATATATGAAACCCTCTGCACCCGCACCTCGTCCGTCGTGGGAGCAACCAGACGAATGAGGCACAGAGGACTCTCGTGAATCATCATCTCGACCTCAGCGTCCTCACCAGCCGGCAGGTCGGTCAGGAGTAGGCCTGCCACCCCGGCCCGGTCGGCGTCCTCGAGAAACCTCGGGAGGCCGTAAGCCAAGATGGGGTTGAGGTACCCAAATGCAATGACTGGGATCTGTAGGCCGGCTTCGCGGATCAACGAGATGACTCCACTCACGGACGCTCCTGCCTTCAGCGCCACCTGAGTCGACTCTTGTATCACTGGCCCGTCCGCCAGCGGATCGCTGAATGGAATGCCAACTTCCACAAAGTCCGCGCCGGCTTCTTGGACCATTCGTAAGCCCTCAATACACACAGCACGCGACGGATAATCCGCTGTCAGGTAGGGTATGAGGGCTACCCGTCCTTCGGAGCGAAGCCGCGCCCATTGCTTATCGATGGGGTGATCAGACAAAGTAGTCGGACGGGTTGATACCGAATTTGGCCGGATCCGCAACCTTGATTATCGACCGTTTGTGTGCACCCTCGGCGTCCACCTCGGCCAAGTCCACCAGCGGCCCAGGGTCCAGTCTCGAGCCGTCTGCTGTGCAGACCACGCGCACTACAGGCCGGTTGAGCTGAGTCACATCGGCACTTGCCGCATGCACGATGGCCATCTCGTACGTGTCGAGTATCACGCACGTTCCTACCGGATAGATACCGAGCAGATTGATGAGCGCCTTGACCAGTACAGGGTCGTATCCCCGCCTGCGATTCTCCCACATCTCCCGCAGTACCTGATCCGCTTGTATTGGCGTTGTTTGGTATACGCGACGCGAAGTAGCAGCATCAAAACCATCAGCGACTGATACCACCTTGGAGTACACTGACAGGTTCCTGTCCCTGATGGTTCTCGGGTACCCCGTGAGATCGATCTTCATGTGGTGCTCGTGCGCGACGATGATGCCCCGATACGGGATCTCGCCGTAGCCTCTCAATCCGAACAAGGTCAGCACCCCCAGCCAGGGGTGGGCCTGCATAATGTGCCACTCATTGTCTGTCAGGGCCCCTTCCTTGTTCAACACTTCCAGGGGCACCCGACTCTTGCCAACATCGTGGAGTAGGGCGGCGAGGCCCAGGTCGTACAGTTGCAGCTTCGAGAGACCGAGCCGTTTGCCGATCGAAACGCTGAAGATGCAGACGTTCACTGAGTGGTTGAAGGTGTACTGATCGTAGTCTCGGATTGTGGTCAAGCCAACGATTGACGTCTCGTTTTGCAGAACCTGGTCTACGATGTTCTGCACCGCTCGCTTGACCTTCTTGACACTCGCCGACCGTCCCATCCGAACGCTGTTGATTACTTCCTTCGTAACAGCTACCGACTGCTCATAGGTGCGTTTTGCGGCTCGTTTTCTCTCCTCAGCGTCCTCGTAGTTCGTGCTCTCCCACGGGGGCTCGACATCGATGTGCCTAACTCCACCTTCGGACAGTTTCTTTTGTAATCCGTCGAACCCTTCACCACCTGATTCGCTGGCGGCGAAAGAGAGAATGAGTGAGAGGAATATCTGCCATTCGCGCCGCTCGACGTTCTCTTCTACATGGACCGCGCCGACTCCGCATTCACGCAGTGTCGTCAGTATGTGGCTGAACGTCGAGTAATTGTCGAGGGCTAGACGCAGCCGCGTGGAATTGACAAAGATGAACTCACCTGCGATGCGTACTTCCAGCTCGGGCTCTACGTCCAACAATGTCTGCGCAGTGCCAGCAACCTCGTCCAGTGCTCTCTGCACCTGAACGTTCTCGACAGGATACAGCCTCAGATTCCGCAGTGCTGCATAGAAAGCGAGCAGGAAGTCACGACCACCCTCGCGGAAGACGGCCTCGTTCGCGTCTTCCATCGCCTCGGTGAGCCCTGGCTCCCTTGACTGCTGGTTTTGCTGTTCCGAGTCCACCACGTTAAGACGACTCCCGCAAAGCTCTGTTTATCGCGTTCTTGACGAGCAGGTCCTTTTCCTCCGATGCCGCTTCTTCCAATGCACTCTTCGCTTCCTCGTCGCCGATCTTGCCCAGCGCCATGGCCGCGCAGGCACGAGTTTCGGGATCGTCCTTCCTGCGAAGCAGTCTTTTGGTCTCCAACATCTGACGGAGCACGGCGATGCCCGACTCCCCGGCAAGCACACCGTAAGCCTCGAAGAAAGCTGTCTTCTCGGTGAGGTCGGCCCCGCGCAGCCCCTTGCCGGTCACTGCCGCCTCGATCATCGGGAAAGCCGCCCGGTGGCCTTTCTCCGACAGCGCCTTCACTGCAACCACCCGCACGTCCCGGTCCGAATCGTCGATCGCTTTTTCCAGTTCTCGCATTGCTCCCGGCGACCCCGTTGCGGCCAGCGCCTCCACTGCCTCCTTCCGTACGTCTGCCTCCTCCCGATCCAACAACTCGCCCAGCGCAGGAATGAAAGGAGGAATGCCCAAACGCGCGACCATTTGCAGTGTCATTATCAATACGGGGGTCTCCGCTGACTTCAACACCTCGATCACCTGGTCGGGGTGGCTCCCCGCCAGGCGTCTGGCAGCACGCTCGAGAGGCTCTCTTATTGCGTCGTTGGTTAGTTTTGGTAGCCGTTCCAACACCGCTTGGAGCGCTTCCGGTCGCAGCTCGCCGAACATCTCGCCCAGGTCATCTTCCGTGGGAGCGACTACCGCCTCATCGAGCGACTGGAGCAGCTCTCCGAGAACATTTGACTGCGACAATCTCGCAGGTAGCTCAGCAATGGCCTTGCGGTGGTCCGGGAGCAGTTCACGCGCCCGGTCCAGAATCGTGCGGAGTTCCCGCAGCAAGTATGCGACCGAATGAAAGTCGCCGGCGGCCAGCAAGTACGGGATGAAGTTCTCGAGAATCGATATCAGCTCAGCGCGAACCGCCGTGTAGGTCTGCAGTTCCAGCAGGTCGAGCAGCATCGAGAGCACGCTGCCCTGCAGATCCTGTGAGTACTCTCGGTCGATTTCATCCTTCAAGTATTTCAGTTCCGCTTCGTCGAGGAAGTATAGAGTCCCGTCGAAGTCATCCATCTTGACGATGCCGGAGGGCGATTCCTCTTTTGCTTCTGCGACATCTTCCTGAACCCGCTTGCGGATCTCTTCCTCTTCCGGAGCCGAGCCCCGCACCCATCCGTCCTTCGAAGGTTCCAGAGGTGTGACGCCTTCGGCACCAAGCTCCACGGCCGTGTAGAGAACGTATTGAAAATCTTGCTCCCACAGAAGAGTCAACAGATCGTCGGTCGCGTCTTTGGGAAGGCTCTGCGCTTGTTTGATCACCTCCAGCAGGCCAACAACTTCTTCATCTTCGATGCCCTGAGCCAGCGTCAAGGAGCGAACACCGTCCTTGAACAAAACCCACGCCACGCTCTCTGACTTGCTGGGCTGCGAGTATACCGAGATGTCTTCCCAAACCAAGTCTGACTCGGTCACGCGGAGGTACAGCTCAGTCTGTTCCTCCCAGACCGGGGCGAACGCCTTGCGAACGTTGTCGACTGCCTTCTGGTAGATGGGATTGTTCGGCAGGTATAGCTGAATAGCACGCAGACCCTTGACCAGAACCTGCACCAGGTTCTCGACAGCCGAGCTGTCAACGGCTTGATCCGACGTCGGCGGTTCAGTCACTGATCGCTTTTCTTCAATTCCGCGATGTGTGCCACGTCCTTGTCGCCGCGTCCACTCAGGTTGAGCAACACGACATCGGAAGAATTCCAACGTTCAGCACCGGCGACGATCCAAGCCAAAGCATGCGCGCATTCGAGCGCCGGCAGGATGCCCTCCAGACGACACAGTAGAAAGAAGGCTTCCAATGCTTCATCGTCGGTCACAGTCTCGTAACTGACACGGCCGGTGTCTTTGAGATAGGCATGTTCGGGACCGACGCCCGGATAGTCAAGACCGGCCGAGATCGAGTGGGCCGGCAGAACCTGACCGTCATCCGTTTGGAGCAGATAGCTCAGACTGCCGTGCAGGACCCCGGGACGCCCCGCCGAAAGGGATGCCGCATGGCGTCCCGTCGCCACGCCCTCTCCTCCAGCCTCAACCCCAACGAGTTCCACTTCCGCGTCACCAAGGAACGCCGAGAAGATCCCCATGGCGTTAGAACCACCTCCCACACACGCCACCACCGACCGTGGTAATCCACCGATCAGCTCGAGGACCTGCGCTCGCGACTCCCTCCCAATGATTGCCTGGAAATCGCGCACTATGCGAGGGAACGGATCGGGCCCCACAACCGATCCCAACACATAGTGCGTGGTGTCCACGTTAGTGACCCAGTCCCGCAAAGCCTCGTTGGTCGCGTCTTTGAGCGTGCACGTTCCAGATGATACGGGAATCACCGTGGCACCCATGCTCTCCATTCGAAACACGTTGAGTCGCTGGCGCCTGATGTCTTCCTCTCCCATGTAGACCACGCACTCGAGACCGAACCGAGCACACGCTGTCGCCGTGGCAACACCGTGTTGGCCTGCGCCGGTCTCCGCAATGATCCTGCGTTTTCCCATGCGCAGGGCCAGAAGCACCTGGCCTAGTGTATTGTTGATCTTATGCGCACCGGTGTGGTTCAGGTCCTCGCGTTTTAGCAGGATGCGGCTCCCGACCCGATCCGATAGGCGTGGTGTCTCGGTGAGTGGCGTAGGGCGCCCGACGTACGAATAGAGAAGCTGACTCAGCTCCCGCTCGAACTCCGGGTCCGACACTGCCTGCTCATAGACCGCGGTCAAGTCGTCCAAGGCTGCAATGAGCGTCTCCGGAACGTAGCGGCCCCCGTACGGCCCGAACCTACCGACTCGTCCTGTGCTAACTCCGGCCATGCCTCTCGACTCCTGTCAGACTCCGAACCGCGGTCGCGGGTTGGGAGGAACTGGCCAGCGCCGTTCCTACGAGTACCGCGTCTGCACCCCAGGAAGCTACGAGTTCCACGTCTGCGCGGCTGCTGATGCCGCTCTCAGCAACAGCAACCACATTTGGTGGAATTGGCTGCAGCACTTCCCGCATGGCGGCCACATCTACTCGAAACGTCGTGAGATCTCTGCTATTCACGCCAACGCAGGCCGGGTTAACACGCAAGGCCCGCTGTAACTCTTCCTCATCATGAACTTCCACGAGCGTTCCCAAGCGCAATGCGGAGGCAACATGACACAAGTCTTCCAGCTGCGCGTCGTCCAGGGCACGTACGATGAGCAATACTGCCGAAGCACCTGAAGCTCTTGCTTCGTATAGCTGGACTGGATCCAGGATGAAATCCTTTCGTAGGACAGGCACAGCGACCGCCTTCTTCACCACCGCGAGGTCCCCCATCGTCCCTCCGAAAAACGGCTCGTTGGTGAGCACCGAAATCGCGCTCGCACCTCCCGCTTGATATGACGCCGCCAGATCCGATGGGTTCAGTTCCGGCGCGATCGCACCTGCCGACGGCGATCTGCGCTTCACTTCGGCTATGACCGCCACCGAATCCCCACCAAATGCGCCGCTCCAGCCGGGCGTTTCGGGCGCCGCCTCCGCGGCTGCACGAATCTGCGACTCCCGCCGTTTGAGGTCCGGCAGCCGGTCAATTGTCTCGGCCAGAATCAGGTCCAGTGTCGCAGTCAATGCTCAGCGTTGCACTTCGGGGTGTGTTCGGGTATATTCTATTCGGACTTTTTTCGGGAAAAGTGGGGTCCGAAACCGGCCATGACATTAACGCGTCGCCAGAAACAGATCCTCGATTTCATCGAAAGCTATATCAGGCAACACGGTTACGCGCCCTCGTTCGAGGAAATCGCCGCGCAATTCAGCTTCAGCTCGTTGGCAACCGTCCACGAGCACCTGACCAATCTGGAACGTAAGGGGTACATACGGCGGGCCCACAATGAGAGTCGCGCCATCGAGCTGGTGCCTCAGCCGGGGCAGGCCGGGGCCGTTGAGCTGCCTTTGCTAGGCCAGGTTGCGGCCGGGGCGCCGATCGAGGCCGTGACCAACCCCGAGACCATCTCCGTGCCCAACGACCTGATCCCCCGCCGCGGAGCAGCCTATACCCTCAAGGTCCGCGGTGACTCGATGATCGACGAGCACATTGACGACGGTGACTACGTCGTGGTCCACGCCAGGGAGACCGCCC
>JBDGZZ010000251.1:0-7782 GCA_039588335.1 Gemmatimonadota bacterium | reverse complement strand
AAAATGACCTGGTAGCCCTCTTCTTTCAGGGCTTTGACCGCCTGCGTACCGGAATAGTCGAACTCCGCAGCCTGGCCTATGACTATCGGCCCCGAACCGATGAGCAAGATCTTGCTTAGATCATCTCTCCTAGGCATTGGCTTCCTTCGCTACGCTTTCCAGGAACCAGTCGTACGCCATACCGATACCCGTTTTGAGATCGATCCTCGGCTTCCACCCTAGTGCGCGTAGTTTTGATACGTCTAACAACTTCCGTGGAGTGCCATCGGGCTTGGCTCTATCGTACACCAACTTCCCCTTGAATCCCACGACTTCCGACACCAGGGCCGCAAGCTCTCTGATTTCCAGATCTACACCGCAGCCTATGTTGAGGAACTGTTCATCTTCGTACTTCTCCATCACCAGGCAGCACGCATCGGCCAGGTCGTCTACGTAAAGGAACTCACGCCGCGGTGTCCCACTCCCCCATATTGTCACCGATTCCGTCTTTGATGCCTTGCCATCATGAAATTTGCGAATCAACGCCGGCAGAACATGCGAACTCTCCGGATCAAAGTTGTCACCTGGCCCGTAGAGGTTCGTCGGCATCACCGAAACGAAACAATCTCCGTATTGGCGCATGTAACTCTCACACAACTTGATCGCCGCAATCTTTGCTATCGCGTAGGGTTCATTGGTCTGTTCCAGAAGCCCCGTTAACAGGTATTCCTCCTTCAGTGGCTGCGCGGCCAGCCTGGGGTAGATGCAGGAACTCCCCAGGTTCAGCAACTTGGAGACGCCATACTCGTGAGCTGCCTGAATCACGTTCGTAGCTATAGCCAGATTCTCGTATAGGAAGTCTGCCCGGTAGGTATTGTTGGCGAGGATCCCGCCTACCTTGGCAGCGGCGAGGAATACGTAGTCCGGTCGTTCTGCCTCGAAGAAACTGCGGACAGCACTCTGATCGATTAAGTCGAGTTCCGGATACGGACGCAGGATCAGTCGATCGTAGCCTCTAGAGCGCAGAGCACGTACGATCGCACTGCCAACCATACCGGTGTCTCCTGCCACATATACGCGGTCATCCGGGTTCATCATTAGCTCGTGGCTTACTCTTGTCGGTTGTCCTGCATGGCATGCCTCTCAGCTTCCACCATCATCGAGACCAGCTCGTCAAACTTGACCTTGGGCTCCCAGCCGAGTTCCGCGCGAGCCTTGCTGGCGTCTCCTTTCAATAGATCTACCTCGGTGGGTCTAAAGTAGCGCGGATCGATGCCCACTACCGTGGTACCCGTTGCCGAATTGACTCCGACTTCATCCTTCCCACTGCCACGCCACTCGAGTTCGATCCCCAGAATGCCGAAAGCTCGCTCAGCAAACTCCCTGACTGAGTGTGATTCTCCTGTGGCAATGACGTAATCGTCTGGCTCTGGTTGCTGCAACATCAACCACATAGCTTCGACGAAGTCGCCAGCATATCCCCAGTCCCGTTGTGCATCCAGATTGCCCAGGTACAGCGTATCCTGCCGACCTTGGACGATCTTCACCGCTGCCCTGGCGATCTTCCTCGTCACGAAGGTCTCACCTCTTATCGGTGACTCGTGGTTGAAGAGAATGCCTGAACAGGCAAAAAAATCGTAGGCTTCCCTGTAGTTTACATCCCGAACATCTCGCTGGTTGAAGCCTGATAGAACCGCGTGCGATCGCCCAGGTTCAAGATGCGTATCGCCTCTAGTAGCCGGAGCGTTCCGATGGCGTCAGCGTTTGCGGTGTACTCTGCTGTCTCAAACGATACCTGCACGTGGCTCTGCGCTGCGAGGTTGTAGACCTCGTCCGGCTGAACCTCCTGAACGATGCGAATGATGTTTGTCGAATCGGTCATGTCGCCATAATGCAGGACAAACTTCGGGTCGTTGGCGTGCGGGTCTTCGTATAAGTGGTCAACACGTTCGGTGTTGAAGAGCGACGACCGACGCTTTACACCATGTACCCGGTATCCCTTGTTCAGCAAGAGTTCGGCGAGCAAGGCACCATCCTGCCCTGTCACCCCGGTGATCAAAGCGGTCTTTTCCGCCATACTAATCTCCGTCATTCAGCTCTGGAAGAACGGTAATCGCCGCGTGGTCTCACCCACCGGCATTCACGAGATCGGTGATCGTAGATCGGAGATCGTACGTCGGCTTCCATCCCAGTTTCTCGAGCCGTGAGCCATCACCTACCAGGTAGGGGATGTCAGCAGTGCGAAACAAGCCTGGATCCGGAACGCCTTCGCCCTCCCACCCAACGCAATCTCCAATCAACTTGAACAATTCGCGCAGCGAGATTCCCTGTCCCGAGGCTACGTTGTAAACCTCGCCTGATTCACCTTGCTCCAACAACATCGCGAGCGCCACCGCAACATCACGTACGTCCACGAACTCCCGGATTGGCTCCAGGTTGCCCACCGGGACCCGGCTCTCCCCACTGTCCAATGCATCCCTAATCCTGCGCGCAAGGGCGGGGGCCACGAACTGAGTACCCTGCCCGGGACCGGTCTGGGCAAACGGACGAGCAACGACCACTTCGACACCGGTGCGACGCCAATACTCGAGAGCAGCTACTTCTGCACCCAGTTTGGAAGCCGCATAGGGCGAGCACGGAACCACCGGATCGTCTTCCTTGGCCGGCTCGCTCAAGTGGCGCCCGTAGACCTCACCGGTAGACGCCAGGACCAGACGTGGGGCCACTCCGAGCCGTTCGATTGCGTAAACCAGCCCGCAAGTTCCCAGACAGTTCACCTCCCAAGCAGCACGCGGGTTGGCTCTCGCCGCCCCGCCGGACGCGACGGCTGCAAGGTGCACGATTGCCTCCGGCTCCAGCGAGAGTACTTCTTCCACAGAGCGGTCTATCATGAGCTCGAACGCGACCCATCGTACCGCGGCAAGCTGGTGGCGCCACTGCTCGGACAGCGTCTCGAAATCCGTCGTCTCGCGCGCGCCAGCGATCACCTCATGGCCTCGCTGAAGGAGTTCGAGGGAGAGCCACTTGCCCACGAAACCAGCGGCGCCGGTGACTAGGACTCGCACGGAACGGACGACTTGCTCATCGAGAGGTGGGTAGATAGCTTAACTGTTTGGCAGTTTACACGTACCAGTTTCTTTCGGAGCCGAACATGGCCCGCATCTGTGATATCTGCGGCAAAGGACCCACGACCGGCAACAACGTGAGTCACGCTAACAACAGGACGAAGCGCCGTTGGCACCCAAATCTACAGCGGGTGCGGGCGTTGGTTGATGGAAAGCCCAAGCGGATTCGCGTTTGCACGAGGTGCCTCAGGTCCAACCGGGTGACAAAGGCGCCCCGTGGCGCCGCCCTCTCCGGTATACAGTAAGAAAATGGGGACCGCCAGGTCCCCATTCTTCTGAAGTTCCGTATTCCAGCCAACCGTCACTCCGAAAGCAGTTCAATCCGAGCCATCTCCGCCCCGTCACCCGGGCGATGTCCTAGCTTCACGATTCTGGTATAGCCCCCGGGCCGGGCTGCAAACCGCGGTCCGATCTCGCCAAACAGGCGTCCAGCAGCACTCCTGTCACGTATCACCCGCTCCACCTGCCGTCGCGCGTGCAGATCGCCCCTTCTAGCCCAAGTTATGAGCTTCTCGGCAAACGGCCTCAACTCTTTGGCCTTGGCCTGGGTGGTTACCACACGGCCGTGCTGAAACAGCGATGTAGCCATGTTCTTCAACAAGGCCCGCCGATGGCTGGCTGTACGACTTAGCTGGCGCCCCCTCTTGCGGTGCCTCATCGCCCGTTATCCTTCCTGACCTTCGGCACCTTCAGCGGCACCGCCGCCGGGGGGAAACGCTACCACCAAGTCACCGTTCAGCTCTTCCAGGCTCATCCCGAACGATAGCCCCTCGCGGCGCAGCATCTCGGAGATCTCGTTCAGCGCCTTTTCACCCACGTTCTTTACCTTGAGCATATCGTCCTCGGAGTACTGGACGAGGTCGCGCAAGGTACTGATACTTGAGTTCTTGAGAGAGTTGATCGACCGCACCGAGAGCCCGCAGTCGTCAATGGGCTTGGCAAGGAGATCAGCAAGCTGGGCACCGTCGGTCGCTCCGGCTCCCTCGGCACCATCCGGCATCGTCGGGACTCGACCGAAGTCTATGAAATGGCGCAGGTGCTCCTGCAACAGGGCAGCTCCATACGCTACCGCGTCTTCGGGCGATATGGCACCGTTGGTCTCCACCGACAGGGTAACACTGTCGAAGTCGGTGCGTTGTCCTACACGCGTCTCGGCGACGGTGAAGTTTGCTCTCCTGACGGGGCTGTACATGGCATCGATGTGCACGACGTCGACGGGCAGCGACCGGTCTTCAGGATGCTGCGATGCCTCGACGTAGCCGCGGCCCTTGTTCACGTAAAGCTCGCCGGTGATCTCCCGGTCTTCCTGCAACGTAAAGAGCACCTGCTCTGGACGAACGATCTCCACCGCCCCGTGCAGCTCTAGATCCTTCGCCATGACGGGACCGGCTTTGTCTACCTTCAGGTGCAGAACCGCCTCATCCACATCTTCTGCCATGATGAGTGTCAGCGATTTGAGGCGCTGGATGATCTGGTGAATGTCCTCCACCACGCTCGGAATCGTCTGATGCTCGTGCACGACCCCTTCGAGCCGGAAGGCCCAAATGGCCGTTCCGCGGAGGGAGGACAACAGCATGCGTCTCATCGCGTTGCCGAGCGTGTGACCAAACCCGCGCTCCAGCGGCTGCAGGCGAAACTCAGCAGCGAACGGGATGTCCTCCCGTTTCGTCATCTCGACCACGTGGGGTCGGATCAAACCAGTTAGATCGATCGTCATCTTATTTGGAGTAGAGCTCAACAATTAGCTGCTCCTGGGCAGCGATCGGAATGGTGTCGCGCGTCGGCATCTCGGTCACCTTGCCGACGGCCTTGTCGGCATCAACGGTGATCCAGGAGACGGGCGTAGCCCGGGCCAGGCCCTCTAGCGACGCGCGCACGGCGGTCAGGTCACGGCTTCTCTCGGAAACTCTCACTTCATCAGTGGGACGGATACGGTAGGACGGAATGTCGACCGTGCGCCCATTGACCTCAATGTGACGGTGCCGGACCAGTTGACGGGCTCCGTTTCTACTGGCCGCGAATCCCATGCGATGCACGATGTTGTCGAGCCGAGTTTCTAGAGCAACGAGCAAGTTGGTTCCGGTGACTCCGGGAAGCTGGCGGACTTTCTCAAAGGTGTTGCGGAACTGCCGCTCGGATACACCGTAGATTCTCTTAACCTTCTGCTTCTCGCGCAACTGTTTGGAGTATTCAGAGACCTTACGTCGACGCGACGCGGCTTGCCCATGCTCTCCGGGCGGGTATGCGCGGCGGTCGACACTGCACTTCTCGGTCAGACAGCGGTTCCCCTTCAGAAACAGCTTGGTGCCTTCACGACGACACAGCTTGCAAACCGGACCTGTGTAGCGAGACATGCCTAGACCCGCCGTTTCTTGGGCGGCCTGCACCCGTTGTGCGGTATCGGTGTCACGTCGCGGATGGAAGCAATCTGCAGACCCGCTGACGCGAGCGCCTGAATGGCAGACTCACGCCCAGCACCCGGACCCTGAACCCTGACGTGCACCTTCCTGACACCCATGTTCAACGCATCGCGCGCACAGCTTTCGGCGGCGACGGTGGCCGCAAATGAGGTCGACTTTTTGGACCCCTTGAAGCCGGATTTGCCGGCGGAACCCCAGACGATGGCGTTCCCCTTCGAATCGGTGATAGTGACCAGGGTGTTGTTGAAAGTTGCGGTGACGTGGGCAATCCCTTCGGATTCCACGATCTTCTTGGTCCGCCTGCTGGTACCTTTCGCTTGAGCCATATTCTATTTCTTCAGCACTTTCTTCTTGCCGGCAATCGGGCGGCGAGGCCCTTTCTTGGTACGCGCATTCGTATGCGTGCGCTGACCGCGAACCGGGAGCCCGCGACGATGGCGGGTGCCACGATAACTGCCGATATCCATGAGCCGCTTGATGTTCATCGCGATTTCAGTGCGGAGCGCGCCTTCTACCTTCACATTGCGCTCGATGGCCTGACGCAGCCTGGCCACCTCCGCATCCGATAGATCGCGAACCCGGATGTCGGAGTCGACAGCCGTGAGATCTAGAATGCGACGAGACGTCGATATACCAACGCCATATATGTAAGTGAGCGCAGTCTCGACCCGCTTGTCACGAGGAAGATCCACGCCGGCGATACGCGCCATACCCTATCCCTGCCTCTGTTTGTGCTTGGGGTTTCGCTTACAAATGATGCGAGTCACGCCTTTGCGGCGCACGACCTTGCAGTGTTCGCAAATTGGCTTGACACTGGAACGGACTTTCAAGATACACCCCGTCAGAATCTCAGAGCCTCGCAATATAGACGGGTGCTAAATGCAGCGCAAGTGAGGGTTTACGGCGTGACGCGCACTTCCCGCAGGAGCCACGTTCCGTCGACGCGGCGGAAGCCCAGCATGACCGTTTCCGTACGCTCCTCGTCGGTGCCCTTGACCACGTAAACTCGTTGCATCTCGGCGTATACGTGATCTGAAGCCAGTTCGCGTCGGCCGCTCTCGTCGAACGACAGCTCCTCGGCAGGCTTGAGGTACTGCTCTAACAGCCGGGCGGCCTGCCCCCGTTTGAGCGAAGCCGATGGCGCTATTCCTGGAATACGGAGGCGCACAGTGTCGCTGCCCGAAACCAACTCAGACACTTCGTGCGAGAGCCAGGCTGCCTGGGCTGTGGCCACCACTTGATCCAGAGTGGCCTGCGCAACCGCTGGCCTCGGGCCCGACATCAGAACCACCGCCACAATCGTGACGGCAGCCAAGCAGGTGCGTGGGACCGAGTTTTCCAAAACCATCTTCACTCCATGTCTCGCCTGATGTTGTGGTACACCTCAGACGGGTTTTCGGCCCGCGTGATGGGCCTGCCGACCACCAGATGGGTGGCCCCTGCCGCCACTGCGTCGGCCGGTTCCGCAGTCCTTTGCTGGTCAGCCGCGTCCACTCCGGCGGGGCGGATTCCCGGAACCACTATGAGGCGTTCCGGACCCACGGCCTGTTTCACTTCTGCGATCTCCAGGGGTGAAGTTACCATGCCGTGAACTCCGGCGCTCACTGCCAGTCGGCTGAGGCGCGCGACCTCCGAGCCCAGAAGCCCATCATCACTCCGGCCCACAATGCTCCAGAACCCGTCTCGAGAATGTGATGTCAGGATGGATACGGCTACCACCTGCATGTCGCCGGCGGCGGCAACGGCTGCCCGCAGCATGTCCACTCCCCCCAAGGCATGGACGGTAGCAAGGTCGACTCCGATGGCCGCCGCTGCTCGGGCAGCTCCGGCAACCGTGTTCGGAATGTCGTGCCACTTGAGATCGAGAAACACGCGCACACCGCGCTGCTTCAGTTCCCTGACGAGGGCGGGGCCGTCCTTCACGAACAGCACGGGTCCTATCTTCGCCCATCCCAGACCAGGGAGACGGTCTGCCAGCTGCAGAGCCTCGTCGGTTGAGCCCAGATCCAATGCGACGATGAGTTCAGCCATACCTCTTCCAAGCTGCCGCAAGACGTTCGGGAACCCTCGGATCGGCGAAGCTCGCCGTTCCCACTGCGACCAGCGCAGCACCGGCCGCCAGGTACTGGTGTACGTCTTCGATGGTACACACTCCTCCTGCTCCTATGATCGGGAGTCCGGTACGTATGTATACCTCTCGCGTAGCCAGCACGCCCACAGCAAGGAGAGCCGGCCCGCTCACTCCACCTCTTCCGAAG
>JBDGZZ010000250.1:0-6154 GCA_039588335.1 Gemmatimonadota bacterium | reverse complement strand
GGATGTGCCCATCTCCAACCTGCGGGGTAAGATCATCGGGTTCACCATCCAACTTTCGCGCGCCCCGCGAACCGCTGGCAGCAAGCCAGACAGTAGGCAAGCTCCGTTGAGCAATCCATCTCAACCGTGGATCGATTTCTTCGAGTCGTTTCCTCAGTTCCGCTGCTCGGATCCCTACTTAGAGCGCTACTACGACTACCGCATCTATGGTCTTGGACTCAATCGTTTAAGCGGTCGCTGTGGCCACATTCGTTTTCCGGCCGTTGCAGAAGGGATCGGTTACTTTCACGTGCCGATCAGCTACAGTGCCCAATGCCACATGTGGGAGACCCGCTGGTCGCGAAGTCCGGAGCTGGCACGGGGATCCCTGCTCAACTTCCTCGAGCACCAGAAACCCGACGGATCGCTGCACGGTCGTATATACACAGATCATCTGCAAGGAACGGATTTCTACCATGCCAACTGGGGCGACGCAGCCCTGGCGGTTCAAGCGGTCCATCCAGATCAGCAGTTCCTGTCGCGCGCCTACGAGGGTCTGGGTCGCTACGCCACCTGGCTAGATAGCACGCGTGACCGCGAACAAAGCGGCATGTACGATGTGGTGAACCATTACGAAACCGGACAAGAGTACATGTCCCGTTACCAGGCGGTCGACCCGTCCGCTGACACGCACGGCTGGGAAGGCGGCGTGCATCTCAAGGGCATCGACGTAACGGTCTACGGCTACCAGCTCAAACGGGCGTTAGCCACCATGGCACTGAGTCTGGGCCGGTCTGCGGAAGTCGAAGAATGGACAGCTGGTGCCGAGCGAGTCGGGCGTGCAATAACCGAAACCATGTGGGACGCAGAGACGGGCATGTTCAGCGACGTCAGACCGGAGACGATGGATCGAACCGGGGTCAAGGCAGCCGTATGCTTCTATCCGCTGCTAACTGATCTGCTCACTGACGACGTGGTCCGCCAAATGGTCGGTCATCTTCGGAACCCCACCGAGTTCGCGACTCCTTATCCGGTGCCATCGTCCAGTCTCGACGATCCCTGCTTCAACGCGAACGCAGAATGGAAGGGAAAGCGCCACAACTGTCCGTGGAACGGCCGTACCTGGCCCATGGTCAACAGTCACATAATCGAGGGCTTGCTCAGACAGTGGCACCGAGGGCGAGCCGAGACTGGTGAGCTGGCCGCACATCTGCTCTCGACCTTCGTCCGGATGATGTTCCTCGGTGGCAATCTCGAGAAACCCAACTGCTACGAACACTACAATCCGATCACGGGCCACCCCTCCAGGTATCGGGGAATAGACGACTACCAACACTCTTGGGTCCTGGACCTACTGATTCGAGGTGTGATCGGCCTAGAACCGACTTCCAATGGCCTCCGGATCAATCCACTGCCGTTGGACGTCGGGGAAGCCAACTTGTCACGAGCACACCTGAGCGGCCATCCTGTGTCCGCCGTTCGGCTGGGACAGCAAGTAACGGTCACCGTAGACTCGGCACGACATTCGACGCAGGTAGGGCAGCCAATCGAGATCGTTTATGACTGATAAAGTCGCGACAACTGGCGTTGCACTCAGAGGGGTCGAGAAGTGGTACGACAAAGTCCCCGCGGTACGGTCTTTCGATCTCGATGTCATGAGCGGCGAGTTGGTCGTTCTGCTCGGACCATCCGGGTGTGGCAAGACAACCGTTCTACGAATGATCGCGGGTCTCGAGGAACCATCCTCCGGGATCATCGAGATCGACGAGCGAGCCGTTACCGACTTGGAACCTGCCGACCGCGACGTCGCTATGGTGTTTCAGAACTACGCCTTGTATCCCCACATGTCCGTGCAACAAAATCTCGGGTTCGGACTCAAGATGCGCCGGCTGGCACGACCCGAGATCGACGCGCGTGTTGCACGGGCGGCGGAAATACTCGGCCTCGACGCCTTGCTCCCGCGCCGGCCCGGTCAGCTTTCCGGGGGGCAGCGACAGAGAGTGGCCCTTGGCCGAGCGCTCGTTCGCGAGCCGACCGTTTTCCTGTTCGACGAACCGCTGTCCAATCTCGACGCGAGGCTTCGTCTGGAGATGCGTGCGGAGATCGCGGGGCTGCACCAGGTACTTGGTACCACCATGATCTTCGTGACTCACGACCAGGTGGAAGCCATGACGCTGGGGCAACGCATCGCCATCATGAAAGACGGACTGCTCCGGCAGTATGCACCGCCACTCGAGGTGTACAGGAAACCAGCAAACCTGTTCGTCGCAAAGTTCATCGGCTCACCTCCCATCAATACGGTGGTGGGTCAAGTCACGCTCGAGGAAGAGAACACCGTGTTCACCGCGCCAGGACTGAGTTTGTCTTTGGGAAAACGCTCGTTCGCGGGGACCGGAACGCTGGGCGTCAGACCGGAGAACCTATCGATCGTCTCAGACGTTCACGATGTAGACTTCACCGCCCAGATACAGCGGCTCGAGCCGTTGGGCAATGAAATTCTGGTCTACCTCGACGGCCCGGTTGATTGCACATGGGTCGCGCGTGTCGATCCCGAACACCAATGCTTCGCCGGAGAGCAGGTTGGAGTGATGCTGGACCGAACCAGAGTCCACATCTTTGCCGGTCCTAATAACGAACTGATCGAATCCGTACCGTCAGCCGAGTGCGCCTAGATGAGGATGCACTCCGCGTTCTCGCCGCAGCACATACCACTCCTGACGATACTGCTGTTCCCGCCGCTCCTGTTCTCCGGCTGTCGGAAGGAGACCGACGCTCACATCTCTCTGCGAGTCCTGAACTGGGCAACCGACTTGGAGGTCATGGCCGAACAGCGCATCGCCAGCGAGTTCTCGAAGATACGCCCCGAGGTTCGGGTAACGGTGGAGTCGATCGTCAACAACTACGGAGAGAAGCTGGCGACGGAGATTGCATCAGGGACGCCCCCCGACGTTTTTCTGCTCGACGCCCCGGATATTCCGATGTTGGTCGACAGGGGTCTGGTGTTGGATCTCAGTCCGTACGCAGCTCGCGTCGAATACGATCCTACTCGCGTATTTCCCGAGGCTCTCGACGTGTTCAACAGGAGCGGTCACCTGTATGCGTTCCCCAAGGGTTTCACACCGATGGTCATCTACTACAATCGATCTCTCTTCGACAACCTCGGTGTCCCAACTCCACCGGAAGACGAGTGGACGTGGGAGGAGTTTCTCCAGATAGCCCGAGATGTCACGCGCGACCGCAACGGTGACGGTCAAACCGACAGCTACGCGATCGACTTTCCACGACGGCTGTTCGAATGGATCCCGTGGGTCTGGTCCGCCGGAGGCGA
This sequence comes from Gemmatimonadota bacterium, assembly GCA_039588335.1. GTDB lineage: Bacteria > Gemmatimonadota > Gemmatimonadetes > Gemmatimonadales > GWC2-71-9. Next base: position 2,847 of record JBDGZZ010000250.1, on the reverse strand, counting down.
CATCTTGGATCAACACGGTACTTCCACGGTGGGTCACCTGGACTCGGAGCCGACGGTCGCGACTTTCGCGTTTCTGGCTTCTCTCATTACCCAATGGGAAACTTCTCCTGTGCAGTTCTTGAGGGGCGGCGATCCCATGCGTGTGGGACGCTTCTACGTGGGCGATCAGGCAATGCTCCACGGTGGCCACTGGCTGTTGCCACGCCTGTTGCAGTACAACGAGCGCGGCGACATACAGCTGGGCATCGCACCTATTCCGCACCACGCAGACGCAGAGCCTCGAGGCGTAGTGTACGCGTCCGGTTGGGCGGTGCCCACCAACGTGAAACACAAGCGGCTCGCGGTCGAACTCGCGGCCTTCCTCGCGGGAGAGCAGGCGCAGCGCATGCGGGCCGCCGCCCGACTCGAGATCCCGGCTTTCGAGGCCGTGGCGCTCGAGTTGGCCGGACAGGATACGCTGGGTCTGGAGAGTGCATTCCTGAGCCAGGTCACCGGGAGCCGGCCACCATGGGGGGCCTTCGTACTAGACTTTCACGAGATCGAGGAGATGTCGCTCGACATCATGGATCGCCACTTGTTGCGCGGCGAGGACTTGCAGACCTCCGCATCGAATGTGGCGCGGGAAATAGATCGGATCCGGGCACGGTGACAACGAACGGATGGCAGCGGGTAATCCTGGGGACGAGCGCAACCCTGGCAATGGCAGCAGCGGTCGTCGCCGGCATCCATGTAGCCCAGCGGTCGGTCACCAGAACATTGCAGGACCTGTTGCGCCGAGAAACGGCGGCTGCAGTTGAGCTGCTGCGCGAATCGCAGCGATCCGAACCGCTGGATTCCGTGTTTGCCGGACGATGGCGGATAACAGCGGAAACCGATCTACTTCTAGACGAAGCCATCGTCTACCGTACTGCTGCCGGGCACGCCGCCAAGGCCTCGCTCTACGACGAAGAATCCTGGTATCAGACGGGCACGCTCTATCTCGATCCACCATCGGACCGAGCAACCCAGCTTCCGCTTCGCATACACCTGTCGGCATTGCTGGCGATACTCATTGTGGCTGGGGTCATCGCGTTGACTCTCCGCCCATCTCAGGGTAGCCCGGGAGGCACCGCCGTGTTGGGAGCACTACTACTCGTCTTGGCGATGGCACCGCTTCTGATCAGCCGCCACTGGGCCGTGCGTGAGTTGTCGAGTGCGACCGACCGCTTGGTGCGCGTCTCTGAGCGGTCGCTGCAATTGGCACCCGATCTACAGTCAGTGATGGAACGGCCGGGTGGCGTGGGTCAGCTGACGGGGCTCCCCTTCTTACTGCGGGGGCAAGATGGTGAAGTAGCCTTCTCCACGCTCCCGACGACCGCCACCGAAGATCTCGCAGCGGTACCTCCTCCGGCCCTGGGGCGAACTCTTGCGGATCGCGTGGAGTACGCCGTCATAGATGTGGAATCTGTCAGGGTGGTCGTGCTGCCCTACGAACACACACACGGACCCACCACAGTAATTGTGGTAATCGGATTGGTGGGTGTGTTCGTTGCGATGTTGCTGCTCACACTGGCGGGCATGTTGGATCAGCCACGTGCCTTCCACCGCAATACTGTAGCATGGTCGTTTCTCGCACCGGCAGCGATTCACCTGGGGATCTTCACCATTGCTCCGTTGCTCTTCGCCGCCTGGCTCAGCCTTCATCGCTGGAGCCTGCTCGACGCAGCCAGGCCTCTGGTGGGACTGGCAAACTACGCACGGCTGTTGGGCGACGGAGCTTTCTGGAACGCAATTCGTAACACTGCAGTATTCAGCCTCCACGTCCCGCTCGCCATGGCAATCGCCTTGGCAATTGCGCTGGTAGTTCATCGCCGGGTACGCGGCATAGTGATACTCAGAGCTGCACTGTTTCTCCCCACGATCACCAGTTTGGTTGCCATCGCGATGGTGTGGCAGTGGATGCTACACGATGAGTACGGCCTCCTCAACTGGCTGCTATCCATCGTAGGTCTCGGTCCGGTACACTGGCTGAGTTCTCCGTCCACGGCCCTGCTCTCCATCATGATCATGTCGGTATGGATGATTCTCGGTTACCAGATGGTGCTGTTTCAGGCGGGTCTGGCAGCAATACCACAAGAACTATACGACGCGGCTCTAATTGACGGAGCTGGGGCGTGGCGCCGGTTCATTCACGTCACCCTACCCGGCCTGCGTCATACTCTGTTCTTCGTTCTCATCACATCCGTAATCGGATCGTTTCAGGTGTTTGGTGCCGTCTACGTGATGACTGAAGGTGGACCGCTCGACGCAACCGACGTCGCAGTGTTCCACATCTACGAAGAGGCGTGGGGGTTCTTCCGCTTCGGTGACGCGGCCGCAATGAGCTGGGTACTGTTCGCCATCATCTTCATCGTCACGTGGCTGCAGTTCCGAACGCTGGAGCGCCGCACGGAGGAAGCAGCCTGATGTCTCGAGGGTTGACGCAACGCCGGTTGTCGCGGGTGGCCACATGGGGCTTCGTTCTTTTGCTAGCCGTTACGATGCTGGTTCCATTCCTCTGGATGGTCTCGACCAGCTTGATGGACGAGCTGGAGGTGTTCCGGTTCCCACCACGGCTCGTGCCCGAGACACTGCGCTGGGACAACTATGCCGGCGCTCTCACCGCCCGCCCGTTCGGCAGGTACTTCCTCAATTCGCTCGTCTTCGCTGGCCTCATAGTCATCGGACAACTGTTCACCGCCGCCACTGCCGGATATGCATTCGCCAAGTTCGAGTTCAGGGGCAAGGACAGACTATTCATGCTCTTTCTGTCAACGATGATGGTGCCTGGGGTTGTGGTCCTCATTCCACGCTTCCTGCTGATCGACG